>JAVXTH010000020.1:0-22977 GCA_036642795.1 Erysipelotrichaceae bacterium
CAAACTCAATTTACTTTGGTTCAATCGCAGTTACAACAAATGAAAGAAAAATAAGAAGATTATATAAATCTTCTTTTTTTTAGAATATTTAATTCATCCTTTCATATAATGCAAAGGATGAGGTGAATGAATTGGAAGCAATGATTGAAGTGAATAACCTAAAGAAATCTTTTGGTCTAAAAGAAGTTATTAAGGGAATTAATTTACATATTCAAGAAGGTAGCTTCTGTGCTCTTTTAGGGGTGAATGGAGCGGGCAAATCAACAACGATCGATATTTTATGCACACTTTGTTGCTTTGATGCAGGAAGTGTAAAACTGAATGGTTATGAGCGATATAAAGAGGATGAAAAGATTCGAGAACATATTGGAATTGTATTTCAAACTAGTGCTCTTGATCAATTGTTAAGCGTGAAAGAAAATTTAATTCTTCGCTCGCGTTTTTATTCGATGTCGAAAAAAGATCGAAATGAGCGAATTCAAACCATTGCTGATTTACTAGAACTAAATGATATCATGGAACAAAAAGTTGCGACTTTATCGGGTGGTCAAAAACGGAAATGCGATATCGCAAGAGCTTTGCTTTCAAAGCCAAGTTTATTAATATTAGATGAACCAACCACGGGTTTAGATCCCAATGCTCGAGTTCAAATATGGAATTGTATCAAATCATTACAAAAACATCAAAAATTAACGATCTTTCTTTCAACTCATTACATGGAAGAAGCAGCTATGGGAGATCATATTATTATTCTTGATCATGGTTTAATCATTGAAGAAGGAACACCACTTGCTTTAAGAGATAAATATACTTTTGATTATCTTATTTTATATCCCTATCGATTAAATGCGCTTGCGGCAATCTTACAAGATAAACAGATTTCATTTCTAAAAAGACAAGATCAAATTATAATTAAAATACCAACATGTTTTGATGCTTTTCAAATCGTTCAACAAGTTAGAATGTATATTAATTCATTTGAAGTAAAATTAGGTTCTTTAGAAGATGCTTTTTTAAACATCTTAAAGCTGCATTCATGATTGCCTTAATTCATCGCCATTTATTATTATTCTTTAAAGATAAAAGTGCGATTTTCTTTTCTTTGATGGCTGTTTTTGTCGTGATTGGTTTATATGTTTCTTTTCTAGGTGAAATGATGATTCAACCATTGGTTAAAAGCTTTGGCGAAGGGGCAAGGGAATTAAGCGATTATTGGATTATTGCGGGAACAATGGGGACGGTTGCGCTCACTACTTCATTGAGTGCGATGAGTGTGATGATTGAGGATCGAAGCAATCAAATTGTGAAAGATTTCTATGTATCACCAATCGGTAATTTTAAAATTATGTTATCTTATTTCATTTCAACCTTTTTGATTACTTTTATTATATCAATCGTAGCTTTAATAATAGGAGAATCCTACATTGTATATTATGGGGGTCATTGTCTTTCTATTTTAACGCTATTAAAATTATTCGCAGCGATGACTTTAATCATTATCACCTGTGTTACGATTTTATTAGCTTTGATGTTACCATTTCAAAGCATTTCCGCATTTTCAAATATTACAACAATTGTTGGTACCTTATCCGGTTTTCTCATGGGAATTTATGTACCGATTGGTGTATTACCCTTGGGCTTACAAAAAGTGATTCGCGTGTTTCCAATTAGTCATGGAGCAAGTTTATATCGAAAAATAATGATGGAAGATGTGATGCAAAGAATATTCAAAGGAGTTAACAATGAAACGATTGAAGCATTTCGAATTAATTTTGGTTTAGACTTTGTTTACCAAAATTTTAAATGTAATTCACAAACAAATGTTCTTATTTTAATTCTAACCGCTTTATTTTTTATGATTCCTTTGTGCATTGTCATTAAAAAGAGACATTTGAAGTGATTATCTTTGTATAATCTTATGTAAATGACATATGCTACTTATTTCACAATTTTTTCCTATGAAAAATTTAATTCTTAAGCTATAATATGTGTAAGCGATTACAACAATATGGAGGATAAGCTATGAATAAGAAGTATGTTTATTTGTTTTCTGAGGGTAATGGGAAAATGCGCGATTTGCTTGGAGGTAAAGGAGCAAATTTAGCGGAAATGATGAATTTAGGAATGCCAGTACCTTTTGGTTTTACAGTCACAACCGAAGCATGTAACAAGTATTATGATGATGGTGCTAAATTAAGTGATGAAGTCGCTAAAGAAATTTTTCATAATTTAGACGAATTAGAAAAATTATCAAATAAAAAATTTGGTGATGCAAACAATCCATTATTAGTTTCAGTTCGCTCTGGTGCACGTGCTTCAATGCCTGGAATGATGGATACCATTTTAAATTTAGGATTAAACGATGAAGTAGTAGAAGGAGTCGCAAAACTTACGGGCAACCGTCGATTTGCTTATGATTCATATCGCCGCTTCGTACAAATGTTTGCAGATGTGGTTATGGGACTTCCTAAAAGCCAATTTGAAGGCATTATTGATGAAATAAAAGAGAAACGTAATGTCAAACAAGACACGGAATTAGATGCCGATGATTTAGTTGAAATGACACAACGTTTTAAAGCGTATTATAAGGAAAACTTACATGAGGACTTTCCAACCGATCCAAAAGAGCAATTGATTCGCTCCGTTGAAGCGGTTTTCCGTTCATGGAATAATCCACGTGCTGAGTACTATCGCCGAATGAACGATATCCCAGGTAGTTGGGGAACTGCTGTTAGTGTTCAGATGATGGTGTTTGGTAACATGGGTGATGATTGTGGTACAGGTGTTGCCTTTACTCGTAATCCAAGTACCGGTGAAAAGAAATTGTATGGTGAATTCTTAATGAATGCACAAGGTGAAGATGTGGTTGCGGGAATTCGTACTCCTAAAACAATCGATCATTTAAAAGAAATTGCACCAGTTGCCTATGATCAATTCGTTACCATTTGTGGTAAATTAGAAGCTCACTATAAAGATATGCAAGATATGGAATTTACGATTGAAAAAGGTAAATTGTTTATGCTTCAAACCCGTAATGGTAAACGTACGGCAGCAGCAGCTTTACATGTAGCTTGTGATTTAGTAGATGAAGGTATGATTGATAAGAAACAAGCATTGATGATGGTTGATCCAAAACAATTGGATGCTTTATTACATCCTCAATTTGATCCAAAAGATTTAAAAGAAGCAGAAGTAATTGCACATGGTTTACCAGCATCACCTGGTGCAGCTTGTGGTAAAGTCGTGTTTACAGCAGAAGAAGCGATTGCTGAGGCTGCTAAAGGCCATAAAGTTATCTTAGTACGTTTAGAAACATCACCGGAAGATATTGAAGGAATGCATGTTTCACAAGGTATATTGACAGCTCGTGGTGGAATGACATCGCATGCGGCAGTTGTTGCTCGTGGTATGGGAGCATGTTGTGTTGCAGGTTGTGGAGAATTACAAATTGATGGCGATGCAGGCTTCTTTGAAGTAAAAGGCCATAAATTAACAAGTGATGATTACATCTCAATTGATGGTTCAACTGGTAATGTTTATGCACGTAAAGTAAAAACAATCCCAGCATCTATTTCAGGCGATTTTGAACGCTTTATGAAATGGGCAGATGAATATCGAGTACTTAAGATTCGTACCAATGCGGATACACCAAAGGATGCTGCTCAAGCAGTTTCATTCGGTGCTGAAGGAATTGGTTTGGTACGTACCGAACATATGTTCTTTGAAGGACCACGAATTAAAGCAATGCGTGAAATGATTGTTTCAAAATCAGTGGAACAAAGACGTCGTGCTTTGGATAAAATATTACCAATGCAACGTGGTGATTTTGAAGGCATTTATGAAGCAATGCAAGGACGACCAGTCACAATTCGTTACTTAGATCCACCTCTTCATGAATTCTTACCAACTTCTTCTTATGATATTGCTGCGTTAGCGCAAGATATGAAGATTGATTTACATGAATTAAAGACAGTTATTTCTTCACTACATGAATTTAACCCAATGATGGGTCATCGTGGTTGTCGTTTAGCTGTTTCTTATCCAGAGATTGCCGCTATGCAAACACGTGCTGTGATTGAAGCTGCTATTAATGTGAATAAAAAACATCCAGATTGGCATATTGAACCAGAAATCATGATTCCACTTGTTGGCGAAGTGAATGAATTAAAATATGTTAAGAACATCGTTGTTGAAGTAGCAGACAAACTAATTAAAGATGCTGGCGTTGAACTTAAGTATTTAGTTGGAACGATGATTGAAATTCCACGTGCTGCTTTATTAGCGGATGAAGTTGCGAAAGAAGCTGAATTCTTCTCTTTTGGAACAAACGATTTAACACAAATGACATTTGGTTTCTCTCGTGATGATGCGGGTGGATTCTTAAATGATTATTATGACAAGAAAATTTATGAGCAAGACCCATTTGCTCGTGTTGATCAAAGTGGTGTTGGTAAATTAATTTCAATGGCAGTTAAATTAGGCCGTGAAGCACGTCCCGACATTCACCTAGGTGTATGTGGTGAACATGGAGGAGATCCAAGCAGTATTGAATTCTTCCATAAAGTAGGACTTGATTATGTTTCTTGTTCTCCTTATCGTGTACCAATTGCTCGCTTAGCAGCAGCTCAAGCAGCAATTAAGTTTGGTAAATAAGGTAGTCTAAGCAGTTCGAATTTTGAACTGCTTTTTTTATGTTTATTCTTCGTATTTTTGTCCATACTAAGAATCATGGAGGTGCTTAGTATGTACTCAAATGTCTTAAAGAAGCTAGTTCTTGGTAGCCTTTCTTTATCTTTATTAAGTGGTTGTAGTTTTTTTAACCGAGAAGATACAAAAGAGAAAGAAAAGGTTGAAATGCGTGATAAAAATAAAGAAATCGCAAACGATGCAAGTAATACAATTGATTCCATGATTAAATGGATGAATGAAAAAGGCATTCAAATGGATGAAATGGAAACCTTAAATGAAATGAATTTTGCGGCTCATGAAGGAAGAAGCTTTAAAGTGAAAGGAAATTTGATTTATTTGTATCGAGTTAATACCAAAGATGAAAAAATGAAATCCTTTCTAAAAGAAACGAAAACATCAAGTAAAGTTAAAGTAAATGAAAATGGAGTAGAAAAAGAATATAAAGCGATGGTGAAAGATGATTATCTAATGATTTATGATCAAGGAATGGATAACTCACAACTTGAAGCATTGTTTCCTACTTATGAAGCAATGAAAAATGCTGGCTCAAATAAAAGTAACGTGTAAACGTTACTTTTTACTTGTTTTAATTATATATTTAATGTAACATTGATAGTGTTATATTAAGATGTATGATGATATCAAAGAGAGGTAGATTTGATATGTCAAACACAAACAAAGTCGCAAAAGAATTATTGAACGCAGTATGGAATGAAGATGTTACAAAAGCAAGAGAAGCATTATTTTTGGGAGCGAGTCCGAATTGGATTTTTAATGGTTATCCGATTTTAATGCATGCAATTTTTACGCGTAATAAAGATATGGTTATGTTATTGATTGATCATGGAGCACGTAATTTAGGGGAAGCGTTAGGCTTTGCTTTGGATCGTGGAATTGGTGAGTTGGTATTACCATTAATGATGTTGGGTGTTGTCCCAAAAGTTGCGGAAGTGAAAGAAGAATTTGGACCCTATCCAGATCGCTTTGCACCTTTAGGTTATCATCAAGCACACGTTTCTTAAAGGAGAAATCATATGAATCGAACCGCGCAATGTTTAAGGATGTTACAATTATTAAAGAGCAAGGGAATGCTTACAAAAAAACAACTGAGCATATATCTTGAAACCAATGTTCGCAATATTGGCGAATTTCGCAAAGAATGTGAAGTAGCTGGTTACGATATTGAAATCATTCCGGGACGTTATGGAGGATATAAACTTGCTCAACATCAATTGTTAATGGTTCCAAGCTTTATAAATTCAGAGAAAAAGAGCATTCAAGAAGCAATGGAATACTTAAATGCTCATACTGATTTTTTATATTTGGATACTTTTAATCAAGCAATGCAAAAACTTGTCGCTGGTATGCGTGATGATTTATTGGATAAACCAACGTATCGAAATCGTGATTTTGTTATTAGTAAAACAATGCGTAAGCAAATTGATGATTTTGAATTAGCTAAAACAAATTGCGTTGTCATTGAATTACTATATCAAGCAATGAATGCGAAAGAAGCTAGTATCGTAAAGATTCATCCTTATGAGATATTGAATTATAAGGGTGCTTATTATGGAATTGCTTATAGTTTAAAAGCCAAAGATTATCGAGTATTTAAGTTTAGTGATGAACGAATGAAAAGTTTAAAGTTAACCAATCAAAGCTTTATTCGCGATAAAGATTATAAAAGTAGTGAACATATTGGACAGATTGGTTTAGTTAAAGATGAAGTTTATGAATTAGATTTAATCATTTATGATGAATCAGCGCTTTTAGTTCGTGAACAATCGATTGGCTTGAATCCTAAAATGGAATGGTTGGATCAAAATAAACTACATTTTTCCACAATCATGGAAGGTAAATTAGATGTAATATCTTTTATTCTATCGTTAGGGGATCAAGTGATTATAAATGAACCACTTGCTTTAAAAAAAGAATTACAATGTATTATTAAAAAGATGGTTAAAAATTATAATTTATAAATTATCAGCAAGTCATATTAGGTTGTGGTATAATTTAAGTCGTTAAGTTGAGGTGGCGTAAATGTTTCATATATCTGATATTAAAAAATTTGAACGATGCAATAAGTTATTTTGGTTAAATAAAAAAGAACCATTAAACTTTGTACCCTATATTTATTTTAATGAAAACATCATTGAACTATGTAAAAAACGTTTCAATCTAGAAACATACTTTGAGGGTAAAGTAGGCGATGATCCTCAATGTGCTTTGGCTGCGATGAAAAACTATGATGTTTTAATCAATGCTCGTTTTATGTATCATGATTTACGAGTTAAGCTACCAATCATGATGAAAAACGGTAATGGCTATGATCTTTACTTTACTTATGCTAGTTGTTGGCCAAAAGAACACGAAGTGGTAGCGATTGCCGATACCTGCTGGGTATTACATCAGCTAGGGATAAACATTCAACATCTGTATGCCATTCATTTGAATGCCATGTATGTTCGTCAAGAGGAACTAGACGTAGATCAATTACTTGTGATTTCACCTTCTTTATATAATAGTAAGAATAAGGCAAATCATACCATTGATGAAAAAGTAAAACTAGCTTATCGTGATTTGGATCCAATTTTAAAACAGATGGAAATGACATTAGAAAAAAAGACAATCGTCGCGAAACGAACAAAAATATGTACAAGAGGGAACAAATGTAGTTATTTTGATCACTGTTTTAAACAGGAAAGTGATACCTCAATTATGAATCTTGTATCATCTGCTCATAAAGGGGAAATGAAAGAGCATGGTATTTCTACGATTAAAGATGTTGATGTTGATTTAATAGAAGGTACTCGACTTCAATATGCACAGATTATGGCAGCTCGTAATCACGGCATGTTTTTTGATCACTATGCGATGAAATCATGGAACGATGAACACATCAAACTACCTATTTCATATTTAGATTTTGAATGGGAGACGTATGCTTATCCTCCTTATAGTGGAATGAAACCTTTTGATGTTTTGGTATTTCAATATTCGTTACATGTAGAAGAAGAAAACCAACCATTAAAACATTATGAATATTTAGGTGTCCAAGATTGTCGAGAAGCTTTCATTCTTCATTTACTTCGGGATATTCCTAAACAAGGATCCATTTTAGTATTCAATATGGAAGGTGCTGAAAAGTTACGTTTAATGCAACTTGCCAATCAATTTCCTAAATATAGTAAAGAATTAAAAAAAGTATGGGAACGAATGGTTGATTTATCACTACCTTTTAGTAGTGGAAATATTTACGATGAAAGAATGGCTGGTTTATATTCTTTAAAGAAATTAGTAACGATTTTCTCAGATTATCGCTATAGTGATTTAGATATTTCTTATGGAATGGATGCCGTTTCAAATTGGCGTTTATTAGATAATTTAAATCAAGCGGAAAGTAAGATAATTAAAGAACATTTATTTGAATATTGTTCAATGGATACCTATTCGGAATACATCGTTTATCATGCCATTCTTGATATAATTCATCAAAGTGAAGAATAATTGTCATTTTGTTATATTTATTATAATATGAAATAATATCTACATATGATGAGTGTTATTATTTCAATCTGATATAATAAAGCTAATTATTCCATATTTCCATTATAATATGCCTTAAGGTAGGTAATTTAAATGGATCGAAATTACTCAAAGGAATTTGGGAAAATGATATTACGAAAAATGCAAGATTTAGAAATTACACAAGTGGTATTAGCCAAAAAAGTTAATATTCAACAAAGTACCTTGTCTTTATATATCAATGGGAAACGCGATATGAGTGTAAACGATGCGTTACGAATATCGAATGAATTAAAGATGGGGTTGGAATATTACTTTGAAGCTGGTGGTCATAATTATATTATGAGTGAAGAAGAATATAAAGTGATTCAAGCACTTCGTAGTGTCAATAAAGAAGATAAACAAAAAACGATGGCTGCCATTCAGGCCATCTTAATGCTTACAAAGAAGTAAAAAAGTTATCGCTTTTTTATTTTTTTATTTCTTTAGAAGCAATTGGAAGCATTGTAATAGGCAAATAAGATGTCATGTTTTCACAACATAAAATTTTCTTCTTGGTGATGGATTGATAATCCATCACTTGCAAATCTATTTCATAAGTTAAATAATGGGTTTTATTATAAGATGAATGGGGAACATAAAGGGTGATGGTTTCACTAAAACCTTTCGCATCACTTCGAAAGAAATCTTCAAATACGAAACATTGATTCACTTTATGATAAATGCGAATCATCACATTGTTTAAAGGTTGATTGCTAAGCTTGTCATTCACTTGAATGATCATCGTACAATGAGCGATAATAACACCCCCTAGCTTAAGATATGAAGAAGCAAGCAAGGCAAATAGGTAATTGCCTATACTTGATTCATTGCTGTCATGTTGCTTGTGAAGCAAGCAAGAAAACGTTATAATAAGAAGCATAAGGAGGTTTAATTATGCCTAATATAATAACTCATAAAATTTTTGGAGAAGAGGTCGTTCGTGCTTTAAGCGAAGATTCTTCAAAAAGTGAAATAGTGCGAATTATTAAAGAAAATGAACAATTGTTTTATATTGGAAGCAATGGACCAGATTTTCTATTCTTTCATCATGCGAAACCATGGGACGCTTTTTTAAATCATGATTTAAGTCACATTGGTAGTGAATTACATCGTGGTCATGTGAATGTCTTTTATGAAACAGCGATTCAAGCAATTCGCAAACAAAAAAATCAAGCGATTAAAGAACGAATGATGGCCTACTTATTTGGTCATTTAGCACATTGGTCACTGGATCAAACAACACACCCTTATATCTTCTATCGAACGGGGGATTGTAAAGGTAAATCGGCTCTTTATCATCATCGTTTTGAATCGATGATGGATACGATGATGTTGAAGAAATATCATAATACGAGTGTTTCAGATTATCCTTATTATGAAATCTGTCGTTATGATCAAGAAATGTTACAAGCGATTGCACGAATCTATGTACCAGCGATTAAAGCTTGCTTAGGAAAAGATGTTAAGGTTTATGATCTTAGTAAAGCACTCGATGATTGGAATGATATCCATCATTTGCTTTATGATCCAAAAGATAAAAAACATATCTTCTTACACAAAATCGAATCGCTTGTTTCAATGAAATGGCTAATCAGTGGCCATGTGATTATGGATAAAGTAGATGATACGTACGATGTATTAAATGAACAACATACCTTATGGTATCATCCATGTGATATAAACATTCATAGCAGCGATTCTTTTATTGATTTATTCAACCAAGGTATTGTAACGGCAATTCAAGTGGATGAAGTTGCTTATCAAGATTGTTTTAGTCAAGATGAAATTAAGGTAGTTAATTTACTAAAGGACCACGCATACGATAGTGGTATGAGTGAGGATGTAAAGATGTCTTTTTTTGATGTTATATACGAGGGAGAAAATAAGTGAAATATTTTGATTTGCATGCCGATATTGGCCACGATGTTTATGAAAAAGATAAATTAGGTATTCACCATGTGATTCAAGATATTCATCTGCCAAAGTTTATTAAAGGCCATGTGAAAGGCATTAATATGGTTTCATTCTTTGAAGGAAGTGAAACATGGGAAGATGTTAAACATCGAGTTACTTTACTAGAAGATGATTTAGCTTGTTGTTCCGCTTTTAAAATAATCAAAAACAAAGAGGATCTACAAACCATCGATGATAAAATCGCCGTCGTCTTTTCAATTGAAGGGATGTGTGCTATTGATGAGCGTTATCAAGCCCAAATTGATTGGTTGTATGATCATCATATAAGAATTGCTTCTCTTACTTGGAATGAAAGCAATGGATTGGGGCATGGTAGTGAAAGAGATGCTAAGTTAGGCTTAAGTGAACTCGGCATTAAAGTCGTTCGTTATTTAGAGGAAAAGCATATTGTGATTGATGTTTCACATGCGAATGAAGCGACGTTTTGGGATATTATGAACTATTCTAACAAGACGATAATCGCAACCCATTCCAATGCTTATACGTTATGTAATCATTTACGTAACATCAAAGATGATCAAATTAAAGCAATTGAAAAGCGCAATGGAATCATTGGTTTAAATGGTTGTGAATTCTTTGTTAGTGAAGATCCTAATTGTGGTGATATTGAACATTTTGTGGAACATGCGAAGTATTTAAAAAACCTTATTGGAATAGAACATGTTGCTTTAGGTTTAGATTTTATGGATATCTTGTCGGGTTGGGATCCATGTATGATAAAGGGATTAAGTGATACGACCCAATTTCCAAATCTTGAAATTGCACTAAAAAGCGCTGGTTTTGATGAAGCTGAAATAAATAAATTATGTTTTGATAATGTCGATCGTTTTATACTTGAAAATTTATAAAAAAAAATTAGCTCGTTTGTTAATAAGCTAATCTTAATTCTCGCTACAACTATAGTATAACAGAAATTAATTGGAATTGTAAGACTGTTATAATAAATATTATTGCCCTATAATATAAGTAATCATAAGGAGGGATTTCTCTATGAAAGTCCAAATTTACGGAAAGAACATTAGTGTAACACCTGCAATTGCTGAAAAGATTGAACATAAGTTATCCATGTTAGAAAAGTACTTTATCATTGATGATACGGTAATTGCCAATGTAGTCGTTCGTGTGTATCCTAACAAACAAAAAATTGAAGTAACGATACCTACGAAGTTTGCGGTATTACGTGCCGAAGTTGTCCATGATGATCTATATGCAGCGATTGATTTAGTTGTTGATAAATTAGAAGATCAAATTCGTCGTCAAAAGACTCGTTTGATGCGTAAACATCATGAAAAATTAGCAAAAGCTTTTGTTGAAAATGATGAACCTTATTTAGATTATGATGAAAATGATGATGAATTAGTTAAGACAAAGAGTTTAGAACCAGAGAGTATGGATCTTGATGAAGCGATTATGCGTATGGAAATGTTAAATCATTCATTCTTTATTTATCGTGATCAAGAAACAAATGAAATTGCCGTTGTTTATAAACGTCATGATCATGGTTATGGATTGATTGAAACCGAATAGTATTAAGAGCCTTCGGGCTCTTTTTTTTTATCTTTTATGTCAAGTGAATTCAAACGATTGAATATGACAAATTATGAAAGTTGTTTTATCTATAATAAACTTGGGAGGTGAATAGATTGCAAGCTTATGTTGAAATTGCTTTCATCAATAATATGTTGATTATGATAACAAGCGTTATCATCGCCTCTTACATGCAATTAAGGCCTCTAAGCTATCGTAATATATTTGTGTATGCTTTTGCTGTATCTCTTGCTAGCGTGGTTTTATGGGGGAATCATGCATGGTTTATCATGATCTTATGGGAATTGTTTTGGGTTGTTTTGATCTTTAAAGGAAAATATAAAGTATATCTATTATCGATTGTTTTAAGAGCGCTTATTTCATTCAGTGATTATTTAATCTTTGCAGGTAGTTTTCATGCTTTTGTTTATTTTTTGCCAGTGAATCATAGAATCATTCTTATTCAATGGATTATATTAATTATAATTATCTTAATAATTCATAAAAAAGGAAAGTTTCTTTTAGTTGAATCTCAGTATTTATATTTTGTGAAATTATATTTTCCTAATAAAACATTAAAGTTGATGGGTTATCTCGATAGTGGTAATCGACTTTCTTATCATCAAATTCCAATTATTTTTATTGATGATGAATATCAGGAATATCTTCAAAAAGATAACATAGAATTGATAGTGATGAATACAATGAACGCTACCACAAATATTCATGCTGTTTTGATTTCACTTAAAATAAATGGCTTCAAGAAGCAAAAAGTATTGGTAAGCTGTACGAAAGATTTAAAACTTCCGATTCACTGCAAGTGTTTATTGAATGTTCATAATATATCGATGGGGTGATAACATGAAATGGTTAAAATGCGTAATAGAGTTTTTATTTGTTCGAAAAGAAGCAACGACAACCTTTTATATTCAAGGTAATGATGTCTTACCACAACCGTTAAAAAAAGAGGAAGAATTAGCTGCAATGATTGCGTTTGAACATGGTGATTTAGAAGCAAGAGCATCTTTAATTGAACATAATTTACGATTGGTTGTTTATATCGCGAAGCGTTATGAAAGTAATCCAATCTTTATGGAGGACTTAATATCAATTGGAAGTATTGGTTTAATCAAAGCAGTGAATACATTTAAACGCGATAAGAATATTAAATTAGTTACTTATGCATCGCGCTGCATTGAAAATGAAATCTTAATGTTTTTAAGAAAAAAGAATCGTCGTAGAATTGAAGTTAGTTTTGATGAACCATTGAATGTCGATTACGATGGAAATGAATTATTACTTAGTGATATTTTAGGAACACCCGATGATTTAGTTACCAAAGAAGTCGAAACCAATGAGAATAAAAGGGTATTATTAGCGGCCATGGCTTGTTTAAAAGATCGCGAACGAGCTATTCTACAAATGCGTTATGGAATTGAACATGAAGAATTAACCCAAAAGGATATTGCCTTACGTTTAGGTATTTCACAATCTTATATTTCTAGATTAGAAAAGCGAATTATTAATAAATTAAAAAACCAAATGAAGAATAATAACTGACAACATTTACCAACCACTTATTGCTATAAAGGTATAAGCTTTGGGCAAACTTCTAGTATTCATAGGAGGCATGTCATGAGTCGATATAAAGTAGAAATAAGTGGGGTAAATACCGCAACCTTAAAGGTTTTAAACAACAAGGAAATGAAAGCTTTATTTTTAGCTTTACAAGCAGGGGATGAAAGCGCAAAAAATGTTTTAATTCAAGGCAATTTAAAATTAGTTTTATCAATTGTACAACGTTTTTCTCAACGTTGTGATAATATGGATGATTTGTTTCAAGTCGGTTGTATCGGTTTAATCAAATCAATTGATAATTTTGATTTAAAACATGAAGTTCGTTTTTCTACTTATGCAGTTCCGATGATCATGGGAGAAATTAAACGTTATTTAAGAGATAATCAAGCAATACGAGTTTCAAGACATTTAAAAGATATTGCTTATAAAGCCTTTCGAATCAAGGAACAATATATTCATGACCACCAAGAAGAGCCTACGATTGCATATTTAGCGCAAGCTTTAGAAGTAAAAGAAAAAGATGTGATCGAAGCCTTTGATTCTGTTCAATCGGTCATATCCATATTTGAACCAATTTATAATAGCGATGGTGATGAATTATTATTACTCGATCAAATAAAAGATGATAAAGATGAAATTGCTATCATGAGTAATGTGATGGCTTTAAATAATAGTATGAAATCATTAAATGATAAAGAGCGGGGAATTATTCAAAAACGTTTTTATGATGATATGACTCAAAGTGAAATTGCCAAGGAATTAGGTATTTCTCAAGCGCAAGTTTCGCGTTTAGAAAAGAATGCAATTGCCGTATTAAAAAAGAATTTCGATTAATGGCTACCTTTCAAATTCAATACATAAGATAGAATGGGTGAAATTATGCGATTAAGTGAATTAAGTGAAAAACAAGTTGTTAATATCAACAGTGGTGAAATCATTGGAATGGTACGAGATTGTGATTTGAATTATCATGATTATTGTGTGGAAGCATTCATTGTAATAAAGAAAGAAAAAGGCTTTCATAAGTTGTTTCCTTGGTTCTTTCAAAGCGTAGAAATTTGTATTAAAATTGATCATATTGAATCAATTGGAGAAGATGTAATCTTAATTCGATGAAAGATTTAATAAAAATGACAAAAAGTTGTCTAAAAACAAGTAAAAATGTCAAAATCTTAAACAAAAGTTTAATCTAATGTTTTTCTCAGTGGTTAGTTTATGCTATAATATAACTAATATACAGGAGGTATACATTTATGGGTATCAGCCAAAAAATTAGAGAATTCGTATCCCCAAGCGATGAAGATGATGTTTTAGAGTTAGATGAGAATGAAGCGGCTTCAATTTCTGATTACGAAGCTCCACAATCTAAAAATATATCTAAGGTAACTTCGGATACAAAAATGGTATTATTTGAACCACGATCTTTTGATGAAGCAGAAGAAGTAGCACGTCGTTTAAAAGAGAATCGAGCAGCTGTTGTGAATTTACACAAACTTCAAAGAGAATATGCACAAAGAACGATTGATTTTCTAACGGGTGTTATTTTTGCGTTAGATGGTTCCATTCAAAAAATTGGTCATAATGTTATCTTATGTACACCAAAGAATATTGGCGTTCATGGGGAAATATCGCTGGATAGTAGCGAAGAAGATTAGTGAATAAAAATAAGTGTAAGCAATTAGGTAGTAATGATGAATTTGTTGCTCGTATCGATGATTGGTTAACACAATCAAAGAAACATCACAAATTGATTGTTACACCTTTTTTATCGCTTGAAAAGCAACAAATATTAGAAAAAGTAATTGGTAATACTTATCCTTATTTATTAGCTGGTGGTTATGATAACGCCGAAAATAAAAAAGCTTATATTGGCGATGATGAGATTGATCATGATATTTTGATGTTGCGTGCAACCTATGATACAAGTTATCATCAAATATCCCATCGTGATGTTTTAGGTGCTTTTATGCATGCTGGAATCGCTCGGGATTGCTTTGGCGATATTCATGTAAAAGAAGGGTATATCTATGTCTTTGTTAGTAAAGAATTAGAAGCTTTCATTATCAATACAATTGTAAAAATTAATCATGCCTGCATTGAATTTGAACGATTCAACGAGCCAATTCAACTGATGTGGGATATTGATTGGCATGATGCAACTCTTTCCTCACTGCGATGTGATGTCCTTGTGGCAGCTATCAGTAAACTTTCACGAAGCAAAGCACAGGCATTAATTCAAAGTGGTTATGTGAAAATCAATCAGGTAATACTTGAAGATTGTGATAGAGTATGTAATAATAATAGTACGATTTCGATTCGTGGATATGGTCGTTTTAAATTATTAACGAGCAATCGAGTCACAAAAAAAGGGAATATCGTAGTTTCCATAGGGACGTATCGATAAGGAGGCGATTGATTCATGGGGAATGTTACATTTGACACCATGCGAAAAGGTTATAACCGATATCAAGTGGAAGACAAATTAAACGAAATGGATCAAGAGTTGGCGATGTTAAACCGAAAGGTTGACATGTATCGAGAACGTGCAAATGAAGCCAATGAACAACTGAAAACAATAAAGGATAAGTACCAATTTGTTGTAGAAGGTTTATCCGCAAAAGAAAAAGCAGCGGATGAAATGGCACATATGGCAACCAAAGAAGCTAACATGATTGTTGATACAGCAAATGTAAATGCAGATATCATCGTCAAAGAGGCTTTAATGACCGCAAGAACCATTTTATTAGAAATCGCTAAATTAGGAAATGAAGCAAGTGAAATAAAAGGTAATATGAAAGAACAATTAGAAGCTTTAAGTAAAGCATTGGAAGCATTTGAAGTTCCTAATATTCCTGAGATTTAAACATTTAAAAGCAATGCGTAAAGACACGTTTATCAATACAATCATTTATAGAGACTTAATCAATTGCTGAAAGATTAAGAATGAGATTGATCTTCATCCCTTTACAAGCTAGTTTTCTGAAAGCTTAGTAAGAAAACTCGGAACTTTACCGTTATAAAGATTGAGGGCATATATCAATGATATATGAACTAAGGTGGTACCGCGTATTTAACGTCCTTAGCGATAGGGATGTTTTTTTTATAGGAGGAAATGACGATGGAATACAAAGACACATTATTAATGCCAAAAACCGATTTTGAAATGAGAGGTAAATTACCAAGCAAAGAACCTTTAATTCAAAAAAGATGGAAAGAAGAGCACATTTATGAAAAGATGATGGCAAAACATGCAGATGCAAAGAGTTTTGTTCTTCATGATGGGCCTCCTTATGCCAATGGAGATATTCATATTGGGCATGCACTAAACAAAGCATTGAAGGATGTTATTGTACGTTCTCACTATATGATGGGTTATAAGACCCCTTATGTACCTGGCTGGGATACTCATGGTTTACCAATTGAACATGCGATTACAAAACTAGGCCATGATCGTAAAACGATGAGTGTTGCGGATTTCCGTAAACTTTGTTATGACTATGCACTGGAACAAGTCAACATTCAAAAAGAAGGATTTTTAGCACTTGGTGTAACCGGTGATTATGATCATCCTTATATCACACTTAAAAAAGAGTATGAAGCAAAACAAATTAATATTTTTTCAAAGATGGCCATGGATGGTTTAATCTATAAAGGATTAAAACCAGTTTACTGGAGTCCATCAAGTGAATCTGCCTTGGCGGAAGCTGAAATTGAGTATAAAGACGTTAAAAGTCCAACCATCTTTGTATCTTTTAAGGTGGAAGATGGAAAAGGTATTTTAACACAAGAGGATGCTTTTATTATTTGGACTACAACCCCTTGGACAATTCCTGCCAATTTAGCCATTTGTTTAAATGAAAGATTTACGTATGCTTTAGTTGAAAGTGAAAAAGGTAGATTTGTTGTTTTAGAAGAATTAGTTGATTCTTTATGGGAAAAATTTGAATTTAAAGATAAAAAGATTCTTAAAACATTTAAAGGAAAAGAATTAGAAGGAATTACCACAAAACATCCTTTCTTAGATAAAACATCTTTAATTATTCTAGGCGATCATGTTACAGCGGATGCTGGTACTGGTTGTGTTCATACTGCTCCAGGTCATGGTGTGGATGACTTTAATGTTGGAATGAAATATGGTTTACCAGCTTTTTGTCCAGTCGATGAAAAGGGTTGTTTAACAAGTGAAGCCGGAGAATTTTTAGAAGGTCAATTTGTTGATGATGCGAATAAAACGGTAGTTAAGAAATTAGATGAATTAGGGGTATTATTAAAACTAGAGTTTATAACGCACTCCTATCCTCATGACTGGCGTACTAAAAAACCAATTATTTTTAGAGCAACAACACAATGGTTTGCTTCCATTGATAAAATTCGTCAACAATTATTAGATGAAATTGATAAAGTTAAATGGGTTCCAACTTGGGGTCAAACAAGAATGCACAACATGATCTGTGATCGTGGTGATTGGTGTATTTCTAGACAACGTGCTTGGGGTGTACCAATTCCAATTATCTATGCAGAAGATAAAACACCAATTATGGAAGAAGCAGTATTTGCTCACATTGAAAAGATAATTGAAACAGAGGGAACCAATGCTTGGTTTGAAAAAGATGCGAAAGCATTACTTCCAGAAGGCTATACGCATCCAGGTTCACCAAATGGTATTTTCATTAAAGAAAGCGATACGATGGATGTTTGGTTTGATTCAGGTTCTTCCCATACAAGTTGCATGGAAGAGCGTGGCTTAGGCTATCCTGCTGATTTATACTTTGAGGGTAGTGATCAATATCGTGGTTGGTTTAATTCCTCATTAATTATTGGAACTGCTTATCATGGATCCTCTCCTTATCGTGAAGTATTGAGCCATGGCTTTATCATGGATGGAAAAGGCGTTAAAATGTCGAAGAGTCAATGGAACGCAGTTTCTCCAAGTCATATTACAAAGAACTTTGGAGCAGATATCTTACGGATGTGGGCTACAAGTGTTGATTATCAAGCCGATTGTAGTATGAGTGATGATATTATGAAACAATGTGCAGAAGCTTATCGTAAAGTTCGTAATACATTCCGTTTCATGTTGGGTAATTTAAATCAAGATGATTTCACAAAAGCTGATTTACAAGATGTGAATGAATTACCATTAATTGATCAATATATGTTGATTCGCTTAAGTCAAGCAAATGAAAATGCAATCAAAGCATACAATGAATATCGTTTCTCTGATATTACGACTGCCTTAACAAATCTAATGACAAATGAATTATCTAGTTATTATTGTGATTTCACTAAAGATATTCTATATATTGAAAAGAAAGATGACAAACGTCGTCGTCAAGTACAAACCGTTTTGTATTATGCAGTGGATACCTTACTACGTTTATGGGCACCAATCTTAGTTCATACTTGCGAAGAAATTAATGATTTCTTCCATAGTGAAGCTGAATCCATTCATTTAGGTGAATTTGCGAAATCAATGCATTTTGAAGATGAAGCAATTATTCTAGAGAAAATGAATCGTCTGCTAGCATTACGTAGTGATATCTTTAAAGCTTTAGAGAATGCTCGTAATAATAAAGTGATTGGTAAATCATTAGAAGCTCATGTTTATGTCAATGTGGAAGATCATGATAAACAATTAATTGATGAAATATTGGGAGATAAATTTGCTCAATGGTTAATTGTATCAAGAGCAACTTTAACCAATGCTACGCTTCAATCATATGAAGTATGTAGTGTTGGAGTTGAAAAATGCGAGGGTGTTGTTTGTCCACGTTGTTGGAACATTAGCGAAAGTACAAGTGAAGATGGCTTGTGTGATCGTTGTCGTAAAGTATTAAGTAAATAGATAGAAAGGGTACCATAAATTGTACCCTTTTTTCATAAAGAAATTGAAAGAAGGAATATAAATGAAAGTTACTTATTTAGATTATCATTTGATTCACTATCAACCAAAAGAATATGATTTACAACTTTACGAAAGTGTTCAAAGAATTGGTTGTAGCTTTCCTTTACAAGTCGAAATCATTGATCAGGTGTATTATTGCTTGGATGGTCATAAACGATTATCAATTCTTCATGATTTAAATGATCCAAGTAAAACCCAAGTCATGATTTTAATCAAAAATAATGGAAACAACCGAAGTGATGGAGGTTGGTCGCTTCGTAATCATCATTAAACAAAATTAAAAACAGGATGTCATCTAGGATGTCCTGTTTTTATGTGGTAAGGCAAGGATTTAGAATACGTAAAAGCAACTCTACTGTATTAAGCGAAATGGTTGTAAAAGATATAAATGAGTGTATAATGAAGTTATCAGTAGATATGGGTGATAAATTTTAATTAAGGGGAGTGAAATAAATGAAAACTATGAAAATAGTTATTCTTGAATTTGGTTAATTTTAATTTATGTTCTGCTTCATTCGTGTTTTAATTTTCAAATGTTTATTATAAGAAAGAAGAGGCATATTAATGAAATCAACTACGATAGATTTTATAAAAAAACATGTGATATCACTTGTTGTATTAACATTGATTTGGTTATCAACGTTAATGCTTAATGAAAATAATTTGATTAGTAATAAAATTATGATGCTCATTGATAATTTTGCTTGGTTAGCGTGTCTGGAGTATGACTACCGAGTAAATCATAAAGAGGACGGTACTTCTATAACCAAAACTACCTTAATTCTTGCTAGCGTATCAACAATTTTTATCTTACTTTTTTGGCAATAAAGTTATTACGAATAAGAATTCTAAGGTTTCATATTTGAATATTAAATCTATAAAAAAACAGGGCAATGCATACTATGTGATTATCATCGTATACTTAGCTACCTGTTTTTTCTTTATTCAAATTATTTATAAAAATTTCATTTAGTTTTCCATTGCCTTTAAAACCAAGTTTATTGAGTGTTTGATCTAGAGCAGATAAGGTTAAAATCATATCTTCAATCTTGGCATTTTCTCCCATATGTCCAATTCGTATTACTTTATCTTTTAATACATCAAAACAGCCAGCAATCATGATTTGATGATCACGGATCATCGTATTTAAAATATCGTCACACTTAATTGAATCTGGTACATTAATTACGGTAACACTTGGTGAATATTGATCTTTTAAATATAGCGATAATCCATATTCAACAATAGCTTCTCTGGTTGCTTTGGCGATTGTTTGATGTCTAAGAAATACGGTTGCATCCTCTTTAAAATTCTGTATGGCTACACTTAATCCTTTTATATCTGAGATTGGCATCGTATAAGGAAATGCTTTATTTGAGTTATAGTCTTTGAAGTTTAATAAATTACAATAAAAGGATGCAATCTTTGATTTACGATTCTCCATTACTTGAAAAGCCTTTGGACTGATGGTAACAATCGTTAAACCAGGAGGTACGCTCAGAGCCTTTTGTGAGCCTGTGATTAAGATATCAATCATTGACTTCTCTATATCAATATCAACACTAAAAGCTGCTGAGACGCTATCAACGACGCTTAATATCCCATATTGATGAAGCAAAGGACAAATGGTTTCAATTGAATTCAAAACACCACTGGGGGTATCACAATGAACTAACGTAGCAAATTTAAAATTATGATCTTTTTTTAAGAAAGTGGATAGCTTATCAAGATCAATACCACAGTACGGATCACTTTCATAAACAACTCCATTTCCACCATATAATTCTACTAAGTCATTAAATCCTCGACCGAAAATGCCATTACTTATAACTAAAACTCGGTCTTCTTTTTCACATAGTGAGGCTACACTTGCCTCAAGTCCTAACATTGCTTCACCGGCTAAGATAAAGCTTTCATTGTCGGTATGAAAAAGATTTGATATGTCTTTACATAAAGAATGGTAATAAGTAAAGAAAGAATCATCTAAATCAGGATTGGTACATAGTTCACTTCTTGCTATTCTTACATTTTCTCTAACTTTTGTTGGTCCCGGTGTCATAATATTAATCATAAAAGTACTCCTTTTTCGATAAAAAGTTTCCTCATTGAGAGGAAACGGATTTGTTTCTAAACTTTGAAATAATTAAGCCAAGCATCGCACCAACACAGGAAGGTAAGATCCATGCAATGCCTAAATCATAGAATGGCAAACTTGCTACCATATCATGAAGAAAGCCTAAGTGAATGGATAAGCTATCCATTCCGGTAAAGAATGAAACAAAGAAAGCAAATAACATTGCGAAAATATAAACTTCTTTCGCATTTTTAATTTTTTTATCAAAGAAAGAAACAATCATTAATACTACCGATACAGGATATAACATAATTAAAATTGGTAAGGTATAAGTAATTAAAGTTGTTAAACCTACATTGGCAATCACAAAGGAAAACAAACATACAACGGCAGCAATTTTATGATAAGAATATTTTGGACATAATTTATGAATGTAATCCGCAAAGCATGTAACTAAGCCAATGGATGTAGTTAAACAAGCTAAGATTACCGCAACACCAAGTATTAAACGACCCCAGGAACCTAACAGGGAAGTCGATACCGCATTTAATAATTGACTACCATTGCTGAAAGAACCAAGTCCAATACTATGAGCACCAATATAAGTTAATGCAAAGTAAACAATACCTAAGAATAAAGCAGCTAATAAACCAGAAATAGCTGTATATTTTATAATGTTTTTACGCTCGGTAATATGATAACTCTTAACTGCTTCAATCACCACCATCGCAAAGACTAAACCCGCCGGTCCATCAAGGGCTAAATAGCCTTCAATTAAACCTTTAAAGAATGGTGCATTTTGATAACTTGGATCGGGTGCAACTAAGGGAACATGAGGGCTTGTTAACATTGCGATAAAGATACAGGCAATGGATATTAATAATAAAGGTGTTAATACCTTTCCGATGATATCCACTAATTTATTTTTATTCATCGATAACAAATAAGTTAAACCAAAGAAAATAGCTGTGTATAAGATGGATGAAATACCAGTTGACATAAAACCATTGGTGATGGGAGCAATACCCATTTCAAACGATACACTTCCACATCTTGGTAAAGCAAACAATGGACCAATTAATAGATAAATAATAACACTGAAAACTAAGGCAAAACGTTTCCCGACTTTGTTGCCTAAATCATCAAAATTATTACCGACATTAACAATCGCAATAATCGCTAAAATCGCAATTCCAGCATCAGTTACAATGAAGCCTGCTAGTGCCCATAAGTAACCACCTTGTGCTAAGGCACCCATGGCTGGTGGAAAAATCATATTTCCAGCGCCAAAGAACATCGCAAATAAAGTCAAGGCTAAGGAAATAATTTGCATCTTACTCATTTTTTCATTCATAATCATACCCCTTTATAAATCAATAGTGTTTTAATTATATCAGTTACAATTTATAATATCTACCTAAAATGATGATTATCAAGTATTTTATTCAGTAATTTTAAGATTGATAAAAAGAAGTGAGGACACATTTTTTAATAGCTAACTTATATGTGGCAGTCATAGGATAAGTCTTTTCTTTATTCAAATTGAAATAATGCGTTAAAGATCATTCGATTTTCGATAATTATGATATAATGAAACAAGAAAAGCAGGAGAAAATAATATGGAAATTACATCTAAAAATAATGATAAAGTTAAACAATGGGT
>JAVXTH010000021.1:0-22902 GCA_036642795.1 Erysipelotrichaceae bacterium
ATAATGCTTCATTTATATAAGCAACAATATAATGATCGCTATATTTATATTTAGATGGCATCACCACATCAAAGATAATATTTGTATGGGTACCACCTGGTACCATTCTAAAATCATGAAAGGATAATTTTTCATCTAATTCATTTAATACATTTCGAATATAGCTTTTCATTTCATTGGTAGCTTCATCATCGGTAACAACCGGATCTAAATGGATGACTAACTGTAAATTTTGATCACGAGCAAAGTCTTTTTCAATGTTATCAATCACATCATGTGATATTAAGACATCTTCTTTGCTAGATACTTCAACATGGACACTTGCAAAGCTTCGATTTGGTCCATAACTATGAATGACTAAATCATGAAAACCAAGTACCCCTTCATAGCTCATTATTTTTGTTTCAATCATTTTGACCATTTCAACCGGTGGTGCCATACCTAATAATTCATCCAACGTTGATTTAATAATATCATATCCTGTTTTAAGAATTAAAACGGCAACGATTGCTCCCATATATCCATCTAATTGAAACTGTACGATTGGTGATAAAATCAAAGCTACTAATACGGAAGTCGTCGCAAGTACATCCGAAATAGAATCCGCAGCGGTTGCTTTCATCATACTTGAATTGATTTCTTCTCCAAAATGTTTATTATAGCGATACATATAGAATTTCACCGCAATGGACATCACTAGAACCACAACACTAACATAGGAAAAACGAATAACATCCGGATGAAATATTTTCCCAATTGAGGAACGCATTAAATCAATACCTACAAAGAGGATTAAAAAAGCTACAATTAAGCTTGCAATGTATTCAAATCGTTCATGACCAAATGGATGTTCTTCATCGGCTGGCATGGAAGATAATTTAAAGCTCACTAAAGATATTAAACTATTTCCTGCATCCGATAAGTTATTTACCGCATCGGCTGTAATCGAAACACTTTGAAACAGCGTACCGACAATGAATTTTGATAAAGACAAAAAGACATTGAAAAAAATACCAATAATGGATGTCACTTTACCGTATTGTTCACGTACATGGGCATCTTGATAATTTTTATAATTATTAATAAATCGATGTATGATAAAAGTAACCATACGACTTCACCTCTAACATGTTTCTTTATAGTTTACCACATTCAAATCAAAAGGAAAAGCATGTTTATCATAATAATTTCATAGGGTAAAACAGGTGATCCAATGAAGAAAATATTTAGTTTGTTTTTACTTATTGTTTTTATTTTAATTCTGATACAAGGAAAGCTTAGTTTTGATGCTTCCTTTTTAGCTTTAACTCTTTGGTATGAGAAATTAGTTCCTTCCTTATTTACTACGATGGTGCTGGTACGCTTATTGTATGAATATCATGTGCTTTCATTTCTTGTTCAACCTTTCAATCGATTATTGATAAGCAGTTTCCATATGAATGCAGAAGCCTTTTCTTATGTATTAGCTTCCATTGTTTTAGGTTTTCCTACTTCTTCATTATTAATTGATGAAACAGATTGCTTAACCATACCACAAAAACGACGTTTAATTTATAGTTGTAGCTTTGCTTCCCCTGCTTTTATTATTTTAACGTGTGGCAATCAAATATATCATCAACCATCACTTGGCTTTCAACTATTTATTATTTCATTATGCTCTGGCTTATTCCTTCTTTTACAAACTAGAAAAACATCAATTGAGCTTACTAAACCAATTGAATTAAATAAGTCTTTTGCACTTACTTTAAGTAATGCTATTTGTTCAAGTATTAAAAGCTTATTTATGATTGGTGGTTATCTAATGTTGATTACAAGCATTCAAGCTATTTTATTACCTTATTTACCACCACTTCTATCCTCATTCCTAAATATAACAACTGAATTTTCAAGTGGTTCTACTTATATTGCTCATTTGCCTTATTCCCTTCCAAATCGCTATTGCTTACAAAGTGGCTTATTAGCCTTTGGTGGTTTCTGTGTTCATTTACAAATATTTTCTTTAAATGAGCATAGTCATTTAATCTATTCAACGTATTTAAAGTATCGCATTGTTCAAGCAATGTTAGCTATGTTATTTGCTTATTATCTTTTTCGATAAGAAAACAAGAGTGCTACTATTTCAGCACTCTTGTCATTCGATCGATTCCTAATCAATTACCATCAACACTTTAAACCAACCATTATTCATAAAACATTAACTGTAACCATTTAGACAAGCCATCATCGGAATCGATCTTATTTCAACAGTCAACCTTGAATGATTCCCTCAAGCATTGACATGTATCAATCTCTATCTACTTGTAGTATATAGAACATCCTTGCTTTCGTAAATAGGAATGTCCAGATTGGTATAAAAATGTCAAACTCGGTCATTCCTAAAAAAAAAACGTAAAATAATATTTACGTTTTCATTTAATTATTCTTCGCAGCCATCTCCACAGCTACTACAATTTCCACTACAGCCACTTTCTTGAGCTGCCATTTGTTGTTCATATACTAAGGTATCAATCACAAGGCATTCGATTTCCACAAGTACATCTTTAGGAAGTTTCGCAACTTCAACACAACTTCTTGCAGGATATGGTTCTTTTAAATAGGAACCATAAACTTCATTTAAAGCAGCAAAATCATTTAAGTCTTTTACGAAAATCGTTGTTTTCACAATGTGACGAAATTCAAGACCCATTTCAGCTAAGATAACTTCAATATTTTTCATAACTTGGTGGGTTTGTTCTTCAATTGTAGTTCCTACAACTTCATTTGTTTTAGGATCTAAAGGAATCTGTCCACTTAAATAAACGAAATCACCTAATTTAACAGCTGGTGAATAAGGTCCTAACGCTTTTGGTGCATTTTCTGGTTTAATGGCATTGATAAACATGTAAATACCTCCTAGTTGGTTTTGTTCATCGTTTCTTATCCAATATTTTTAAATGATTACCATTCTCTAAAATATTGTTCTTGATTCGCACGAAGATGAGCCTTTCGCATTTTTAATAATCTTCCCATGAGAATAAAAAAGAAGCCGAATGGAATGCTTGCCAACAATAAAATGGAAATCATATCATTTAAATTTTCAATCATACTCTCACCTCGTACATCATTATATCGTAACTCTAGTTGTTTTTCAAACATTCTACCTTCTGTTCTGTAAATTATTTATTATAATATCCATAATAAACAAGAATTGGATTGCCCGATAAATAAATATTTGATTTATGCCTACGAAGGATGTTAATTCCCCCCGCACTTTCACAACAAGCAATATCAGCTAAGCCATGATATAAATAGCCATGATAATAAGCTGCTAAGGCACCACTTCCACAAGCATGGGTATAACCTACTCCCAGCTCATAGGTAGTAAGCGTAAAGTACATCGCATTGTGATAGTTTACGACATCTACATTGTATTCCCTACTTTCTTGGTAGTCTTTGCTTATCCAATGTTTTACACCACTGTGATAACAATTGGGTTTAATTATTTTGGGAATGGGAGCAATTAAGGTAACCAGTTGATCCTTGCGAAATAAAGTATAACTATGTTCATTGATTTCAATCACACATTGATTTACCTGCTTTTTATTCATGTACCAAAGTCCAACACAGCGAATTCCATTCCCACACATACCAGCTTTACTTCCATCCACATTGTAATGTTTATAATGGATCCTATTATGGCTTTGGGTAAGGATGCATAGGCCATCTGCACCAATTCCAAAATGCGCATCACACATCTTTATTATTTGTTCTTTTGTAAATCGTTTCTTTGTTTCAATTAAAATAAAATCATTACCATTCAGTTGATATTTCCAGAATTTCACAGTATCCCTCCCATGTATAAATATGCAAGTGAGGACCACAATAATGTCAGGAGGTAATGAGATGAAAAAAACAAAAAAAGTAGAAACAAATAAACAAGAACGATTTGTCGCAGCGCGAAGAAACAAGGATGGGAGTTTAAAAGAGTTCAAATCCGCAAGTGGTAAAGTATATGACTATGAGCAAGCCTTAGAAGCGGTTGAGCAAGGTTTAATTGAAAATGCCCTGCCTTTTACTGGGCGAGATGGATCACGCCATATACGTGGTTTAAATGATGGTAAAGAAAAATCAAATCTAAAGAACTTAAAGAAATTTTAATTAGAAAAGATATGCGAAGAATGCATATCTTTTTATTCGATTATCACTTTATATTGTAAGGCTTCCCTATATTCTTTAAAACATAATTGATATAAGTGAAGCAATGATACTATCACTTGAATGAAAGAAGTGATGAAAACAACAATTGATATTTTATGAATCCATTCAATTACACCACCAAAGGAGGTTACTTTAAAGGCTAATATCACAAACAGTAAAACCAACAAAGCAGTAAGGATACTTAATATTATAAAATTACGAAGCCATTTTTGATGTTGATCTTTATGGTGATACGCTAAAAAAGTTGATACCATTAAACCGAGTTCTAAAGCATGAAGATTACTTAATAAGATAAGAACTAATTTAATGATATTAAATTGATACAGAGACATCCCTTCTAAAATTACTCGAACTATGTACACCTGTTGAAACATCGCATTGTCTTTAATCGCAAAGACTTGATTATAATTATCAACTTTATATAAGCGAATGGCACAATATAAATTAATGGAAGCAAAGAGTAGCCAACAAAGAAACGTAACAATTTGAATCAAACAACGGCGTTTATCGTAAGTGTCAAAAAATGCATCAAAACGCATCACTCAACCTCCAACCAATCTTCCCCTTTTATACTTTCATGATGACATAATCCTGGGTAATCTAATTGCGATAACACTTCATAAACGATAATCGCAGCACAGTTGGATAGATTTAAAGAACGAGCTGATTCCACCATTGGTAGTCGCATACAACGATCGAGATGATGGGATAAGATGGCCTTTGGAATACCGGTGCTCTCTTTTCCTAAAACAAGGTAAATATCTTTCTTTGCCAAAGTAAAATCAAACTCACTTGGTGCTTTTCTACCATAGCGTGTCATATAATAAAACTCGCCATCGCTGTTTTTTTCTAAAAAAGCATCCCAGTTTTTATATACGGTATAATTTAAATCTTTAATGTAATCCATACCAGCTCTTCTAACATATTTTTCTTCTAAAGAAAAACCTAATGGTTCAATTAAATGTAACGTACAGCCAGCAGCCATACAAGTACGCATAATATTTCCCGTGTTCTGTGGTATTTCGGGTTCATATAAAACAACATGGATCATTTTGTTACCTCCATATAAGCAATTAATTTTTCAATTGCTTTTCCTCGATGTGAAACTTTATTCTTTAATTCATCACTAACATTTGCAAGAGTCGTATGATATGGTTCATAGTAAAAAATTGGATCATAACCAAACCCATTTTCCCCAACGATTGTTTGGGCAATTAAACCATCAACAACCCCAGTGAATACTTCTTCATGGCCCTTATCATCCACATAGGCAATGGCGCACACAAACTGTGCTCCTCGCTCCTTATTTTCACATTGCTCAATAATATAACGATTCTTTATATCGTAGCTTGTATCTCTTCCTAAAAAGCGTGCTGAGTACACACCAGGAGCTCCATCCATTGCATCAACTGCCAAACCTGAATCATCAGCAATCACCGCAATCTTTAGTAGTTCATGGATTGTTCTTGCTTTGATTAATGCATTTTCTTCAAAGGTAGTTCCCGTTTCTTCAATATCAATTGGTTGATTTAAATCCAATAAACTTGTTACTTCAAAACCAAGTGGCGTTAACATTTCTTTAAATTCATGAACTTTATGTTCATTGCTTGTCGCAATCATAATTTTATTCATTTGGCATCTCCTTAAAATAACGAATCTTTAAATCCACAAAATAACGTTTTGGTAAACGATGTTCCTTGTTATATATTACCACTTGATAACCTAATTCATCAAGATAACAGCGTTCTACCACTCCATAATGATAAAGGGTTAACGCATCTTCTTCACTGTTTTCTTCCATGAATTTCATTACTTTTTTTCTTATCGTAAGATCAAGTGGTTCGATTATTTTCTTTGGTTTTTGTTTAAAGATTGCGTAATAGTTTCGCATTAAATAGCTTTCTAAATATACTTTTTCTATTTTTAAATCAAGCTTTAAAAAGCTCTCATATAATTGATGAAGTTGATAAGGACGTTTCATTGCTTCTAATTGTTCTCCAAGTTTTTCAAATAAGGTGAAGGGATCGATCACTTGATCGATCATCAATTGATCGATGACATAGCGACATTTTCCACTATTATAATACTTTTCAACGCTTTGCGCCGTTGCTTTTATTTTATCTAATTCTTTTTCACATAACCACGCCGTTGAACTTATCGTATAAGGTGGTTCATCTTCATAAACAAATTCATAAAGACTCGCTTCTTTTCTAAGTTTTGTTCCTTTTAATAATTTTAATACACCAAGTTGTAATTCACTGGCATGTAAATCAAATAATTTATTAAAAGAATCTTTAAATTGAGGATAGTTTTCATATGGTAAACCAGCAATTAAATCAACATGCATAATTGCTTTTGCTTTATGTAATCTTTCAATTACTTCTTTTAAACGTTGATTATTTTGAATGCGATTCACTGCATTTAATGTTTTAGGATAAAAAGATTGCACCCCTATTTCAAATCGAAACCGATTAATGTCTGCTTCTTTCTCAATAAAAGTTAATAATTCTTCTGATAATGTCTCAGCGACAATTTCAAATTGAAAGATTTGATTTACACAATGTTCATTGATATACCTTACCATCTTTAAAGCTCTTTTCGGATCTACATTAAAGGTACGATCTAATAATTTAACTTGTTTCACAGAACTTGTGGATATTTGTTTTAATGTATTCATAATATAATCGGTTGAATATAAACGCACCATCCGGTCGGTAGAACTTAAACAATAGCTACAACCGTAAGGACACCCTCGACTTGTTTCTAAATAAAGATAACGATTTCCCATATCTTTATCATCCATAGCCATGAAATAAGGTGATTCATTTTGTTCATTAAAACTTAAATCAATTTTCTGATATTCTTTATTTGGAAATGCCTTCGTATACATACCTTTTACTTCATAAGATGCTTTATTAGAAAGCATGTCAATGTACTTCCAAAGCGATATTTCACCCTCACCAAGTGATAAAGCATCCACGCCTTGACCACATAGTGAGAACGAATCAAAGCTTACTTCAGGTCCTCCCATAATAATATGAAGCTTAGGATTTGCCTGCTTTAATCGTTTTATTACTTCTAACGTCGGTTTGCTATTCCAAATATAAGTTGAAAACACAACAACGTCGGTTGCGTAACTTAAAATCGTTTGACTTATCTTTTCTGGATCATCTTTTATTACAAATTCACATAGCTGGGTACTCTTCTTTATTGGTGAAGCACAATAAAGAAGTCGAATAGCGAGATTCTTATGAATATATTTCGCATTTAATGTTGTTAATAAGACCTTCATTTTGTTCACCCTCTTGCGTTTTATTTTACCACGAGTAATCGCTTTGTGCTATTATATTTGTGGTGATACTATGAAATTAGAACATATCTTAGATGATATCTTTAAAAATGCTCCCTATCAAATCGAAGAAAGTGGTAAAGGACTAACCAACCACAATCTTTTATGTACCTGTCTTGGGAAGCAATATATGATTCGTATTCCACATGAAGATAGTGAACACATTGTGGATCGTGATCATGAAGCAAAGGCACTGAGCTTGATTAAAAACAAAGGCTTAGATGTTGAGGAACTCTATTTTAATCAAGATAATGGCATTCGCATTACTAAATATCATAGTGATTTACAGGAATATGAAACATGTAATGATCCAAATAAAATAGAAAAAGTAGCGCATTTAATGCGTAAGTTACATGATTTAAAAGGATCCATTGGTGAGTCCTTTGATCCAATCAAACGCTTCGAACAATATTCAAGTCATATAAAACAACCAATTTATGATTGTACACCTTTTAAAGTAGTGATCGAACAAGTAAGGAATATGAAACATCATGAAATCTTATGTCATAATGATTGGGTGAGTGGAAATATTTTGTTTGGTAAGAATCAAACTTATTTAATTGATTATGAATATGCAGCCGATAACGATCCCTTATTTGATGTTATGAGTTTCTTCTCTGAAAATCAAATTGTTGATGAAACCTTACGCCATCGTTTCTATAAAATATATTTTAAAAATGAAACAATTCCCTACCAAGCCTTAGCTATTTGGGAAAACTTTCAAAACTTATTATGGTGTACCTGGGCAATGATGATGTATGAATCTCGTCACGAGATTGTTTATAAAGAAATTGCGACTTGGAAATATGAAGCCTTGCTTAAAAAATAAGCAAATAAAAAGACAGCTAATAAACTGTCTTATTATCCCATTAATTGATAAACAACGGCAACCGCAATAACGATAACACCCATTAGGATATTAACTGACATTTCTTTTTTATTTTCTTCACGATAAGCAAATAAAGCCATTGAGAAGAAATTAAAACCAAGTAAGCCAATTAAAATAGGTAATCCAGCTGAATAAGTAATTACATGTGTCATACACATAACCGCAATAACGATTCCTAGTACTCCTAAAATAAATCTTGAACGTTCTTTTTGACTCACAAACATTACCTCCATCTAAATCTTACTTTCAAATTATAACATTTACCTAAAGTAAATGCTATTCAAAATATTCAAATCAGAAAGGAAATACAATCATGGAACAAATAAAATACAAAGGCAAGGAATTATTATCTTTATATAAAGATAATCCGGAAGCATTCCATCAATATTTAAAAGTTAATAAACTGACTTATGATTATTTAAATCATGAAGATTTTAGAATTCTTCAAGATGATTCAATGTTTCATTTTAATAGTGATACAGCACATCTTGCCCATTTTATGAAAATTAAAACAAGTGATGATGTCTTAGATATCGGTACAAATAATGGAGCCCTTTTGCTTTACGCAGCGCGTTTCACAAAGAAGCGTTTAGTTGGGGTTGAAATTCAAGAAAAAGCCGCTCAATTAGCACAAATTAATATGGAAATGCATGAAATTGAAGATTTTAATATTGTTACTTGTGATATAAAAGATTATCCAAAGGATCAATTCAATGTGATTATTTGTAATCCTCCTTACTTTAAATTAAGTGAACAAATCATTGAGCCAACTTCAAAACAAATTGCTCGCCATGAATTATATTTAGATCTTGATACTTTACTTAAACAATTTGATCGTTTATGTAACGATGGTGGTCGGATCTACTTTGTTCATCGTGGGGATCGCTTGGCTGAAATTATTGAGAAATTACATAAATTACATCTGGAAGTAAAGATGCTTCAAATTATTTATGATGAAAATAAAGAAGAAGCTCGTGGTATTTTAATTGAAGCAATCAAACAAGCAAAACCAGGGATTAAGATTCTTAAGCCAATCATCAATCAAAGATAAAAAAACACGCAATGGCGTGTTAATGATGAAGAATTGGGGAAATCCGTTTATAAACTAATAATACAATAATCGATGATAATACTCCTTTAATCAAATTAAAAGGTACGGTAATAATAATCACGAAACTCAATAATGAGTTAATCGATGGATTAATCATTTGACCTGCTTGAATGATTTGTTCAATCGGCATTCCGACTTTTCCATAGATTGGTAAGACAACAAATAAATTTGTTAAGGCACCAACAACAATTAATGAAATACAACCAACGACTAAACCGATCATTGCGGTTTTCTTTGTCTTATGTTTGCGATAAATGATGCAGGCTGGTAGAACAAAGGAACAACCCATAATAAAGTTAGCCAGTTCGCCAATCCCAAAGGTCATCGTACCATTGATAAGAAGATTTAATAGAATCTTAAAGGCTTCAATCATAACGGCAGCCCAAGGACCTAATGCGAAACCACCAATCATCACAACTACTTCATCTAAGCCTAGTTTATAGAAAGATGGCGCAATTGGTAAGGGGATCTCAAACAGCATTACAATAACCGCTAAGGCTGCTAGGATTGCGATTTTCGCAATTCGTTTCGTGGTGAATCTGTTTGTTGAATTCGCTTCTGACATAAAATTACCTCCTTGTTATATCAGTTTTATTTCACTAAAAAGCAAAATAAAAAGGCTTTTCAACAAAACCTTTAGGGATAATAAAAATAAATCACAACTTCTTCTATCCAGACTTTACTGTCGCCACTGGAATTTAACCAGTTCCTGCATCTTGTGCTCGCGGGGTATACCGCCGATTGGGAATCTCACCCGACCCTGAAGTTTTTGTCTTGTTAAATATATCAAATTCTAAGCCATTCGTCAATGAATTTAATGGCAAAAAGTTTCATTCTATATTATAATAGCCTTTGCTAGGAGGTTGTTTATGAAAGATAAAACGGATTTAAATAAATTAAAAATAATGTTCTATTTTTTCGCAATCTTACTTCCTATCTCAGCCTTATTACTTGCTTCACAAAATTCAGTTGAGTTTATTAATTTTTCTTATATTGGAAATACTATGGAAAAACGTTTTCTTTTAATGTTATGGGGATTTTCAAGTTTTGCTTGCTTCTTTCTTGGAAGTCTTTATTTATATAAATTATGTAATTTTAATAATAAAAAAAATCTATTCTTTACCTTTATCGCTTGCCTCATGATGTTTTTAAGTACACTAATTCCCTACTTACCAAAAGATTTTCCTTTCTTATCTTTCTTACATTTATTTTTATCGTTTGGTTCGACTTTACTATATGTCATAACCTTCTATATGTTCATCTATTCCTTAATCTTATATGATCCCCTTATTTATGAAAAAGCCAATGGCTACTACACAATGATTGTTTTTGCCTGTGTTGGTGTCATTATGATTTATGGTGGTGTGAATTCATTAAGTGAAATGATGTTTACCATTCTATTACCATTATTTCAAGTAATCTTAGCTCGAAGTATTGTCGCAAAAGAAAAAGCAGTTCATTAACTGCTTTTCATTTCATCTTTCATAAGTTCCAATATTTCATTATCTTTAAAGCCTGCATCTTTTAATTCTTTTAAGAGATGTTTTACTTTGCTTTTTACTTCATTCTTTTTTAAACTAGCGATTAAATCCTGATCATCACTTATATAACGTCCTGCGGTGCGATTTTCAGTTCTTAATAGCTTACTTCTTTCTAATTCTACTAATGCTCTTTGTACCGTATTAGGATTCACCCCAAACTTAACACCTAATTCACGAACAGATGGAATCTTACTACCTGGTTGATATTCACCATTTAATATATTTGCTTTAAATATATCGATGATCTGTAAGTAAATAGGGATATTCGAATCGAACTTATCCATATTATTCTACTTCCATTTTTTTATCAATTAAATATTTTGTTATGAAATAATACAAGCAAGCAAAGCCAACATTAACTAATATAGAAACTACATTAGAAGCTCTTTCTGCTACCATGGTAGTTGCAATCGATACATTTGATAACATCATTGGATTGATTTGATCTACATTTGAAAATAAGAAACTTCTTAAAAGAGAAATTCCAAAATATAAGGTAACACCAACAAAACCACGATAGCGACTTACATATTTTGTATGCGTAAAAGATATAATTGCATAAATCAAGAAGATTGTTTCAAATAAGCTAGATACCAAAAAGAAAAGTGAAATCAATGCATCAACGATATAACCATTTCGATACATTGGTGAATTACTTAGGGCTTCAAATGCTTCCCGGATATTTTCTAATGGATTGGGTAAATGAGGAAGAAAGAGAATTAATAAACTGATTGCCACAATCCCAAAAGATAATAGAATCCAAGCAAAAGCAACAATCGATTTTGACACTAATAATTGATTCGTAGTTACTGGTAGCGTATGCGTTAGATAAGCACTCTTACCATACATAGAATTTTGATAACTTTTAAGAATATTCACAAAAGTGAAAACTGAAATTACCGTTATTAAAATAGTATAAATTATAATAATCATTACATCAAACTTTCCATATTCTTCACTAATTCTAAACGACAGTATCGTTGCGACTGCTAATAAGATTGAATACAGAAATAAATAACTTCGATACGTACTTTTAAATTCGAATTTCATTAATTTTCCTAACATTTGAATACCTCCCGAAACATTTCATCAATCGATTGATTATTTTTACTTCTCAGTGTTTCCACATCATCATTTAAAACAACTTTTCCTTCTTTCAAAAAGATGACGGAATCAAAGATACGTTCAATATCAGCAATTAAATGAGTTGCGATTAGAATTGTTTGTTCTTCACTATAATTGTTTAATATCGTATCAAGAATCACATCACGTGCTGCTGGATCAACACCACCAATTGGTTCATCAAGAACAATTAATTTAGCTTTTCGTGACATTACTAGGGCTAATTGAAACTTTTCTTTTGTTCCCTTTGACAATGTTTTAATGCGCATTTTTTCTTCAATTGAAAAACGCTCCATCATTTGCTTCGCAAGGTTTATATCAAAGTCTTGATACATCGTAGTAAAAATAGCTAAAGCATCTTTCACAAGCATCCAATCCGCAAAATAAGGTTCATCTGGTAAATAGGAAACAACGGCTTTTGTTTCCGCTCCAATTGATTTTCCATCAATTAGAACACAACCTTCATAATCTTTTAATAAGCCATTCATTATTTTAATTAAAGTGGTTTTACCACTACCATTTGGACCTAATAAACCAATAATTTTACCTTTACCTAAATTTAAATCAACATCAATTAATGCATTTTGTTTTCCGAATTTTTTACTTAAGCCTTGAATCTTTACTAAATCATCCATAATTACCTCCATTTGATTAACAAGTGTCATTCGCACTACTGTATTAAGTACCTAATACAATAATACACGATTAAAATTAATTGTCAATAAAAAACGTGGAAATTAATCCACGTCTTTTTAATTATTTCTAAAACGAGCTAAGAACTCTTTGGTTCTCTCTGCTTTTGGATGTTCGAATAATTCTTCTGGAGTTCCCTCCTCGGCAATGATTCCTTTATCCATAAAGACAACACGATCACTTACATCATGAGCAAATTCCATTTCATGAGTAACAATAATCATTGTCATTCCTTCTTTGCTTAAATTCTTCATTACTTTTAATACATCCCCAACCATTTCAGGATCTAAAGCACTGGTTGGTTCATCAAACAATAATATTTCAGGGTCCATACACAAAGCTCTAGCAATCGCTACACGCTGTTTCTGTCCACCCGACAGTGTAACACTAGGTGCATGGGCAAACTCTTCCATACCGACCTGTGTTAAGTGCTCCATTGCTTTCTTTTCGCTTTCTGCTTTTGAACGCTTTAATACTTTTATTTGACCAATCGTACAGTTATCCATAACATTCATATTATTAAATAAGTTAAAGGATTGAAACACCATACCGACTTTAGCTCGGTGTTGATTTACATCAATTTTACCGGCAAGAATGTTGTTATCGTGATACCAAATCTCTCCCCCATCCGGAATTTCTAATAGATTGATACAACGAAGTAAGGTAGATTTACCACTACCACTTGTTCCAATTACACAAATTGTTTCTTTCTCATCAATATGGAAATTAATATCATTTAGTACTTGAAGATCATCAAAGTGCTTCTCCAAGTGATTAATTGTCATGATACTCATTTGCTTTCCTCCTTGCTTACCATTTTAGGTGTTTTGCGTGTATTCATTCGTTTTTCAATATACGCTAAGATACGCGTCGTAGGGAACGTTAAGCATAAATAGATTAACGCAACGACGAAGTATGCAGGAACAAAGGCATAAAGTGAACCAGCAACACTACTTGCTTGGTAGAATAATTCCGTAACTGCAATTACATTTAATACCGAAGAATCCTTGATATTAATTACAAACTCATTACCAATCGATGGGAATGAATTACGAATTGCTTGTGGAATAATGACATGCGTCATCGTTTGAATGGAAGACATACCAATCGAACGTGCTGCTTCTGATTGTCCATCATCCACCGATTGAATACCACTACGAACAATTTCAGCCATATAAGCACCGGTGTTAATCGTAATAACAAAGATACCTGCAACAAATGGATCCCAATTAAATACCGAACGTCCTGCATAGAAGATGAAGGCACCTTGAACCATCATTGGTGTTCCACGGAATACTTCAACATATATACTGATTAAGACACTCGTAATTCGTTTCCAACACTTTGTGAAGAAGGAATCACGTGCTTCTACTTTAATTGCTTTTAAAGCACCGACGAATAAACCAATTAATAATCCAAAAACTGTACCAAAGAAAGCAAGGATTAAAGTTGACTTAATACCATCAAGAAATAATGGTCCATAGGTTTGAACAATTTGACCTGCCGCAACAAATAAATTACTGGACAAATCAACAATTGTTGCCGGAATACGATCAATTGCATCTTGCATCATTGCTTTACGTTCTTTTTTACTAATCGTATCCAATGCTTTTTGAATATCATTTAATAGTTGAGGATTATCTTTATTAACTGCAATGGATACGGAGGTATCGGTTAAATTAATATCAAAGCCTTTTCCTTTATCAAATTCAATATAAGTCAAATCTGGATTGGTTGATATAATACCACCAGCAACTGGTAATTCAGCCGTAATGGCATCGACTAATCCTTCATTTAATTGCATGACCATCGCAGGATAGTCTTTTAATGCTTTCGCATGTTTAACATTAGGAATTTGATCAATTACCGTATCATATAATGTATTTAATTGACCTAATACTTTATGATTACTAAAATCACCTAAGACTTTCGCTTTCGCAAGTTTATCATCTTTACGAACAATCATAACCATGTCCGATTCATAATACGGAGTTGTGAAACTAACTCTTTGACGACGATCCATCGTATCCGTCATACCGGCGATTACCGCATCAATTACGTTTGCCTGAAGAGCTGGTTCTAAACCATCCCAAGACATTTTTTTAATCACAACTTTTTTATCTAACTTCTCAGCGATTTTACGAGCGATTGCGACATCATATCCATCACAATACCCACTTTCAAGCTGCACAGCAGTATCGCTAGCTTCAATTTGCGTCCAGTTAAATGGGGCGTAATTACATTCCATTCCAACTGTAAATGTTTCTTGTTCCTCTTGGGCTGCATGAATTGGGGTAATACCCAAACATAAAACAGCCGTGATGATTAAAACAATTTTTTTAAACATGATAGTTTCTTACCTTCACCTTTCATAAATTTTGACTACACTAATATTCGTATTGCCTCATTTACATCCCCTCTTTCCCAAATATAAAAGTCGTGCTATTGGCACGACTCGATAGGAAAAAATTGAGTTGTGAAAATAGCTCCTCTTCAAAATGAAGGAGTGCAGAACGTGTTTCGTCCTACCCCAAGATGAAATTTTGCGTAATTTCCATCTTTCGGCGATGATTACCTTTCCAAATGTTCAACGCTTGCCAGCTCCCAATTGTACTCTGATGCATCGCTGCCTCTATACATGCTTTTATATTACTATGCTTATTCTAGACCACTTTTTTATGAATGTCAAATTTTTTATGTAAATTCTTTCTTGAAAATTATTTTATTTTCTTACAATGCTCGAATACTTTCCCCATAAACAATACTACAAGTGATCTCTTGAAATGCTTCTTTTTCTTCATCTTCTAACACATCAATTAACTTTTCAGCGGCGATAACACCCTGTTTTTCATAGTCATAAGCAATGCAAGTTAACTTTGGATATAACATCATAGCAATGCGGTCTCCACCAAAACTTGCCAAAGAAACACTCTGTGGTACTTCAATTTCATTTTCATGAAGATAGCGAATGATTCCCAAGGCTAATAATTCATTTGATAATAAGATAACACTTGGCAAATAATTCAAAAATCGGCCTGCATATAAATACGTATCTTCCATTTCCATTACTTCTTCTTGGTTTAATTTGCATTTACGCTTCATTGATAAATAAGCATCTTTGATGCCTTGACAACGTAAATCATCCATTACCTTATCTTTCTGCATACCTACATAAACAATCGATTCATGTCCACCACGGGCAAACAGATCGCCAAGGATCATCCCGGCTTTTTGTTCATCAATGCTAACACTATGTTCATCATTTCCTTTTAATAAGATATAAGGACTTTTTAATTGTTCTAAACAAGCAATATGCTGTGGCTTAATTTCCTTAAAATCAAGAATGTAACCATCCACTCCTTGTTGATATAAATTTTGAATCAAAGCTAGTTCTTGATCTAAAAGTGGGTCGGCAATTTGAATTACAAATTGATAACCTCGTTTTGTTAATACTGTTTGAATTCCTTTTAAAATTCTTGCACTTCGATCATCATGAATTTGATGGAGGATGATACCAATTAAATAATGACGTTTCATTTTTAAGCGCTTCGCAAAAAAATTAGTTTGATAACCGGTTGTTTCAATTGCCTTTTTAATGATTTCTCGATGTTCTTTTGATACATAACCTTGATTTAAATATCTTGAAACACTACTTTTAGATACCGAACACATCTTTGCGATATCTTCAATCGTCACTTTTTGTTTCACGAAGATCACCTCATTTCCATCAATTTTTCAATTTTGGTTTTGTTTGGGTAAGATTACTATAACCTTTCCAAATATCATCTAAAACACTTTCTTTACTAAAATTAAAAAAACACTTACAATCCAACGCTTCTTCAACTCCTGTAAATAAAGCAGCTGTTTGGGGATTACGAAAGATAATTTTTTCTGGTTTACATCGTTGTTCCTTTATAACTTCAAAAAACTTTTCACTTAAAGAATAAATTGGTTTCATTTCTTCTTTAATAATTAAACCAACAATTTCCGTCTTTTCTTTATCAAACACAAACAATGTTTGAGGGAAATAGAAATGATAAGGTTTTATCGAAGGAAGTGGAGTTGGCAAATAATATATACCTAATTCCCAAGTATCTTCATTCTTAAAATTTCGAATGGTATCATTTACATAGGAATCAATCGGCGTAATCTCTAAAGTCATTCGATAATCTTGAATATCTTCAAAACCTAAGACCCATTCATTTTCTACCATTGTAAACATCGCAATTAAGCTATTATTTTTACGTGAAAAACAATTCTTTGTTGCCTCATCTTTAATTAAAGACAATGCATGTTGAATAACTTCAAAGCCGATCATAAGAATATCACTATCTTCTTTGTTCATCGTAATTGGATAATATCCGGTATGATAACGATGAAAGATAAAGCATTTATTCTGTGGAAATTTAAAGTTTAATTCCTTATATTGATCATATTCTTCATCCTGTAATTCATCCCAAGTATCAATTGAGAACGATATGATATCCTGTTGAAAAGAGGCATCAATACAATAAGGATTACGAGCATCTAAACATTTCAATAAGCCTGCTTCTTTGGGATAAATGTTTAAAGCTTGCATTCCTTGATCACTGCCAATCACATTACAAAAATACTTGATATTACTTTTTGGCTCAATAAAACCAATCAGACTTGGTAAAGCAGTTTCATTCCATGCTTTACTTCTCTGAAATTTACGAGCTTGCGTTACTAATTTTTTTAATACATTGTTGGCTAACAAAGGATACATAAATTCACCTTCTTTTTAACAATTAAAATTCTTTAGTTTCTTATTCTGTTCAATCGTTCTAAATATAATGCGAGCTACTCCATCATCATCGTTACTATCGGTAATCATCGTACTTGCTTTTCTTAATTCATCACTAGCATTGCGCATTGCTACTGAATTAGGAAAACGCTTTGCCATTGATACATCATTATTACTATCACCAATTACCATGATTTCATTATGTACTAAACCTAAATGATGGATAACTTTTTCTAACATTTCACCTTTACTAGCATGGTGATGAGTTATTTCAATATTATCCGCAAAACTAGAAGCTACATTAATTTCTTCTCGCTGATTCAAATGCATTCGCACTTCTTCTACCGCTTCACAGCGATAACGAAATGCTTCTATTTTTAAAATAGGTAAATTAAGATCAAGGAAAGATTGCATTCCATCGATAGGTTTAATTCGTTTTAAAAAACTATTATCAAAAAGTAAATCATCTAATTCTTGTTCACTAATTTTCCCATTTAAACGTAATCTTTGTCTAAAATCTAAAGCTAGAGCCGAAATTTCATGAGGCGAATAAGTTTCATTGCTGCTCATGATTTCATAATAAAGACTTGCTTGATCAAGTTCATCACAAATCATCTTCGCTTGTACCTTATCCATAGCTATTTCTTCAATTATTTGTTCTCTTTCATCAATATATTGTGCCCCATTCAATAAAATACAGCCACAATGTAAATCATGAGCATCCAGTATATTCTTCACGTTAACATAATCTCGACCAGTGGCAATTAAAAAATGAATTCCTGAACGGATTGCACTTTGAATTGCCAAAACATTTACGTCTGATAAATTATGATGTGAGTCTAAAAGCGTCCCATCCATATCACATGCGATTAATTTAATCATGCCATCATTCCTTTTGATTTATTATAACATAAATAAAATTGTTTTATGATGATAATATACATTTTTAAATGTGTCAAATGCGACAGATGAAAAGGATTATGCTACAATGAATCCATTGGAGGTATCTTATGTTAAATGTTAAAGAAAAAGCATTCGATTTTAAATTAATGAGCAGTGTCGGCAAGGAAGTATCCTTACATGATTATTTAGGTAAAAAAGTAATTGTATACTTTTATCCTAAAGATAATACACCTGGTTGTACGAAAGAAGCTTGTGCCTTTAAAAGCAGCTTTGATGCCTTTCGTAATAACGATATTGTCGTAATTGGAATCAGCAAAGATTCCATTGCTTCCCATCTTAAATTCATTGAAAAGTATGACTTACCTTTCCTATTACTATCCGATCCTGATTTCATCGCAATGCAAGGCTTTGGAGTTTGGAAAGAAAAAAAACTCTATGGAAAAAGTTTTATGGGAGTGATGCGTTCAACGTTTATCATCGATGAAGCTGGATTTGTTGAAAAAGTGTTTGAAAAAGCAAATCCAACTACAAATGCCCAAGAAATACTCGATTATTTAAATGCTTAATATAATTCACAGATGAATTCTTATCCTTCATCTGTGTTTTTTTATCCTTAAAAATAGTTTCTTCGAACATAGTAGTAAATAACATAAGTAGAAAATATCCAACCAATATGAATGGCAAGCCACATAAATTTATCCCCCTTTCTTTCGAATGATTAAAAAAAGTTACGACATAGCCAAATAAACGACAGAGTCATAATCAAAGCCCTGCGCAGTAGAGCCATTTTCTTCACCCCTTTGTCCTTCTACCTCTAACTACGTAAAAAAAAGGATGAATCCTAAGGACTCATCCAAGTTTATTGATTAATACATTCCACCTTGTGGCATTTGAGCAGGTGCTTCTGCTTCTTTAATCTTCGCAACACCAACTTCGGTTGTGATAAATAAAGCAGAAATACTAGCTGCATTTAATAAGGCACTTCTTGTAACTTTCGTAGGATCAATAATGCCTTTATCAAACATATCAACCCATTCTCCACATTTCGCATCAAAGCCAATATTCTTATCGGAACGTTTTTGAATTTCAATAATATCATCTGCATTATAACCGGCATTTTCAGCAATTTGTCCAATTGGTGCTAATAAGGAATCTAATACAAGTTTAATACCTTTTTGAACATCAATGACATCTGATTTTAGTTTGTCTTTTAATTCCATATAGATATTAACTAAAACAGCTCCACCACCAATAACAATACCTTCTTCAACGGCTGCACGAGTCGCATTTAAAGCATCTTCAATTCTTAATTTCTTTTCTTTTAGTTCACTTTCAGTTGCGGCTCCAACTTTAATTAAAGCTACCCCTTTTGTTAATTTCCCTAAGCGCTCTGCATAACGTTTCTTATCATAATCACTTGTGCAATTTTCCATCTGTTTACTGATTTCATCAATTCGCGCATCAATGGCACTCTTTTCACCTGCACCATCAATTAAGGTTGTGTTATCTTTGGTAATTGTGACTTTTTTAACGCTACCTAAGTCTTCAATTTTCATATCTTTTAATTCCATTTTTAAATCTTTACTATAGAATTTCGCATTGGTAAGAGTAGCGATATCTTGAAGTAAATCTTTTTGATTATCACCAAAACCAGGGGCTTTTGTTGCTACAACATTAAATGTTCCACGAAGTTTATTCACAACTAAAGTAGAAACTACTTCATTTTCAATATCGTCAGCAATTAATAATAAAGGTTTATTTGCTTGAACAATTTGTTCCAATAAAGGTAATACTTCTTGGATGTTATTAATCTTTTGATCGGTAACTAAAACATAAGGGTTCTCTAATTCAACTTCCATTTTTTCACGATTACTTACCATGTAAGGTGAAATATAACCTTTATCGTATTGCATACCTTCACTTACTTCTAATTCTGTTTCAAAACCATTGCTTTCATCAACGGATATGACACCATCACGACCTACCGTATCCATTGCTTTCGCGATGATATCACCAACTTCACTACTACTTGCGGATATGGTTGCTACTGATGCAATATCACTGCTTGTATCAACTTTTCTAGACTTCTCTAAGATATGCTTGGCAACTTCTTTACTTGCATATTCAATACCTTCACGCATTAAAACTGGATTTGCACCCTTTTCAACATTCTTAATTCCATTTGAAATCATGGATTGAGCTAGTATCGTAGCCGTTGTTGTTCCATCACCAGCTGTATCATTTGTTTTATTGGCAACTTCATAAACAAGCTTAGCACCCATATTTTGGAATTTGTCTTCTAATTCAATCTCTTTCGCAATTGATACACCATCATTAGTAATAAGTGGTGAACCATATTCCTTTTCTAAAATAACATTTCTTCCTTTAGGACCTAAGGTAACTCTTACTGCATCCGCTAAAACATTAACGCCTTCTAACATTGCATTTCTTGCATCTTTTGAAAAACGAACTTCCTTTGCCATATAAATATCCTCCTATTCTACAATCGCAAGGATATCATCCTGCGATACAATTAAATACTCTTCTGAATTAAACTCTACTTTCGTTCCTGCATACTCTTTATAAACGACCATATCGTTTACTTTAACACTAATCTCTTGGACTTTTCCATCTACAACCTTTCCACTGCCAATCGCAACTACCTTTGCCACCGCCGGTTGTTTGTCCGTTACGTCAGTTAAGATAATTCCACTTGCGGTCTTTTTCTCAACCTCTTCTTTCTTTAAAATGACATTGTCATGTAATGGTTTTAACATATTTCATTTCCTCCTTTAGACTAGCACTCTTGTGTGCTAACTGCTAACAAGGTATATTATACTCAAATTTAGCACTTTGACAAGTAGTCTGCTAAAAATAATTAAAAAATATTTTATGAAAAAAAGACTCTAGGTTTTTATCCTAAAAGTCTTAGGTGAGAAATGGTAAACGCAGTATAAGGCGATGATAATATATAGGATTGTTGATATCAAAACAACCAAAGCAAACATAATTCCCATCCCTTCAAGATACAGACACGCAAAACATAACATATAGATAAAGCCATTAATGAAATTGTAGAAAGGATTCTTTGATCCTAAGCTTTCTGTAAATGGTTGAAAGATATAGTACATGCGTGACATACTCCCACCACTTATGCGAGAAATTCCGCATTGAAGTGGGGGCTTCTTGTTCGATAAGGCTAACGCCTTAAGCCTAAGCAAGCTAACCCCGTGTGTCCCACGGTTTTATATGATTAAGGTTATATTGAAACTAATCGCATACCTTCGTTTCGAATATTAATACTAGCGTTGTAATCACGGTTGATTACGACGCCACAACTTTTACAAGTATAGGTACGCTCTTCCAGTGAAATCGTTTGAACGCTACCACAGTTACTACATGTTTTCGTGCTTGGAAACCATTTATCTATTTTAATAAGTTGTTTCCCCTGCTCAGATAGTTTATATCCAAGCATTGTGACAAAAGCACCAAATGAGTTATCCGCTACACTTTTACCAAAGTTCAAGGCTTGTGACATACCTTTCATATCTAAGTCTTCGATACATACACAATCATAGGCATTGGTTATCTGTCTTGATAGTTTATGTAAGAAGTCTTTTCTTTGGTTTGCCACTTTTTCATGTAATCGTGCAACTTGAATTCTTTGTTTGTTTCGATTATTACTTCCTTTTTCCATCTTAGATAATTTACGACTTTCTTTCGCAAGTTTATCTAAAGCAAGACGATAATAACGAGGGTAACAAGCGGATGAACCATCGCTTGCAATATATAGCTCTTTCATAGAGAAGTCTAAACCTATATAGCTTTGAGGAACTATTTGTTTTATGTTTCGTTCGTATTCAAAAAGAATACTTGCAAAGTATTTTCCACTAGGTGTTTTTGAAACCGTTACCGACTTTAATAAATAGTCTTGAGGTATTTCTCTATGTTGTTTTATTTTAATCGCTTTCACTTTTGGAAGAATTAAATAATTATCTTGTAAGCGAATGTTTCCATTCACACAATTTGTCGTATAGCTTAAATGATGATTCTTTTTGGCTTTAAATTTAGGAAAGCCAACTTTCTTATCTCTAAAAAAGTTATTATATGCGCTCTTTAAATTATTATAAGCACCAACTAATGCAAGACTATCAACTTCTTTCAGCCACTCAAATTCACTTTTATATTGGGAAGGATAACAATATAAGTTTTCCTTTGTTTTCTCATAATGTTTAATTTTATCTGAAAGCATTCGATTGTATATAAAGCGAACACAACCAAAAGTTTTCGCAAAAAGGATTTGTTGTTCTGTATTTGGATATATTCTAAATT
>JAVXTH010000022.1:0-22500 GCA_036642795.1 Erysipelotrichaceae bacterium
GAAATTAAAACATCAAATCAGCCTGCAAGAAGCTTAAATCCACGGGCGTAAAACTTGACTGGTATATATTACAATGATATAATGTCATAACATATTGAGGGGATAATTATGGATAAAATGACACTTGCGAAAATGATTGATCAAACTTTTTTAAAACCGTTTGCTACTCATGAAGATATGAAACGACTCTGCAGCGATGCTAGGAAGTATGGCTTTGGAATGGTAGCAATTAATTCAGTTCAATGTTCTTTGTGTAAAGAATTATTGAAAGGTAGTGATGTTCATGTAGGAGCAGCGATTGGCTTTCCTTTAGGACAAACGACAATTGAAAGTAAAGTCTTTGAAACACTCGATGCGATTAAAAACGGAGCCGATGAAATTGACTATGTGATTAATCTTACCGAATGCATTGCAGGTAACGATGCTTATATTAAAGATGAAATGACTCAGATAGTAGAAGCATGTCACCAACATCATGTAATTGTGAAAGTTATCTTTGAGAATTGTTATTTAAATAAAAGTGAAATCATTCGCTTATGTGAAATTGCGAAACAAGTTAAACCGGATTTTATTAAAACGAGTACCGGTTTTGGTACTGGTAGTGCAACCTTAAGGGATGTTATCTTAATGAAACAGTGTGTCGGAGATGAAGTAAAGATTAAAGCAGCGGGAGGAATTCGTTGTTTAAAAGATGCTTTGAAATTTATTGAAGCAGGTGCCAGTAGAATTGGCACAAGCAATGGAATTGAAATTGTTGAAGAGCTAAAATAAGGAAAGGAAGAATCAATGAATTAAGATTGATTCTTTTTTTGTTTTCATTTAATAATGTAATCTTACTTAATGTTTTCTTTATTATATGATATTATTATAGTTACTTGGAGGTACTCATATGATTAAAAAGACTATCCTTATGATGTTATCTTTCCTACTGTTGCTTAGCAATGTTACAAGTGTTAATGCATTGGAAGAAGCTAAATTTATCGATGATGAAGCTTATCATGTTGTTAATATAAATGATAAGGGAAAAATCAAAGAGTATGGTAGTAAAGATAATTATGAAGATGCCTTACTTTTTTATGAAAAGAAAAAGAAAAAAGCAAGTAATGCGGCTATTTATTATAAACAAAAATTTATTGTAATGGAATATGGAATTGCACGAATCAAAAGAGACAATCAATGCACTTATAATGTTGAATATACAAACATTGATAATGGTGAAAATGGTTATACAAATGGTTGTTATGGAGTTGATGGAGCCTATCTTTCAACCGATTATGAGAACCAGAAAATTAAGTTTCGCATATCGGATGTAAATGCGAGTGCAAATTGGAATGATATTGAAATTATGCCATGGTTAAAGGATAGTGAACTATCGAATTATGAAGTGGTAAATGGTGAATTGATTCATCATATTAAAACAGATTTTTCATATCGTGGATTTAATGCAAGTGTTACTTTAGGGGCTGCACCCCTTTATTTAAAAGAGAAACATGCTTATTATAGTTATGATGGACAATATTTTTATAAACAAAAAGATTATAAAAAAATGATCGATGATTATCGTTCTCATCATTTTAATCATGCGATTAATTCTAACAAACCTTTTTATAACTATTATCAATATTTACCACACCGCAGTGTTAGTAATTATAGCGCTCAAGAATTGAATCAATATATTGCGCAAAAGATTGGAATCACAACTTCAATTGCTACTTATGTAGATGAAGATCATAACGGCATTCATGATGGTTTAAATCAATCCCTGTTTTATAACAGTGGGGATGCGTTCCTTCAATATCAAAGTATTTATGGGGCAAATGCCTTGATGATGATGGCAGTAGCTCGAAATGAGAGTGCGAGTGGTCGTAGTGCGATTGCTTACACTAAGAATAATCTGTTTGGTCATAGTGCTTTTGATAGCGATGCGCAAGCAAGTGCTGCTCGTTATTTTAATCCTGCTCAAAGCATTGGTTCACATGCCAAGAATTATATTTCAGGTAGTTATGGGAATCCAGAAAAGTTCATGTACCATGGAAGTTTCTTTGGGAATAAAGAAAGTGGGATGAATGTATCCTATGCATCCGATCCTTATTGGGGAGAGAAAGCTGCTCAATATACCTATCTTATCGATCGTGATTTAGGTGAGAAAGACTTAAATTATTATTGCTTAGGCATCAAAGATAACTTTATGCCGGTTTCAGTTTATAAAAAAAGCGAGGAAGAAAGTGAAGTTTTATATGAAGTTAAAATGGCGGATTATGCTTTTTTGATTCTTGACAAAATAGATAAAAATAATAATACATGGTATAAGATACAGAGCGATCCGGTTCTTAAAAAAAGTGAAAAGCAACCTTATGATTATAATTTTAATAAAAATATCGGTTACATAAAAGCAAGTGATGTACAAAGCATATTAAATAAGCATCAAATAAAGAAACCTAAAAACTATATTAATATCACGTTTGATGCAGGTCGTGGTAGTTTTGATTTTGATAAGAAACGCTGTGTTTTACAAGTGAATAAAGGAAGTCTACCTTCCATTACAAATCCAACAGCAGCTCATTATCAATTCGTAAAATGGGACAAAGAAATTCAACCTGCGAATAAAACACGTACTTATAAAGCTAAATGGAAGCAAGTAGATAAGATTAGTTGGAAGAAAAAGCCTAAAACAAACTATCTAGAAGGCGATAAGCTCGATGTAAGCAACGCTTCCATTCTAGTTGAATATAAAGATGGTAGTCAAAAAACAATCGCACTGAGTGGCGATATGATGGTCGATTATAATCTAAATGAAGTAGGGAAAAAGACATGGCATGTGGAAACATGTGGTTATCAATTAAAACTAAAAGTAAAGATTAGTAAGAATACGAAAAAAGTTAAACAAGAAGAAACATACCAAGCAATTCAAGAAGTAATTCAAAGGTATCAAAATTGTAAACATTTTACGAAGAAAGATAAAAAACTAATACAAAACTTACAACATAAAATTAAGAAATATGAATTAGATGATATTTCAGTAGAAAGTTTACGTAGTTTAGATCGTATTTATAAAAAAGCATTTAAACAAATTGAAGTAAATATTCAAGGTATGGAAGGAACTGCTTTTTCAGGACTTAGAGAAATGTTAGATGAAAAGGCTTTAAAACAAGCCGATACTAAGATTAACGTTGAATTAAAAAAAGGGTGTGATGGTAGTCATAAAGTAAGTTTAAAAAGAATTAGTGAAGCAAATGATTATATATTAGATCGTTATGTATCCTTGCGCATAACGGCGCAAGATGAAGTCCTAGATGATTTTAATCCAGGGGTACTTGTTTCAATTCCAAAAGCAAGTGATGCGAGTAAATCAAGTCAATATATTGTACTTAGAGAAGCAAAAGGGAATGTTTTTAGAGTTAAAACCTATCAAAGCAAAACCAAGATTCAATTCATTGCTAAACATAATGGTACTTATGCGATTACTCATGTGATAAATCATTCAATGAAAGAGGCGAGTGATGTTAAGGAAGTCGACGAGTAAAACAGGTAAGTAAACGATCAATCACACTAGTTATACGCAAGTTAGGAGAATGTTTATGGATTATTTCATCATATTATTAGCTACGATTATAAAGTCTTTCCCATCGATTTGTCTTTTATTATTTACCTTTAAAGATGATCTAAGGTTTTCTTATAAAATCAATTTTATAATAATAACTTTATTAATCTTTTTATCTTCAATTGCTTCAAATATTGTAGTGAAGTTAGGATTGATCAATGGTATCTTTGAATCTTTCTATGCTTTATTCATGTTATTTGTTTTAATCATTATCATGATTGTTTTTTTAAAGAATACCAAAAAGAATCTATTTAAAATTATCTTTACGATCTTTTTATATAAAAGCTTAGCCGATAGTATTATTTTTACGGCACGCTTATTCTCTCGTTATCATACTTTTTTATTGAATACTGACATTGATCCAGTCAGTAGTTATTTCCTTGTATCGAATGGGTTACCAGCGGTAATGTTTGATACACTCTTTATTCTAATTTCAATACCATTTATCCTGTATTTAATTAAAGAATATATTCGACCTTTGATTGAAAGCCAAGAGAATTATAATTTTTGGCGCTATTTATGGTTAATTCCACTTACGTTCTTTATCTTATTTCGTTTCTTCATTTATCCAAGTTACTTTGTTCAAACCTATGATTCTTATAATATAATGTTATTGATTTCACCGATTTGGGTTATTTGTATTGCCTTTGTTTATTTATTAATTTTAAAAATGTTATTACAAACAGCAAATGCTTTACAAGTTCAAAAAGAATTAGAACTAACTAATTTACATATTAAAATGGAAGAAGAACATTATGAGAATTTCCAATTAAGTGTAGAGAAGATGCGAAAAACGAAACACGATAGTCGTCATCGAATTCTACTATTAAAAAGTTATATCAAAGATAATAATCTGGTTGCTTTGGATAAAGAATTGGATTGTGAATTTAATGAAATGCAAGATAATTGTTATCAATCAATTTGTGATAATTATGCCATTGATGTCATAGCTGGACATTATCTTGCGAAGTTTAATAAAGATAAGATCAGCAATGAATTTAATCTTAATATTAAAAATAATATCTTTGTAACACCAATTGATTTAAGTGTTTTATTTGGAAATCTTTTAGAAAATGCCTATGAAGCAATTGAAAGACAAATTGACTTACCTAAATTTGTCCAAATTAAAGCTCGATTAACAAGTGATAGTACGATGGTTTTATCCATTCGTAATAGTTATGAGGGAATCATTCAAGAAGGACCTCAAGGTTTTAACTCGAGTAAACGTCCAGAAATAGGGATTGGTATTAAAAGTGTCCAAGCGATTGTTAAGAAATATAATGGGAATATTAAAATCGATTATCGCAATAGTGTCTTTAGTGTTTGTGTTATGTTAGCACGACAAAAGAATGATAATTAAATTAATTGAATTATAAAATAAATCATCCAAATTTATTGAATTATATGATATAATTTAAGGGCTTAAGATTATCTAACAATCAAGTTACGTATTTTTAATACTAAGGGGGTATTAAATTGGAAATCGCAATCATTGATGATGACAATAAAGATTACAATTTGTTAGCAAGTTATCTTGATACATATTTTTCAGGTAAATCAATTCCGTGTACTTATCATAAATTTAATTGTTCGGAAGCTTTTCTAGGCGAATTTGTCGCCGACCGTTTTGATATCATTTTCTTAGATATTTTTATGCCAGGAATGAATGGGATGGAGTGTGCACATGTGATTCGTAAAAGCGATCATCGAGCACAAATTATCTTTACTTCATCCAGTAGTGATTATGCGATTGAAGGCTATCAAGTAAATGCTAATTTCTATCTTTTAAAGCCGTATCGTTATGATGAATTTGAAATGGCAATGAATAGTTGTTGTGGTGAATTAGATTTTTATAATGATTTCATCACCGTAAAAGAAGGTAGAATTTTTGTTCATATTTTAATTAAAGATATCATTTATACCGATTATTATAATCATTATATTCATATCCATACAAGCAAACGAATTATAAAAACTTATATGGCGTTTTCTGATTTTTCACCGATGTTAATTAATTATCCACAGTTTTTAATTGTATATCGCAATTGCATCATTAATTTAGATGAAGTTGAAATGTTAGATACCAAAGATTTTGTGATGAAAGGTGATGTTTATATCCCAATTGCGAAAGCAAAACGTTATGAAATACGTCAGCATTATGTCGATTATTTATTTGAGAAATTAAGCAAGGAAAAATAAACATGTATCCAATCGAAGATATTTTAATCGATTCGATGTTGCGCTTGATTCCGGTTGTCTTAATTATTTATGCTTGTTTGAAGGGCAATATAAAAGTATCGGCAAAAGCATGTAGTTTGATTATATTATTTATCTGTTTATTATGTATGTTTACAATGATTCCTTTGTATGCATTTTTTAAAGGATTTACACCTTGGTTAACTTATTATCGTTTATTATTTCCAATCTGTTGTCTGTTTATTGTATATTTCTTTATTAAGATATCATCCTATTGGCTCTTATTAGTTTATTTTATAGTCCAGAATTTTATGGATATTGTATCTTTAATAAAAGAGACTTTAGTTTTTTATACGATTCAAGGTGGTAGAATTAATCATTATGAAATTGCTTTATTTGAGAATGCCCTTGTTTTAATCTTATTATTGCCTTTGATGGTTAAATTTATTGTACCTTATTTACGTAAGATTATTGAATATGAATCATATGAAGGGATATGGCGATACCTTTGGCTTATCCCGTTTTCTTTTCGACAAATGTATTGGATTTCAATTGAACCTTTCTTCTTTATGAAGAATCAAGCCATTCATAATATATTAATGATTACAATCATTTGGACTTTTGGTATATGTATGGTTTATGTGACGGTTTATCGAAGTTTATATGAAACAAAACAGAATGCTGAGCTACAAAAGAAACTAGCGATTGCGGATATGCAGACACTCTTACAAAAGCGCCAACAAGAAAGACTGCTTACTACCATCGAAGAGGTTCGCCATACGCGCCATGATTTACGGCATCACTTATTGGCCTTAAGAAGTTATTCAGAGAAGAAAGACTTTGAGAAGATCAATCAATATATTGATGGTTATATTCACAGTGTATTTAAAGATGATGATATAAGACTTTGTGATAATGAACTGATTAATTCAATTATGCATTATTATAAATCGATATGTAATGTGAATCAGATTGAAATATTTATCAATGCCAAGCTTCCAAGACAACTATTAATTGAAGATAGTGATCTATGCGTTATCTTTGGTAATACGATTGAAAATGCTTTAGAAGCTTGTCTTCGTCAAGAAGAAAATAAAAAACGATTTATTAATGTGAAAGCAGAAATATTTGGTAATCAACAATTTGTCTTAGTTATTAAGAATTCTTATGATGGAAATATCTATCAAAATTCGCGTGGTGAATTTATGTCTTCAAAAAGAACGCAAGTTGGGATTGGTGTGAGTTCCGTTAAAGAAATGTGTGAACGATATCGTGGAGTAGCTAAGTTTGAATATCAAGATGGAATTTTTACTGCTTCGATTATGCTTCAACCAAACAAAAGACCATAAATTGATTATGGCCTTTTTCTTTATGGTTGTTTTTTTATGTAAGTAAAACGAGGAACTTCTTGATGATTGATTTCGACTGTTTCTAAGAACATTTTTAATGGACGAACCCATAAACTATGATCATCATAACACTTTCGATACACTACATAAGGCTCAAGATTTTCACTGTGAGTCGCAATATCAATAACTTCATATTCATTGCCTTTAAAATGACGATACGTACCTTTTTGAATGGAAGGAGTTTGAACTAATACAACGCTTTTCTCATGAAAGGATTTATTTAAGATTAAGGCTTGCTTTCCTGCGATTTGAATGCGAACACTACCATCGACACTTGGATATAAAGTTTGCGTTAAGCCATCAATTAAAGAATCTCCATCAATATGGATGGTATATGGTTCATTGCTTAGATTTAAGGCAATGTAAACGACTTGTTCATTATAACTACGCTTAAAGACAAACTGTTCATTGCGCAAGATTACTTGCTCATAAGAGCCATATTGTAAAGCTGGGCAGTGGCTTCTTAATTCACCTAGCTTGATGATTTGCTTGCATAACTTATTCTGTTTCATCAATTCAATGCAAGGCCGTATATCTTGATCACTGCCATCATGCTTACAGCCTTTGATGCCCCATTCACTACCATAATAAAGAGAAGGACAACCAGGCATCGTATACATTAAAGTATAGACATTACTTAAATCAAGGGGATCAATTAAGGTCGATGCCAAACGATTGACATCATGATTATCGACAAAGTTATATAAACATAATTGCTTATAAATACCACCTTCACCAAATTGACGATTTAATGAATAACCAATTTCAAAGTAGTTTATCGTATTATGTGAGGACCACAAACCTTTGTAGCATTCATAATTGGTAACACTATCTAACATCGTTTCATTTGCCCAGCGATTATAGTCACCATGAATGATTTCACCCATTAACCAAAAATCACTTTTTTTCGCTTTACAAAATGTTTTTAAAGTACGAAAGAAGTTTTGATCCATACAATCAGCAGCATCAAGACGTAAACCATCGATATGATATTCATCGATCCACATTTGAATCGCTTTTAATATATGATCGACTACATCGGAATTATTTAAATTTAATTTAACTAATTCATCATAACCTTCCCAAGTATCATAATGAAATGGATCTTGAAAAGAATTCGATTCATGAAAACGAATGTTTTCAAACCAATTGCGATAAGGTGAAGCTTCCCCTTTGGCTAATAGATCTTTAAAAGCCCAAAAATCACGGCCAACATGATTAAAAACACCATCTAAGATAATTCGAATTCCTTGTCCATGGAGTGCATCACAAACATCTTTAAAATCCTCATCACTGCCTAAACGAGCATCGATGTGATAATAATCACTTGTGTCATAACCATGGCTTAAAGAGGCATTAACCGGTCCTAGATATAAAGCATTGATATGTAATTCTTTTAGATGGGGAATCCAATCTTTTATTTTAGAAATACGATGATGAATGGTATCCACCTTTTTTTCTTCACAGCCACAAAAACCAAGTGGATAAATATGATAAAAGATTGCTTCATTAATCCAATGATTCATAAAATTACCTCCCATATAACTATAAGAATTATAACATATTTCTTTTAATCCGATGAATTAATGTTATAGTACAGATAGGAAATAAAAAGGAGAATTTAAAATGGATAACAAATTAACTTTTATGAAAGGAAAAGAAAGCGATATTGAACTTATTTTAAGTTATATTATTAAACTTGCGGAATATGAAAAACTAGCCAATGAAGTAGTCGCTACTTCAACTTCTTTAAAAGAATGGTTGTTTGATAAAGAAAAAGCCGAAGTTATGTTTGCTTTATTAGATGGTCAACCAATTGGAATGGCTTTGTTTTACCATAGCTTTTCAACCTTTTTAGGAAGATCTGGTATTTACTTAGAAGATTTATTTGTTGATGTGGAATATCGTGGCCTTGGTTATGGAAAACAGATACTAAAAGAATTAGCAAGAATCACACTAGAGCGAGGTTGTGGTCGTTTGGAATGGGTTTGTATTAATTGGAATCAAAGCAGCATTGATTTCTATGAAGCGCAAGGCGCGATTGCTTTAAATGAATGGACGACGTTTCGCATGGATGAAGAAGCACTCAAAAAGTTTCAATGAGTTCCATATAAAAAGAAAGACATTTCTTTATTTTTAAAAGCAGCTAAGGAAAGCTTTTTTTCTTGATAACGTTTTAATCCTAAATGTTCATAAAAACCATAGTTACAAGAACTATCGGTAAATAAATAATATTCATCAATTGCTTCTTGTTTCATATAAGTTTGAACTTTACTAAATAATACTCTACCAATCCCAGCTCCTCGATAGCTAGGATCAACCGCAAAGAAGGCAATTTCGCCATTAAAAGGATGGCGACATTGTTGGTATAATTCTTTATTTATGTTTTCAAAACCAGAAAACATCTTTAAGACTTTTCGTCCTTCTTTAAAACAAATCATTTTTATAATCGCAAGGATTTGATGGCATTGATGGTGAAAAGAAACACGATGCTTCTTTTCACTTTTACCCATTATAATACCAATGGGAGGATCTTGATCATAAGCAACACACGTAAAGCTTTGATTACATAAACAACTAGCAAGAAAAACTTTCGCTAAGGCTTTAGCGGTTTTTTTATTTCCGAATTTATCATAATTCCAAGTTTGGATAATAATGTTTTCTAAAGCATCATAGTCAGCTTTTTTAATCGGTTCATAAGTGATGGATTGGTTCATTGTTTTGTCCTCCTAATATTGACATATTTTGTTTCTTAGTATATGTTAAAGTATACAGTAACTGTAAAGTCAAGGAGAATTTTATGATTAAAAATGAAATGCAATTCACAACCGGTCAATTTGCGAAGTTACATCATATTAATAAGCGCACCCTTCATTATTATGATTCGATTGGATTATTTACACCTGCCATTATAAAAGAAAATGGCTATCGCTATTATACGTATCTACAAAGTACGACCTTAGAGATGATTCTTACAATGCGTGAACTTAATATGTCAATTGAAGAGATTGCTACGTATATGAAAGAGCGATCAAGTGATGCTTTTGAGAAGATGATTGATTTAAAGATTCATGATATTGATCAAAATATTAAACAGTTAAAAGCAATTCGTACTTTATTAATCAATAAAGGAAAACAATTAGAACAATCTAAATGTGATGAAAATAAGATTGAAATCATCACTTGTAAAGATGAATATTTATTATTGAGTAAATCAATCAGTGGTACCTACGATGATGAAGATTTTGCCGTCTTTGTGGAACATGCGAATCATCAACGAAAACATCGGATTTTTAATATGAACTATGGAAGCATGATTTCAGTTGAGAATATTGTAAGTCAAAACTTTGAAGATTATGCTTGTTTCTTCACTAAAATGAATGAAAAAAAACCTACCTTGTTTTTAAAAGAAAAAGGTCGCTACCTCCGTGCTTTTTGTAAGGGAAATTGGGATCATATACCAGATACCTACCAACGCATGCTAGAGTTTGCCAACCAACATAATTTACATATCAGTGGCTATGCCTTTGAAGAAGGTTTAAATGAAATGGCAATCTCGAATATGGAGGAATATATAACGCAGATCAGCATACGTTGCGATTAATCTTTGGTTAATAGTTTTTTATAAGTAGAATCCATCGCGATTGCCCCAAAAGGTGCCGTGATTAAAATCGATACGATGGCGATGCTTAAGACTTGTTGACCACAGGCAAGCCCCATTGCTAAAGGGACTCCACCGATGGCTGCTTGAACGGTTGCTTTGGGTGTATAAGCTAACAAGGTAAAAAGTCGTTCTTTGAAGTTGAGTGGGGTTTTAAAAAGACAACAAGCAACACCTAACATCCGGAAACACAAGGCCCCTAAAACGATCAGGATGGCAACACTACCAACCTTTAATGCATAACTTAAATCCACACTGGCACCAACTAAAACAAAGAGTAAAATTTCAGAGGCAACCCAGAGTTTATTATACTTTAGGGAAAGTCGCTGGGATAAGATGGGATAACGGCCATTGATGGTAATACCAATTGCCATAATTCCTAATAAACCAGAAAGCGGAAGAATGCCTTTTAATTGATTTTCTAATTCAATTAATAAAAAGGAAATACTTAAAATAATTAAAATCTTAACTGAATCGCGCATATGAACTTTCTTAAAGAAAGAAACCAGCAATAAGCCACATAATCCTCCAATTAAGATACCAGAAATAATTGAAATAGGAATTTGTAAGAAGGAGCGATAAGAAATACTGCCACCACTGGCAAGACTTGTGAAAGCAGTGAATAAGACGATCACAAAGACATCATCTACCGATGCTCCCGCTAAGACTAATTGAGGAATGGAATGTTTTCTACCATAGCCTTGGTTCATCAGGTTTAACATTCTAGGCACGACCACGGCAGGGGATACCGCAGCGATGACACTACCGATAATAGCGGCATCAATTATGGAAATGTGAAGTAACGGTGGCGCTAATAAAACAACACCGATAATCTCAAAACAAGCGGGAACAAAGCACATAAGAATGGCGGGTCTCCCGACTTTTTTTAAATCCGTAAGATTTAGGGATAAGCCTGCTCGGGTTAAGATAATAACCAAAGCTAATTGTCGTAAATCCGGGGATATTGCAAGCATAGATGGACTGAGACAATCAAATGCATACGGGCTAAGTAAAATACCAGTAAGAATTAAACCAATTAAAGATGGTAGTTTTAACTTAGTGAAAATGACACTCATTAGTAAACCTAATAAAAAGATGAACGCAAGACTTGTTAACATAATTTCCTCCTGATAATAAAAAAGCCGATTTCTTCTACGTAAAAAAACGCAGAAGTCATCAGCATAAATGCGGTTTAGGTAATAAAACCAAGGGAGAACCTCATTCCCAATGGTTAAAGATTACCATAAGGAGGAACATTAAACAAGCATTAATATTATAATTTGATTAAATTCAAGATACAGATAATCAGCAAAGCGGGTAACATATTACCTACTTTTAAATTTGTTTTAAAGGCCATATTCACACCAAGCGCAAAAATTAGAATGGAACCGATGAAGGATAAACTAGAAATCATCGTAGGATTCATAATCGGCGCTAGCGCACTTGCGAATAAAGTAATGCCACCTTGATAAATGCCGAGAGGAATAAGGGCAAACATAACGCCGATTCCAAGGGTGGAAGAAAAGATCAAAGCGGTGATAAAGTCTAAGGTTGCCTTGATGAAAAGCATACTTGGATCGCCATATAAACCATCTTGTAAGGGACCGACAATCGCCATTGCACCAACACAGGTAATCAAAGAGGTCGTTACAAAGCCTTCCACAAAATGATCGTTGCCTTTTCCTTTCACTTTTAATTGTAACCATTCACCAAAATGCTGGGTGCGCAGTTCAATATCAATCCACTCACCAAGTAGCGAACCTAGAACCAAAGCGATAATCATCATCATAGTGCCCTGTGTTGTTAGGACTTGGTTGTCGATGACAAACATTTCTTTTAAAGCGCCGGAAATGCCAATAAAGATAACGGCTAAACCAAGCACTTGCATTAATATTTTTTGATACTTCTCTTTTAAACCACCATGAAATAAGATACCAATGGCAGAACCAAGCAGAATACTCCCCATATTTACTAATGTACCAATTCCAATCATAATCACACATCCCAACTATATTTACTTTCTATATCATAATGCAAATTGCGTTTAAATTCTAGTGTAGATTTATTTGTTTCGCATGATTTACCTATTCATTATGAAATCAAATACATAAAATGGATTGAATAAAGAATGTTCCTTATTGTTTATTCAACTGAGAGGAGGAAACTTATATGAGTATGCCTGTTATTAAACCGGGAAGTATCACACGAGGTGAATCGATTGGGGATATTTTAGAATCGATTGCAAATCAAGAATCAGGAATTTCGCATATCTTAAATGCAGAAAGTGAAAAACTGAATAAAATTATACAATCTCCCAATGTTAGCGCAGAACAATTACTTGCTGCTAATAAATCAGTAAAGAATACAGTGGATAGTATTATCAATTTAGAGTTAAATCTTAAAAATAAATTGAGTTTATTTCAAGAAATGATTTGTCAAACAAATTAGATGGGAGGGATTCATATGTCATTTGTTTATGCAAACGGAGGTTCAGGACCAAGTTCTGGGGGAATTGGTTGGTTTGATTTTGGTAGCTTAGTATTAAATCCTGGCGATGTGAAAACAGGATTAAGTGGGACTTTAAGTGATGGTACGAAGATTACCTTTGATATGAAATCATTGCCAGCATCGATTGTGCCATTTACGGCAGTCGCAACGCCACTTTTATATTCGTATTTTGGTTATTCTGGTTATACAGGCTTACTAGGTAATACCGCATTATTTGCGCCTTTGTTACCTTCTTATTCCGGACCATCGACGATTGTTCTTAGTAACATTGTAGCGAAAGATGTGAATGGAAATGTCATTACCAACTTTACCGGGGTCGTAGCCGACGGTGAAAGTACCAATAAGTTTCCGCAATACACCGAATATTTGAAATTCGATACAACCGGAGGTCCTTGGAATTTATTAACAACACTGGGACCTAATCCACCAACCTTAGCCGGTGTTGGAAGTAATAGTGTTTTAATTACCGGTACCAATCAAGCAAGCCAGGCAGCCTATGTATTCACAAGTCTTGCGCCTAATTCCATGACGTTTGAAGTATATGGACGTGAGGCAGTTGCCTTTGGCTTTGCGACAACCCGCATTTCGATTCGAAAAAGAATCGGTTCTAGAATTAATAGCGCCGACCAATTTGATTTAAACATTGCTGGCACTCCTAATAATCAAGTATTTACAAGTGGAGCGAGTAATGGAATTCAAAATGAAATCGCAACGATTTATGCATTACCAGGCAATACGTATACCATTAATGAAGCAATGGCACCAGGCTCCATCAGTTCTTTAGGAAATTATACGATTGCGACAACTGGCGTTAACTTAACACCAGGAGGACAAACACCACCACTTGGCACTTTACCAATTAAGGTGACACCTCAATTAGGTGACAACATTCTTTATACGATTACCAATGCAGCTCCAGAAACCTTTGAAAAAACCGTGGATAAACAATTTGCCGATTTAGGGGATATTTTAACTTATAAAGTTACGATTCATAATCCGAATGAATTTGCCGTTGATAATGTTTTAATGAGTGATTCAATTCCAACGGGAACAAGTTATGCAGGTAATTTACTTGTTAACTTGCCTTATACTGGAACAAATCCTGCTACTGGTATCACAATACCTTCACTTCCAGGAAATAGTGATGCGATTATATCTTGGCAAGTTAAAGTGGATGCGGCGACATCGATTGCCCAAATAAATAATGTGGCATCGATTAGTATTCCGAGTGGAACATCCGGTAATACCAACATTGTTAAGACAATGATAAACAATGCGGATTTAAATTCATCGGGTAACTTTATTAAAACGGTAGATAAAACCATTGCCCAACCAGGCGATATCTTAACTTATAACTTATCGTTACACAACACGGGAAATGTATCCGCAAATCAAGTTGTCGTAACGGACCTTATACCACAAGGAACAACCTATGTAGCAGCATCTACCATCGCTAGTTTGCCATTTAGTGGCGATCCTACCACGATGATTACGTTAAATGCACCGATTGGCGCAAACACAACGGCAACCATTTCATTCAAAGTAAAAGTAGGAAACACACTTCCGCTTGTTAATCCAATTCCTAATAAAGCAGATGTGAATTATGCCTATACGGTTGACCCAGCACTACCCAATGGTAGCAGCGAAACGGGTACAAGTAATACAGTGGAAACTAAGATTATAAAAGCGCAACTTAGTTTAAATAAAACGAGTGATAAAAACATTTCTTATTTAGGCGATACGATTACGTATCAAATCCTAGTGAAGAACAATGGAAATGTCGCTCTAGATTTAATTGAATTAAGTGATGCCATTCCAAATGGTACAAGTTATATTCCTGGTTCACTTAGCGTAAGTGCACCGTTTGTGGGAACCCCTGCAGGTGGTATTAAATTAACGAATTCACTTGTGCCAGGAGCAAGTGTCGCGATTAGTTTCCAAGTGAAAGTAATTGCCATGCCAAATCCGAATCCAATTGAAAACCAAGCAAAAGCTGACTATAAATATACGTTAAATCCACTCATTCCAAATGGGGCAAGTGGAAGTACGTTAAGCAACAAAGCTTCAACCTTAATCTTTAAGAATAATTATCAACAACAGATTAGTGATTTGATTGAATCGGTAGCTTTAGAAGAAGCAGCCTTAGCAGCCATCGCAAATAGTGAAGGTGCTAAGATACAAGCAGCGTTAGCAATTCATGATATCACACCAGAAGAATTATTATGTATCAATAAGAGTGTACAAGAAATGATGGATTCTTTAACAATGTTAGAAGCTATCTTAAAACAAAAGTTAGCCATTGTGAATTGCCAAATTAATGGTGAAAAGAGCTGTTAATGGATAAAAACGAGTTGAAATTCAACTCGTTTTATTTTGCGGATTTGTAATTTTAATTCTATTTAATTAATATTTGTGAAATGAATTGTTTATTTATTTGGGAATGATATAATGTAAGGGTAAGAAATCGAATGGGAGGATTAATCTTATGAAAAAGTTTTCGAAAGTTTTACTTGCAATGGTAATGATGGTTTCGTTAGCTGCTTGTGGAGAAAGCAAAAGCGGATCATCAAAGGAAGTGCTGAGTGATGTTAATCACATTGTAGATGGCAATGGATTGATTGTTACTTATTTGGAAAAAGGTAAAGACGAAGAAGGTTCACCGCTTTTTGTTTCTGGGTTGGCAAACAAAGATGGGAAAGAAGTAGTTAAAGCAGAATATGAAATGCTCTATCCTTTGGTAAATGAGTATTATTATGTTCAAAAAGATGGATTAGCTGGCATCATTGATGCAAATGGTAGTGTGGTAGGGAAAATAGATGCATATAATGTATTTTATTCTTCAAAGCAAATTATCGTGAGTCGTGATAATGAATCGGATATTTATGATACTTCAATGAAAAAGATTAATACCATTAAAGGCGAAATAGTGGATACTTGTGAGAATGGTTATATCGTTTCAAATAAAGGAAAAATGGGTATTGTAAACAAAGATAATAAAAAGATTGTAGATTATAAATATAGTGAAATCTACGGAAGCTATAAAAATGATAAATGTCTTGGTTTAATCGCAAATGATGAAGATGGAAATTTTGATTTGTTTGATCCATCCGGAAAACAATTAAATAAAGATGCTTATCGTGCTGCTACTGCGTTAACGCAAAGTAGTAAGGAGAATACATTTAATCAGGACTCTGATTATATTGCCGTAAATAAAGATGGTAAAACTGGTATTCTAGATTATAAAGGAAAAACAATTATTCCTTTTGAATATGATCCAATCTTAAATGAAATGGATATGAGTGAAGAAGAATCAGGCAATGAACAAGAAGTTATATTTATAGAAAAGCAAAAAGCTTTTGTATTATACCAAGATGGAAATCCAGTTATTGTAAATATGAAGAATGAACCTATCTTAAAATTTAGCGTTGTTGATAAAGAAAGCGCAAGTTTCAATGCGGAAAACGCTACTAGTTTTAATATGACGAATACATATTATGATGGAGCAAAAACACATTATTTGAATGATGATTTAAAAGAAACACTTACCATCGATGGCGTAGGTAGTCACTTTGTAAATGGTATTGCTTCTGTTCAACAAGGGGATGGAGAAAAAACTTTGTTGATCAATGATAAAGGTGAAACAATACTAGAAACTGGTCAAAGTGATGAAGCTGGTTATCAATATGATACCTTAATGCTAGACAATGGTTTTATCACATATGAAAAGAGCAATGAAATGGGCGAACAAAAATTTGGCGTTTTAGATCAAAATGCGAAAGAATTGTTAAGTGTTGCTCAAGGCGAAGAAAGTGATTTCAATGTAAGTTTCAGAGTCTTAAAAAATGGTGATGAAATTAGTTTCTTAGAGACAAAGGAATATGATAGTCAAGTTTCAAATAATACGGTTTATGATAAAACAGGCAAAAAATTAAATGAATTTAAAGGTGAAGTACAACCATTAGATCCATTTACAAATAGTAAACTTATGGTGTTCTCTCAATCATATGATAAGTATAAATATGATGAAGAAGAAGAAACAAGTACTTTAGTTGGTCGTTATGATATTAATAACAAAAAGAATTTTGAAACAAAAGGTATCATCGACTTAAACGGTAAAGAAGTAGTAAAACCAATGTATCGTGAAGCTCAGATTTTTAGCGATTATATTGTGGTTGAAAACGAAAAATCAAGTTCTATCATTGATAAGAAAACATTTAAAGAAGTAGTGAAAGCACCAGGCAAGTGTAAGTTTATTACTTATTCTAACCAATAGCATAAAAGCAAGGGAGACCTTGCTTTTTATTTGCTTTCATAGGCATAAACAAAGGCATTTGCTTTTGTTTCATCTTGGTATCGTTGTTCATTTAAATGTGCATTGGATAACATTAGTTTTAATCGATTCTCTTGATTTACTTTCGTTGCACTTGGATCATAATCAATCGATACAATATTAGCTTGAGGATAACGATTTTTAATTTTACGCATCATTCCTTTTGCCACAATATGATTGGGAAGACAACCAAAGGGTTGGCAACATACAATATTATTGACGTTGTTTTTAATCAACGATACCATTTCACTCGTTAATAACCAGCCTTCTCCCATTTTAGCTCCACGATCAATCATCCCTTCACTACATGCTCGGACATCTTTAAAAAGATCATAGGGACGAAACTTACCTTGCTTGAGTATTGCTTGATATCCAATCCGCGTTAAATGCTGAATGTAGGCATCGGCACATGCAATCAAACGATAAGAATATTTCTTTCGATTATAATACTCATGATCTAGAATCGCATTATCCAAACAATATAAACCAAAATCAAGTACTGGAGAAAGGATTGGTTCACACCCTTCCTTAATTAAGAATGTTTCTAAATCATCATTTCCTAAAGGAGAATATTTCATATAGATTTCCCCAACGATGCCAACTTGTATTTTAGGGCGAACATCAAGTTTTAAAGAAGCAAAATCTTCTAAGATGGCTTGATAGTTTTTAGAAAGTTGCATAAACTTTAAAGAATTAAATTGACTACAGATTTTCTCAATCCAGAAATTTACTAATTGATCACTTTCTCCAATATTTTTTTCATATGGTTTACATTGATTCTTAATCCACATCAACATATCTCCATATAAGAAACCATATAAGAGGGTAACAATTGTTTTTGGAGTTAATTTAAAACCACTTTGTTTTTCTAAAGATAAAAAGTTTACTGAGATTACTGGGATTTGTGGAAAGCCAGCTTGTATTAATGCTTTTCTAAGTAAATGAATATAATTAGAAGCACGACAACCACCACCGGTTTGAGTAATGGCTAAGGCTACATGTTGTAAATCATAGTTACCACTTTTTAAAGCTGAAATCATTTGACCAATGATTAAAGTGGCGGGATAACAAGTATCGTTATGAACATTCTTAATTCCTTCATCAATTACTTGTTGATCGTGATTTTCAAGTAATTCGATTTGATAGCCATCTTTCATTAAGATGTGTTGAAGGAAATGAAAATGAATCGGTAACATATAAGGAACTAATATTTTATGTGTCTTTTTCATCGCTTTTGTGAATTCAATATGTTCCATTATCCTCTACTCCTTTCTTCCATCGCCGCAAGTAAGCTACGACAACGAATATTAATGGCACCAAGATTATCAATTTCATCAATCTTGATCTGGGTATATAATTTATGATGACTTCTTAAGATGTCCTTTACTTCATCACTGCTAATGGCATCAATCCCACAACCGAAACTAACCAGTTGAATTAATTCCATGTTTTCATGCTGACAAACATAAGTTGCTGCATTATACATGCGAGCATGAAAAGTCCATTGATTTAAAGAGTGAAGGGAAGGCTTTTCACTTTGCTTTTCAATCGCATCTTCACTGATAACGACAAAGCCTAAATTATTTAAGAGGGTATCAATACCATGATTGATCTGAGGGTCAATATGATAAGGTCTTCCACACAGAACAATTGTTTTAAGATTATGTTGCTTCGCATATTCAAGCGCTTCTTTACCTTTTTCAATAACGGATTGTCGATAATGATCATACTCTTGATAAGCTTTTTTACTTGCTGCTTGAATTTCAAGGTAAGAGAGTTCAATCCCTTTTTCATTAAAGAAAGCAAACATCTTTTTATTGAAATTATGTTTATCATCTAAATACACATAAGGATATAGAAAAGTAGTCGATTCAAAATCCATATTACCTTCGATTACTTCAGGATAATAAGCAACGACGGGACAATTAAAATGATTATCGCTCATATGTTCATTTAAGTTAAAACTCATACAGGGATAAAAAATGGTTGGTACTTTTTGATTGATCAAAGATTGAATGGCTCCATGAACAAGTTTTGCGGGATAACAGATGGTATCACTGGAAATACTTTGTTGTCCTAAAGCATAAAGTGCTTTACTTGAACGCTCACTTAAAACGACTTCAAAACCTAAATAATCAAGAAAAGTATGCCAAAAAGGAAGTTGGTCATAGATATTTAAAACCAAGGGAATACCTATTTTACCTCTTTTAGAGTGTTTGCTTTTTAAGTTGCGTAAATAATTATATTTAAATTTGTATAAATTTGGTAAGTCATGTTGATGAAGTTTACCACTTAAAACACGATCACATTTATTACCGGCAATATGTTTACTTCCATCATGAAAATCATTGATTGTTAAATTACAATGATTGCCACACAAACCACAATTTGTCGCAACTGAGGAATGGGTAAAGGCCTGTAGAGCGGGATAAGATAAAATCGTACTGTTTATCGAATGCTTTGATTTCGCAATCAAGGCAGCACCATAAGCACCCATCAAGTGGGCAATACTAGGTCGGATGACATTTCTACCTAATTCAAGTTCAAAACTTCTCAATACCGTATCATTAAGAAAGGTGCCACCTTGTACGACAATCGATTTACCAATATCATCCACGCTTTTAGCACGGATTACTTTATATAAAGCATTCTTAACAACACTGATGCATAAACCAGCAGCGATATCTTCAATTGCGGCACCATTCTTTTGGGCTTGTTTAACGGAGGAATTCATAAAGACCGTACATCGTGTTCCTAAATCATAAGGATGAAGAGCAGCAAGCCCTAAATGAGTAAAGGAAGCAATATCATAACCCATACTCTTCGCAAAGGTTTCAATGAAACTTCCACATCCACTTGAACAGGCTTCATTTAATAAAATATCATCAATTGAATGATCTTTAATCTTAAAACATTTCATATCTTGACCACCAATATCAATAATAAAATCAACGTCAGGGTTAAAGTACTTTGCCGCTTGATAATGAGCGATTGTTTCCACAATGCCACAATCAATCTTAAAAGCTTTTTGAATGAGGGCTTCACCATAGCCACTTACTCCACTATGGGCAATATGGATATGACCATCACACAATGCATATAAATCAAGTAATTCTTGTTTAACAACATCCAAAGGATTTCCTAGATTATTATGGTAACTCTCATACAAAAGATTATTTTCTTCATCGATTAAAACCAGTTTCGTCGTTGTACTACCAGCATCAATGCCAAGATAAGCATTGCCCTGATAAGTTGAAATATCACGTTTTTTAACATCTGTTTGATGATGGCGTTTCTTAAAAGCTAAATATTCTTCTTCATTTTTAAACAAAGGAGGTAAGCTCTTAGTTTCAATTTTCATGTTTTCAAGTTTTATCATTGCATCAAGAATTTCATCATAAGAAAATGTTTGCTTCTCATTACTTGCATAAATCGCACTTCCTAAAGCGACAAAATAAAGCGATAATTTAGGAAAGATTGCTTCATCTTTGTTTAAATGTAATGTTTCAACAAAGCGATTTTGTAATTCCTTTAAGAAATATAAAGGCCCACCTAAAAATAAAACATTGCCTTCTATTTTTCTACCTTGAGCAAGACCGGTGATACATTGATCAACGACGGCTTGAAAGATACTTGCGGCTAAGTTGCTTTTTTCACAGCCTTGATTTATAAGTGGTTGAACATCACTTTTCGCAAAGACACCACAACGTGATGCAATCGGATATAGTTTCGTATGTTGTTGAGCTAATTGATCCATTGTTTCTAAATCAATATTCAATAAAGAAGCCATTTGATCAATAAAAGCACCGGTTCCTCCAGCACAAGTAGAATTCATGCGCTCTTCTAAAGAACCTTTTAAAAAGATAATCTTGGCATCCTCGCCACCTAATTCAATCACTGCATCACTTTGAGGGTAATAGTGTTTCACACTTTTAGCGGTTGCGAATACTTCTTGAACAAAGGGAAAACCGGCATCATTGGCAATGCCAAGTCCAGCACTTCCACTGATTGCGATTGAAATTTCATGATTCATAAGTAGAGACTTTAATTCTTTTATTTTAGAAATACTCATTTCTCTAACTTTTGATTTATGACGTTCATAACTTTTATATATAATTTGGTCAATATCGTTTAAAATAACTACTTTTAACGTTGTTGAACCAACATCAATTCCACATTTATAGCTCATAAAAATTACTTCACTTCCTATCAATATATACTTTTATATCATGATCCTACTATGATATCTTATTAGAATATACCTTTATTTAACGTTGGTCAAGTCAAAAAAAGAGCGAAATCTCGTTTAAAAGATTCGCTCAAATTAATTATTATTTGTTTGTTTTATGTACTCTATTTACGACAAATAGAAGTACACCTACTTTAAACACTTTTTTTATCTATATCTTTATATTTGATGTAGGCCCAATGCAAATTACCAATGAAAATAGCATATTTGAATATATGATTTATTTCATCGCATTGTATTTATTATTTCGATATGTTTTATATAAGAAAGTTTTATTTGATCAAATTGATAACCACAAAGTATATTTTGCATTTGCTTTAATCATCTTAATTCAAACTTCACTATTTGGCTATATTTCAATTTTGATGATGAATGTTACCTACCCAATCGTATCGATTGTTGTATTAATGTTCCTTGATTTAACTCTTTGTATCTTCTTATTTAAGACCTTACAAAGCATTTATGAATATACAAAAATTGAACATTCAAATATGGTAATGCAACAACAATATGTAAAGCAATTAGAAGAATATGTAAGCTTACAAA
>JAVXTH010000023.1:0-22366 GCA_036642795.1 Erysipelotrichaceae bacterium
TTTAAGAAACGATTTAATATCTTTTCTCCATCTGGTGGACATTTCGTATCACCAATTTGAATGCTTGGTTTATTCTTACCATGGAAATCACTACCTGCTGTTATTAAACATTTTTCTTCACTAGCAATTTTTAGTAATTCACTCATTTGTTTTTTATTATGATACGATGAGAATACTTCAAGACCATCAACACCCAATGCCAAGATTTCTCTTACTACACTTATATCATCCGCAAAGTTTACATAAGGATGCGCAAGAATTGCGATACCACCCGTAGCCTTAATTAGTTTTGTCACAACACCAACATCTGGATTACGAACATCAACATAACAAGGTTTTCCTTGAGAGAAATAATCCCAATAGAAATTAACATAAGGCATATCGTTTCGATCTCCTGTAATATAAGGTTCTAGAATTGGATCCTTTCGATATTCAGGATTATTCATAATTTGTTCCGCAATCATTTCAGCGGGAATGGTTTGAAAACGATTGTTGACTAATAACGCTTCACGATCAATTTTCATTCCTGAAAATTCTTCCCATAAAGCAACACGTTTTATCGAAGCATCTTTTTCTTTCGTTAGATTATCATTTTCAATCTTATTAAATAAATCACTCTTATAGTCAATATTGTAACCTAATAAATGTAGGTTTTTTCCTTTGTATTGAGCATCAATCTCAATTCCTGAAATATAACCAACATGATATAGTTTCGACATACGTTGGGCAATCAAGTTTGCTTTCGCACTGTTATGATCTGCGATTGAAATTAGTTTTACACCACGTTTTGCGGCTAAACTAAAGATTTCCTCAACATTTAATTCCCCATCACCACTGAACGTTGAATGCATATGCAAATCAATTTTATTGGCACTCTTTCCAATTACAACTGGTTTTACGGGAACTTTTTCTTTTACTTGCACGGTGCTGTCAGCTTTTAATAAAACAACCACACGGGTTTTAAATAATAGATCAACCCAACTACGATGACGACGATCCACTAACACCCATAGTCCACAGAATAGCGCATAGCCAACGATTCCTAGTACTCCAAAGAATAAACCAAAGATTAAAACAGGAGCACCCTTGCTTAACATCTCTCTTAAGAATAAAACTTTAGGGCTTGCTTCATGACCATCTTTATTTACTACTTTAAGACCATTGAAATTCTTACCAATTGATTGTCCACTTAATGTTTGAACGATATAGGGTTGAAGAAATAACATACTTCCCATTAATAAAACTAAAACAATTACTTGAATATAAAAAGTGAAACTTACCGGTAAAAGATCAGAAAATATTAATAACATAAAAACATACCAAAAATATATCGGTAAGAACATTACAATGCTATCCGTTAAGAAGGACATTAATCGTCTTCCTAAATCTTTGTTTGTAATGGTTCTAATATGAAACCGACCTTCTTTTTCATAGCGACGCGATTTTTGTTTTGCATATATTTTAATCAATTCACTCGTCGAATAATTCTTTAATGTTGTTTCACTCATAAACTACCTCGCTATTCTTTTTCTTCATATTGTAAGATACGCATTTTTACTAAGATTAATGATGTGAAATATGCTAATGCGAAAGATAATACGATAATAAAGATAAATTTAATATCAATACTTTGTTCTTTTAGAAACGTTGAACTCAATCCTACACTAATGGCAACACTTAATAATGGTACCAGCAGTTGTTTTTTAATGCTTGTTTGATCAAGTTCATAATCACTTTGACATTCTTTACAATGTATATGTACGATTCCTTTTATAAGCGAACCTTTGATTCCTTTCCCACATTTGGGGCAGTTCATAATGTTCATCAAGTCATCACGCTCCTGATGGTTTCATTATACTACAAATTAGAATTGTATATCAAATATAACGGTTGCCATTTAATAAAATTTGCCTAACCCTTTATCGCATTATTTATAAGAAACTTAACAAATCTAAGTTTATTATGAATGCCTCTATAACATGGTTTTACTGGTTTTTTATTTATAATAAAGAAAGCAATACAAACAATCATCATAATTAAACTAAGCATAATTAAGATCAAATAAAGTGTATTATTTGTTTTATCACTTGTAATTGGAATTACGTTTTGACTAAATAACATCCTATTCACAATCTTTCCTCCTAACAATTGAATCCTATAACTCATACATAATATTACATTTTTTATATCTTGTCTATCTCACATAAAAAGCAAGTGAAGATGATGATCCACATCCATTCTCACTTGCTTTCTGTTTTATTTAAAATAAGCCTTCAATATGTCCTTCTTCATCAATATCCATATTTAAAGCAGCTGGTGCTTTTGGAAGTCCTGGCATCGTCATAACATTCCCGGTTAAAGCAACAATAAAGCCTGCTCCCAGTGATGGTCTAAATTCTCTTACATGAATTGTAAAGTCATTTGGTGCACCATATATCTTATCTTGATCGGTTAAAGAAGTCGGTGTTTTCGCCATACAAATCGGCATATGATTCCACCCGAGTTTCTCATATATTTTTATTTGATTTAAAGCTTTTTCTTCAAATTCAACTGCTTTTGCCCCATAAGCAATCTTTGCGATTTTATTTACTTTTTCTTCAATGCTATCCATAACATCATAAAGTGGTGTGAAATTATTTTCTTGTTCACAAAGTTTGATTACTTCTTTTCCAAGTTCAATTCCACCTTCACCGCCTTTTTCCCATACTTGAGATAAAGCCATTGGGTGGTTATGTTCTTTACACCAGTTTTCTAATGCTTCGACTTCTGCTTGTGTATCACTAACAAATTCATTAATTGCGACCACATAAGGTAATTGGAAATGCTGCACCGTATCAATATGTTTCGCAAGGTTTGCACAACCATCTAACATCGCCTGTACATTTTCTTGTTTCAAATCATCAAAGGCAACTCCACCATGTTGTTTTAATGCTCGAATCGTAGCGACAATAACAACTGCGTTTGGCTTTAAATTAGCGAAGCGACATTTAATATCTAAGAATTTTTCTGCTCCTAAATCGGCTCCAAAACCAGCTTCCGTTACAACATAATCGCCAAGCTTCAATGCTGTTTGGGTAGCTAGAATAGAATTACAACCATGGGCAATATTCGCAAAAGGTCCACCATGAACAATAACTGGATTATTTTCTAATGTTTGCACAAGATTAGGTTTAATCGCATCTTTCATAATTAAAGCTAAAGCACCTTCAATTTTCAAATCTTTCACATATAATGGTTTTCCATCTAAACTATAACCAATTAACATATTACTTAATCTTTGTTTTAAATCCATTAAAGATGTACTTAAACATAAAACAGCCATTACCTCAGATGCTACACTAATATTAAAGCCATCCATTCTTTCAACCCCATTTGATTTAGGGCCTAAGCCGACTTCAATTTGGCGTAAAGCACGATCGTTCATATCCATGCAACGTTTCCAAGTGATATTATTCGTATCAATTTGAAGTGCATTCCCTTGGTGAATATGATTATCAATGCAGGCTGAGATTAAATTATTACAAGTAGTAATCGCATGCATATCACCTGTGAAATGTAGATTTAAATCATCCATTGGTACAACTTGGGCATAACCACCCCCGGCAGCTCCACCCTTTAAACCAAATACGGGACCTAAAGAAGGTTCACGAAGTGCAATGACGGTTTTCTTACCAAGTTTATTTAAGGCATCCCCTAAACCGACGGTAGTAGTTGATTTACCTTCGCCTGCTTTCGTTGGATTGATTGCGGTAACTAAGATAAGCTTCCCATCTTTTTTTGATTTCGCTTTCTTTAAAATATTCAAAGATAATTTAGCTTTATATTTTCCATAATGCTCTAAATCATCCTCTTCAATCTTAACTTTCTTTGCGACTTCACTGATTGTCTGCATCGTACATGCTTGCGCTATTTCTAAATCTGACTTAATCATATTAATCACTTTTCCCTTTCTTAAGATAAAATACCTACTCTTTTTAGTATAATATCAACATTTTTCACATGATGTTTCGGATTGAAACAATCATCAATTTCATCTTGTGATAATGTTTTTGTTACTTCTGTATTATGTTCCATTAAATCTTTAAAAGAAACTTTTTCTTCCCATGATTTAATTGCATTTGGTTGAACTAAATCGTAAGCTTTTTCTCTTGAAAAGCCTTTTTCAATTAATTTCAACATAAAGCGTTGAGAATAAATTACCCCATATGTTTTATCAATATTAGCCAACATATTATCTTCAAACACGGTTAAATTTTCAATAATATTATTAAAACGATGTAACATATAATCAAGCAAAATCGTTGCATCGGGTGCAATGATACGCTCTGCTGCTGAATGTGAAATATCACGTTCATGCCATAAGGCAACATCTTCATAAGAACTCATCATATAGCCACGTAACACACGGGCACAACCACAGATATTTTCACTGCCAATCGGATTGCGTTTATGTGGCATTGCGCTACTTCCTTTTTGACCTTTACGAAAGTGTTCTTCAACTTCTCTTACTTCCGTTCTTTGAAGATGACGGATTTCGGTTGCCATCTTTTCAAGTGAAGTGCCAATTAATGCTAAGGTTGAAAAGTACTGTGCGTGGCGATCTCTTTGTAAGGTCTGAGTCGATATTTTACTTGAATCAATCCCTAATTTATCACAAACATAATCTTGGACTTGGGGAGGTGTGTTGGCAAATGTTCCAACAGCTCCACTGATCTTTCCACATTCAATACCTGTGGCAGCAGCATGAAAACGTTCTATATTACGTTGCATTTCCGCATACCATAAAGCAAATTTTAAACCGAAGGTCGTAATCTCCGCGTGGACTCCATGAGTTCTTCCTATGCATACGCTATCTTTATAACGTAATGCCTGTTTTCTTAAGGTTTCTAAAAAGGTTTGTAAATCTTTTTCTAATATCGCATCCGCTTGTTTATATAAATAACCATAAGCCGTATCCACAACATCGGTACTCGTTAAGCCAAAGTGTACCCACTTCTTTTCTTCCCCAAGACTTTCTGAAACGCAACGAGTGAACGCTACCACATCATGGCGTGTATCTTGTTCGATTTCATAAATGCGATCGATATCATACGTTGCATTCTGCCACAGTTTTTCCACATCTGCTTTGGGAATTTCACCTAAGGTACTCCAAGCTTCACATGCAAGTAGTTCTACTTTTAACCAAGCATCAAATTTATTCTTTTCGCTCCATATCGCTTGCATTTCTTTTCTTGCATAACGATCAATCATTCACATTCCTCCATTCTATCTTTCTTACCAATATCTTTTCGATAAAATAATTTATCACATTTAATTTTATGTACATTTTCATATGCATTATCATAAGCTTCTTGTAAGTTATCACCTTTGCCAACAACTAAAAGAACTCGTCCTCCATCGCTTACTAATTCATTATTTATACGATTGGTACCCATATGATAAACAAGACAATCAACTTGATCTACGCCTTTAATTATAGCACCTTTGGTAGATGAGGCTGGGTAGTTTTCACTAGCAAGTACAACACCTAATGTAACCTTATCATCCCAATCTAAAGTAACTTTTTGATGATCCATTACTTTTAAAATCGTATCGACAAAATCACTCTTTAATCTAGGCAAGATAACTTCTGCTTCTGGATCACCTAAACGAGCATTAAATTCAATTGTTTTAATCCCATCTTCAGTTAACATCAAACCACCATAAAGAAAACCAGTAAAAGGCATTCCTTCCTTCATCATGCCTTTTGCGGCAGGAATTAATACTTTTTCCATTGTTTCATCAATAATGTCTTTGGTGATTTTCTTAACCGGAGAATAAACTCCCATACCACCCGTATTAGGTCCTTTATCGCCATCATAAGCACATTTATGATCTTGTGCTACTTCCATTGGAATAACGATATCATTGCATACAAAACAGATTAAAGAATATTCAAAACCAACCAAACATTCTTCAATTACAACCTTATTATCTTCAATTGAAAAAGCTATTTCAATTGCTTCAACTGCTTCTTCCATTGTTTGCGCTACACTAACACCTTTACCTGCTTTTAACCCATCTTCTTTAATGACAATGGGAACTCCCATTTTATGAACATAGGCCAATGCATCGTCTTTGTTATCAAAATTTTCATAAGCTGCGGTTGGAATATGATATTTCATCATCAATGCTTTCGCAAATGCTTTACTCGATTCAATTTGAGCTGCTTTTTGACTTGGTCCAAATGCTTTTAAACCAGCTTTTTCAAAAGCATCAACAACCCCTAAAGATAAAGATGATTCAGGTCCAACAATTGTCAAATCAATTGCTTTTTCAAGCGCAAATTGAACCAATCCATCCACATCACTATCACTTATGTTGACCCGTGTTGCGAGTTTTTCCATTCCTACATTACCAGGAGCCACAAATATTTGTTCCACTAATTTACTTTTACTTACTGCATCGACCATGGCATGTTCTCTGCCACCTTTTCCAATTACGAATACTTTCATAAGTCCTCCTTAAATGTAAAAAAACCTGAAAAGACATCAGGCAATTTCTCCACGTTCATCACGTAAAAAAGATTACCTTGTAGATCATCGATTTACGGTCGATGAGTAGAAACGTGTCATCCAATTATGACCTTATACAAGGTGTTTCTGTACCCCATTATTGTAGCTTATTTATGATTCCTTTACAATGAAAAAACAAAAAAAGAGCTTTCGCTCTAATAGTTTAAATCTTTCCCTTGCCAATGAGCAATTACTTCACCATATTGTTTCCCATATAACTTAGCTCCCGCTAAATCATGATCTAAGTAATTTCCACATTCGCTACTTGCTTGCGTTCCTGGTACTACCCCAACAAATTGTTCAATAAAACGACAAGCATCTTGAAGCAAGGCAATTACTTCCTCGCCTTTTATCTTATCTCTACATAAAAAGTAAAACCCCGTACGACAGCCCATTGGTCCTGCATATATAACATCATCTCGATACTTTGTATTACGTACATAAGTCGCAAGCAAATGTTCAAAGGTATGCAGTGGTGCATTTTGTAAATAGTCCCCTTGATTTGGTTCACACATCCGCATATCGTAGGTTACAATATCACCATCGATTCTAGATATATATAAACCTTTTTTTAAATGATCATGATCGATACAAAAACTTGTTATTTTATCCATGCTTCCTCCAAAATAAAATCCACAAATGTGGATTTTAATCTAATTAATTTCAGAATATTTTTTACGTTCAACACTTAAGTTATCGACATAATAACGAATCGTAAGTGTTCCAGCTACTTTGCTCTTACTTTTTGGTTCAACAATGAAGTAGTCACCTTCCAACATTTGTTCTAACATCGCTTTGCATACAGCAGTAATGTTTTTAACGGCAGGTTCACATTCTTCAAGAAGATCTTTGGCATTTACTTCAATGTATAACCATTGTTTTTCATGCGCTTCTTGTTTTTGATCCTGTAGGCGGTTGATATAATCTTGCGTTGATAATTTTGACATAATCTTCATCTCCTCGCTTATGTTAAATATATTATAGCATTTTCACATGATTAAGAAAGTATTTGTTTAATAATTTTTCATCTATTTAGGAAAAATACATAAAGATTAGTACGCTAATATTTCAATTCCTTTATCTTTAATTAAAATGGTATGCTCCCATTGAGCCGATAAAGATTCATCATCCGTATAAGCCGTCCAGCCATTATCTTCATCGACAAAGATATCCCAGTCGCCTTCATTAATCATCGGTTCGACCGTTAACACCATCCCTGGAACTAATAACATCCCAGTTCCTTTAGTTCCAGTATGAGGAATAATTGGGTCTTCATGAAAGGCATTTCCAACTCCATGACCAGCAAAAGCTTGAACCACACTATAGCCGTTCTTCTTCGCATGTGCTTCAATTGCTGCACCAATATCACCAACATGGCCCCAAGGCTTAATTGCTTCAATTCCAAGTTGTAAACATTCTTTTGTGACTTCAACTAAACGTTTTGCTTCTTCACTCACATTACCGATTAGAAACATCCTAGAAGCATCTGAGAAATAACCATGATAGATGGTTGAAACATCCACATTGATAATATCGCCATCTAGTAAAACAATTTCTTCACTTGGAATACCATGGCATACTTCATCATTAATTGATGTACACACACTTTTTGGATAACCTTCAAAGTTTAATGGTGCAGGGATTGCCCCTCTAGAAATGGTATAATCATAAACAATCTTATCGATATCTTCGGTTGTCATACCAGCATGTATTTTACTTGCTACTAAATCTAATACCGCATTATTAATCGCACAACTTTTCTTAATGCCAAGAATATCTGCTTTGCTTTTAATTAAATCTTTGCTTGGCACACTTTCACCTTTTAACTTGGCAACTGCAAGTCGATTATCAAATTCCTCATGACAATTTTTATATTTTAAGCCGCTTCCACACCAGCATTTACTATTTCTTTTTAACTCCATCATCTTACCTCCATTTACCATAGGTTAGTATACCACCAAATATACTAAAATAACATGAAAAATATGTTCTAGATACCTTAAAGTTCGTTGACTTATCACTTTTTGAAGCCTATAATATAACTGTAATTACTGTTCTAAAAGACACGAGAGAGTCTACCTGTAATTATGTAAAAGGTCCGCAAATGATGAATGCAGACCTTTTTTATTTATTTTTTATTTATAAAATCACGTGTTATTTCATAAATTGCATCCAAGCGATTAAAGTCGGGAGCACAATCATGACGAGAACGAGTACCACTAATTGCGATTTCTAAATCGTTTGTTTTACTACCACTCGTAAGTACAACTGCTTGAGGTAACCAGTTAAATACTCCCTCTACACCATCTTTAAAGTCTAACATATTAATACCAGGATGAATTTCATGTAACAACTTAGCTGTATCTTTACTTTGATTTGTATAAGCTGCATATACTTCACCATTACTCATAACACAATCTAAAATCAATACTTTTTTATTACGTAATTCGATTTTATATTTTTCCGCAAGTTGAATATAACCAAAGAAAGATGCCGATACATTATCCGCAAAAATAAAGGCTACTGATTTGTCTTTTGCTTTTCCAAATTCTTGAACTAGAGCAGTCGCAATGGTTAAGGCTGCTGTATTTTTATTAAAATTATATTTATTAGCCATTCCTTTACTTAATAATATAATTAAGAATACAATTGCTGCACCACCTAGTACAATTAAAATCTTTATCCAAATATTTTGATCCATAAAGTGTTGTACAACAAAGAAAAACACTGCAATTAACATAATAGATAAAACCATTTGTAAGATTAAAGAATAAACTTCATTTCTTTGATCTTTCTTTAGATTAAAAGGATAGTACTTATATCCAGGTAATAATATTTTATTTCCTGTATCATAACCAGTAATAATAATCGTATCCGCATTTTTAACGCTTCCTACCACTAAATTACGTGATTTCTTACCTCTTTCTTTTGTTTCATCTAATTTAGTATGAAAGCCTGCTTTCTCACAAACTTCAATGAACCACTTTAAAAATCCACGTTTACGAACATCTGAATTTCTTTTAGAAAATCTTACACAGAATAGTGCGAATAAATCTTTCATAATATTTACCTCTTTTTCATAATACTAGCATTATAACATGACTATCTATGATTGCACAAACGTTTGTGCATTTCTTAGTAACAAGTTATAATATAGATGAAAAGGTGGGAACTTATGAAAACAATACGACATGTTTTAGTTATACTTTTTAGTATCTTAATTTTTATATCAGCTATTTTATTTTGTGCGACTACATTGTCGCAATCTTTATTCGCGAAAGATTTAACCAAATCAATTGTTGAGAATATTAATATTGATGAACCAATCAATGCTGCTTTATCCAAATTTGATCCACAAACAAGAGAAGCAGTTTTAAATGAAAGTGGAAAATTAAAGGAAACGATTGTTAATAACGAACAATTTACACAAGCAATTCAACAATATGGAGAAGCTTTTATTGGCTCTATCTTAAATGAAAACAGTGTAACTCCGGATATTAATCAAGAAGCTCGTAATGCGATTACAGCTCATGAAAATGATATTAAAGAGGTAATAGGAACTAATTTAAACGAGACTCAAAAAGATCAACTCATTCAAGGAATTAGTGAGAATCTTAACCTTCAACCATATTATAATAGGATTGTTGATAAAGTGAAGCAACAGATAACGCCAAAACAACAGAGTGCATTAACCTTACTTCAAACATTGACAAATCCAAGTCTTACAACCCTTGCTTTAGGAATGATGATCGTTTCAATTCTAGGTATTATCGTATGTAAGATGAGTGTTTATCGTTGGTTATTCGCTCCTTCTTTATCCTTTAGTTTTGCGGGTATTTCATTATGGATTGGCTCTAAGATAGTCCCTAGTATATTAGGAGATATTATCACTACGATGAATTCTTTACTTGGTGGATTTACAACCGCAATCTTCTCACAACTTGCGAACTTTGCTTATATTTATATTGGGATTGGCATCGTTGGAATGATTCTATATTATACATTGAAACATTTCTTACCAAATCAAAATTAGCTAAAAAAAAGACTTGATGATTCAAGTCTTTTTCATGTTTATTAAGCGTGATTTGCTGAACCGAATTCTTTCATCATTTCAACAACTTTATTTTTGATTGCGTCTGTACCTGGTTGTAATAATTTACGAGGGTCATAACCTTTACCTTCTAAATCTTTACCAGCTTCAACATATTTACGAGTTGCTTCTGCAAATACTAATTGAAGTTCTGTATTAACGTTAATCTTAGAAACACCTAAATGAATTGCTTTTGCGATTTGATCGGCAGGAATTCCAGAACCACCATGTAATACTAATGGTTTACCATTTGTAGAAACTTGGATTTCTCCTAAACGATCAAAGTTTAAGCCTTTCCAATCTGCAGGGTATTTTCCATGAATATTTCCAATACCAGCAGCTAAGAAATCAACACCTAATTCTGCGATTGTAGCGCATTCTTTAGGATCTGCTTGTTCACCATTTGAAGTAACTCCATCTTCAGTTCCACCGATACCACCGACTTCACATTCAATAGAAATACCTTTAGAATGAGCTAATGCGATTAATTCTTTTGATTTAGCTTCGTTCTCTTCAAAACCATAATGAGAACCATCAAACATAACAGATGTAAAGCCAGCTGCGATACATGCTTTAGCTCCATCATATGAACCGTGGTCTAAATGAAGAGCTACCGGTACTGTAATTCCTAAAAAGTCATGAATTTCTTTTACCATTGCGACAACATTTTTATAACCGCACATGTATTTTCCTGCACCTTCAGATACACCTAACATAACTGGTGATTTTGTTTCTTCTGCTGCTAGTAATACTGCTTTTGTCCATTCCATGTTGTTGATGTTGAAAGCACCGACTGCATAATGCCCTGTATGTGCCTTTTCAATCATTTCTTTTGCTGATACCAATGCCATAATAATTCCTCCTTTATTTACACCCTTATTCTACTTCAAAAAAGGCCTTTTGAAAAGTCTAAAAGGCTTTTTAAGAAAAATAAACGAGTAGAAAGCCCTTTCGCTTACTACTCGTTGTCATTAATAATCATCGGATGGTTCTTTTATTGCTACTTCTTCTTCTTTTTCGTATTCTAAATCATCGTTTTCATCATCAATAATTAAAGAGTCTGTATCAACAACAACTTCTTTAAAAGTATGACGTGAACGTAAATCCCATTTGTTATCTCCCATATGCACAAAACGATTATCCAAGGCAATGTCCGTATAGAACTGAGCTATATTGTCTTCTGCTTGTTGCTCATCTAATCCCATCGCTTGGCTTACTTCTTCCCATAATTTAAGGAAGGTCGTTTGTTTCTTCTTTTTTGTCATCAATTCAAATCCTACATCAATCATTGGTTTTTTCATAATTGTTTATCCTCCTATTTAAATAACTATGCTGCATCTTTCATTTTCCAAAGAATTCGATAACCATCACTTACTTCATTATTATTCACTACATCATATTCAACGACAATAACATTTTCGTATTTACGATATTTATGGGTATAGATATCAACGCTTAGTTCTCCATACTCATTGCTTACACTACCCTTGGTTGTTTTACCTTCGATAAACCTTAAACTAGTAATGCTATCACTTTTTCTAGTTAATAACATTTCTTCGTTCTTCGCTGATAATTCCACATGGGCTCCACTACTTGTTTCCTTATAATGTAGGATTATTTCATTCCTACGGTTTTCATATTCACTCAATCCTCGGTACATTAAATTAGTTTCTTTCGTATATCGATGTTTTTGTTTTACTGATATAAGTTTTTTCATGTTATCACCACTTATCAGAAGCATTATATCAGAATATCATAAAGGTGCAATAGAAATTTTAATTTTTTTAAAATAATGTTTAATTTACTTCATTCATGGGTAAATTAGAGATGAGGTGAACCGATGAAAAAAGTAGCTAAATTTATGCTCTGTTTACTACTAGGAATTCTTACTATTTTAATTGTTATTTATAGTTATGCCTACTTTGATAAATTACAATTAAATGAAAAACGAAATAGTATTACTTTATATGATGTCTACGGAGATATTATGTATGAGAGTAATTTTAAAAAGAATATGAAATGGGTAAAAATAGACAAAGTTCCTAAAAAGATTCAAACGGCTTTTGTGAAAGTTGAAGATAAACGCTTTTATGAACATGTTGGTTTTGATCCCATTCGATTAACGAAAGCCTTTCTTAAGAATATTAAGAACCAAGAAATATTAGAAGGTGGTTCAACGATTACCCAACAATATGCGAAAAATTTGTTTTTAAGCAATGAACAAACAATTACTAGAAAATGGGAAGAGTTTTTTTATGCGACTCGATTAGAAATGCAATATTCAAAGGCTGAAATATTAGAAGGTTATTTAAATACTTTATATTTTGGTCATGGCATTTATGGCATTGAAAGTGCCGCTAATTTTTTCTTTGATCAAAAACTGAATACGTTAAGCAATGCGCAAATTGCTATGTTAGTAGGTATACCAAATGGCCCCGCCATTTATTCACCCTTTATTTCAATGAAACATGCGATGGATCGTCAACATTTAATTTTGAATGTTTTATATCATAATGAAGTCATGAATCAACATGATTACAAACTTGCATTAAAAGAAAAAATTGTGCTTGCATCACTTGAGAAAAAAGAAAGTTCGGGGATGGATGAATATTATATCGATAGTGTCATTCACGAATTAAAACAACGCAAAGAACTAGATTTATCAAAAGCTTACCATGTTTATACTTATTATGATCCATCGATTCAAACGCATTTAAATACAGCCATTAAGAATCAAACAACCGTAGAGGATAGCTTACAAATAGCTGGTGTTATTATTCAGCCTTTTAGTGGCGCTATTATAGCCATTGCAGGTGGAAAGGATTATACATTTTCTCAATTCAATCGAGCGATCTATTCAAAGCGACAGATTGCATCAACGATTAAACCTTTATTGTATTACAATGCTTTAATTCAAGGTTTTACTCCATCAACTCCTTTTTTATCCGCTGAAACAAAATTCAAATTAAATGAGAATCAAGAATATGCGCCTAGTAATTATGCAAGTAAATATGCGAATGCCGATATCTCCATGATTGATGCGATTGCCCTTTCTGATAATATTTATGCGATTAAAACACATTTATTCTTAGGTGTTGATACCTTATCAAATGCCTTACATGACTTTGGGATTAAACAAGCTTTACCGCATGCATCTTTAGCTTTGGGAACGATTGATTTATCGATTCTAGAATTATCAACGATTTATAATACCTTCGCTTCAGAAGGTCTTTATACATCACCTTCTTTTATATCCTCGATTGTTGATGAATCGGGTGAAGTTATTCTTAAGCGAGAAGTCCATCCTAAGCGACTTCTTCAACGAGATGAAACACTTATTCTAAATCAACTCTTAACTTCCACCTACGACGTTAAAACCACAAACCACACGGTTCCTACCCTCATCGATTGTGCTCCTAAGATAAAAGTAGCAGGGAAAAGTGGTACGAGTGAATGGGATTCTTTAATTGTTGGTTATAACCCAAGTTATACGATTGGTATTTGGAGTGGCTATGATGATAATCAAGAATTAGATAAAAAGTATTATGGCGTTCCTAAAAAGATCTGGAGAGATACTTGGAATGCGCTCTATAAGAATAAAGAAGGTGTTTGGTATCAACCAAGTGATCATATCATTAAGAAGATCGTTGATCCTATTTCCGGTAAAGAAGATCGCTTTGGTAGTGAATATTGGTATCTACGCAGCAAAGAGGATGCTGTCCATTAAAAAAGCACTTATCAAAAAGTGCTTTCTTATTTCTTAATTGGTAAGATAACAATAAAGGTTGAACCTAACCCATCCTCACTTTCCACTTTGATGGAACCATGATGAAGTTGTACGATCCATTCACAAAAGGATAAGCCTAAACCAAAACTATTATCGGTTTCTTTGTTTCTCGCTTCATTTACTTTATAGAAACGTTGAAAGATTTTAGCTTGGTCCCCTTTTTTAATGCCAATTCCCTCATCGATAACTTTTAATTGAAGCTTTCGCTCTATTTGATGAAGTTCAATATGGATCCTACTATTTTCTTTACTATATTTAATCGCATTATCGACAAGATTGATGATTAATCTCATCAATAAAGTCTGTTCACCATTTACCTTTAATTCTGGTTCGATGTTACTTAAGATTTCAATCTGTTTTAAGGAAGCAATTTGTTTCATTTCTTCACTTACCATTAGGGTTACTTCACTCATATTAACGACTTCAAAGATAATCTTATGTTTGTTTTGATCACTTCTTGATAGCTCCAATAATTGTGAAATTAAAGCAGTCATCTGATTGGTTTTATTCTCTATATCCATTAATGCACGATTCGTAATTGGATTGTTTTCTTGTGTTAATGCATATTCACATTGACTCTTCATCACCGTTAAAGGTGTTCTTAACTCATGTGAAACATCCGATGTAAATTGTCGCTCATCATGAAAGGATTTCTCTAATCGATCTAACATTTGATCAAATGTATTCGATAAGGTAGATAATTCATCGCCATTATCTTTTAAAGCAATTCGTTTACTAAGATCATTTCCATTTCCAATATCACCAGCTGTTTTCGCTATTTTCCCGATTGGCTTAAACGCTTTTTTTGTAATATGATAACCACCTAGAATAGCGATTAGAATAATAAAAGGAATCGATATTAATACAATCATAATAATTTGACTCATCGAAGCAGATAATTCTTGTAATGGATAAATACCTCTAATATATAAACCATCATTTACCATTACATCATAAGTTAACCATTGCATCTTTTCACTTGTTGTTGTATATTCTTGGCCATTGCGAAATTCCGTGTTTTGAGGGAATAAATCCGGTACATCACCTTTGACTAAATTACCATGATCGTAAACTAAAAGCATTACGCCTTTATCCGCAATCTTAAAATCTTCATCAAATTCTAGTTTTCCATCTTCCACTTTGATTTCATCTGCCATTTCAATGGCAACTTCTTTACAATCATTTTCAGCTTTGCTCATTAATATATTTTCAATGGAGGCACCTAAGAAAGTTAATACAATTGCCATTAAAATAATAACTAACGTTGTATACCAAAGCGTAATTCTAGCTTTAATGCTTAACTTTTTCATACTGATACCTTCATAACATAACCATAACCACGCATCGTATGGATTAGTTTCACATCATAATCATCATCAATTTTCTTTCTTAGAAAACGAATATAAACATCAATTACATTTGAACCACTCTCATAATCATAGTTCCATATATGTTGTTCAATTTGTTCTCGGCTTAATACTCTTTCTTTGTTCTGCATAAAGTATTCTAATAAAGCAAATTCTTTTGATGATAAATCAATGATGTTCCCATTTCTTTTCACAATTTTACTAACCGTATCTAAGCTTAGATCAGCTAGCGTTAATACACTTGATACATTATTAAATTGTCTTCTTGTAAGCATGCGAATGCGTGCTAATAGTTCATCAAAGGCAAAGGGTTTAATCAAATAATCATCGGCACCTAAATCAAGGCCTTTGACACGATCTTCAACACTATCTTTTGCCGTTAACATCATAACTACGGTCTTATTATCTTTTTCTCTCAATATTTTAAGCAATGATAAGCCATCTAGTTTAGGAAGCATAATATCTAATAGGACACAATCATATTGAGTCGCTTCAATATAATCTTTCCCATCCATCCCATTATCACAACTATCTACACTATATCCTGCTTTTTTTAATCGTTCTACTAAAATGGTACGAAGGCTTCTTTCATCTTCTACAATTAATATTCTCATATGTCATGTCCTCCTCTTATATTATATAGTGTATTACGTTTACATTAAAGGAATATTAATTTTAAAACTTTTGTTTCTTTAATGTATTTTTAATGTTCAGGGTATAAGATAGTGGTATCAAGAAAGATAACAGGAGGAAATATTATGAAAAAAATAGTAGCATTGATGATGATTTTATTACTTACTGGCTGTGCTAGTAATACACCAACAAAACAAGAAACACCTACTCAAGATACAACACAAACAAGTGATCTTTCAAAACTAAAGGAAATAACATTAGAGGAATTAAAAGCATTTAATGGATTAGATGCGCAACCTGCCTATATTGCCGTTGATTTCCAAGTATATGATGTAAGTGCAATCTTCACAAATGGGGAGCATCATGGTATGAAAGCCGGAGCAGATCTAAGTGCCGCTTTTCATGATGAACATTCAATTGATAAATTATCGTTAGCGAAACACGTTGGCTATTTACCTGGCCATAAACCAACTTCGCTTAATCCAAGTGCAAACAAAGATCAAACTGCTTTATTAGATGAATTAGCTATCAACCGCAAAGAAGAGTTAAAGAATGATCAAGCACAAGATGATCTAAAACTAGCTTATAATAAAGGTGAAATTGATAAAGAAACTTATCAAACAAAAAAAGCAGCTTTAGAAAAAGAAGAACATGACTTGGATGCGAAAGAAGATAAAATTGAACAACAATTAAAAGCAACTGGTTATCAAGATAAAGATGATCTTGATGATGAAGATGATGATTAGTTAATTGTTTAGAACATTCTTAACGAATGTTCTTTTTATTCGTTTAAATAAGTTTATAATAAATACGAGGTGATTATAATGAAGAAACTTAGTAAAAAAACATATGGGATTATCTGCCTCATTTTAAGTATCTTACTTTTATGTATTCAGGTTTCCTATTATTTGATTGGAAAACCACGAGGCTTTGAATATATAATAGATTCGCTTGAATATCTAGTTAATGAGGTTTGTCTTGGCTTGTTTATAATTTCAATGTATTTAATTATTAAAAGATTTAAAGTCTTATATCTATTAATTGGTTTTATCCTTTTAAGTATTCCTAATCTTTGTTTACTTTCGAGGTATGGTTTTAATACAAGTTCACTTGTCCAATTTGGGGAAGGATTTAAACATGAACTCATTGTGAAAATAGATAAGAAAAGCAAACAAGCATATTTATATCGGCACGAAACATTTTTATTTGCGAAAAAAGCAGAACCATTTTCTTTTCCGGTCCAAAGCAAGGTAGAAGTTAATTGGCTAACCAGTGATGTTGCATGTTTAATCTATCAATCAAGTGATCATCAAGTGCATCAATTTGTTGCTACATACGGAGATCGTGGTAGTGGCTATTCTTATTATTACGTTGAACCCTCTTTACAGGGTAAGTGGCAATCAAAAGATAAAAAAATTAAATTAGAAGTAGGTCAAAATGGTATTACCTTAACAAATGGATTACAAGACTTTAACTATACACACGATGATAATATACAGGTGGGAACCACTTCTTTAGTCTTATCAAAACAAGGATTTCCTCAGTGGACGATTGCTCTAAATGAAGATTGCAAAATTGAAAATGATGGTCTTTTAAATAACAAGGGAACCATTACATTAATGCAGGTTTCAATTAAAAACAAAAGTTCAGTTATCCTTAAAAGTGTTGATAAGCCGTTAACGAATCGTGGAGATAATATAGAAACAACTAAAAAGGAACAAGGAAGAGAAATGGTATATGAATTAAGAGATATCTTAAAAGAAGGTAAAGACTTAAAACATTTCACTTCAAATCAAACAATCGTGAAAGTCGAAACTACAAGTGAAGATTTGTTTATGGTTGCCCGTCTTGCACGTGAAGAGATGGAGAAACAATATGCTATTAATGGCTGTGATAGTGATGTAACCATTACTAAGATTAAGATCCTTGCTGGTGATGACCAAGATTATTTAGCTCAAATAAATGCGACAGAAACGGCTACATGTGGTGAAACAAGTGAAGGAGAAACAGTCAATTTTGAATGGAAGTATCGAATTATGAAAGGTGATAATGCATATCTTGCCACCAGGGTTATGTTTGGTGTTAAAGAAGATTATGGTATAAAGAAATTAAAGGAACCAAAGCAACTTGATACTACAGGTAATGAAGCTTATCACTTCATGGTTCCCGGTATAAAAACAAATCATTAGAAACTTTTTTCACAAGTTTTAATCAAGATTTGGTTCCTTTATTACAAATAATAAACCATTTTATTAAAAAGCCAGCAAAGCCTAAAGACTATGCTGACCCTTTTTTTAATTTTCAATTTATATCTTTATTTTTTGAATAATCTTTCGTAATTCTCTTTCATTGCTTGTTTTGCTTCTTCTTCCTCAATCCCTTTTAACTCACATACTTTTTTAAAGGTATGAACAACATTCTTTGGTTCATTTTGTTGTCCACGAAGTGGATGTGGTGTTAAATAAGGTGCATCCGTTTCCACAAAGATGCGATTCATTGGGACAATAGGAGGTACGTCTGTTAAACCTCTTGCGTTTTTAAAAGTTAATGGACCCGCAAATGAGATATACATACCTAAATCCAATACGATTTTAGCCGTTTCTACACTTCCACTAAAGCAGTGCATAATTCCACTTGTTTTCATATGTTGTTTTAGGATTGCCAAAGTATCTTGGGTTGCATCTCGCATATGAATTAAGATTGGTTTATTTAATTTATTCGCAAGTTCAATCTGGCGTATAAAGCCTTCTTTCTGAAGCTCTTTATGTTCTTTATCCCAATAATAATCTAAACCAATTTCACCAATTGCTACCACATGGTCATCTTGAGCTAATACTTCTAGTTCTTCAAAATCGTGCTCCGTTAAATCTGGCATATCGACTGGGAATAAACCAATTGCGATATCAATCATGCCTGGATATTTATTTGATAAAGCAATTGCTTTCTCACATTGATCACGATTAAATGAGATTGCTAGGATTTTTTCTACTCCATTATCTTTCGCATTTTTAATTATTTCATCTGCTCGTTCAAATAATTCATCACATGTAATATGCGCATGTGTATCAATGATACCTGCCATTTTAATCCTTCTTTCTTATTTACCTAAACAAAAGTTTGAGAATAAAGTATCTAATAAATCTTCTCGATGAACTTCGCCTAAGATTTCTTTTAACGCTGTGTATGCTTCTTGAATATCAATGGTTACTAAATCTAATTCATAGCCTGCTTGCATCGCTTGATAAGCATTCATCATGGCATCTTTTGCTTTCATCATCAAAGCAATCTGGCGATCATTGGCAAGCGTTGGTTCATGAAGCACGATTAAATGTTGATCATATAAGCGATGAATTTCTTTAATCAATTGAGATATCTGATTCTGGGTAGCTGATATTGATATACCATCATGATTCAATGTTTTTTGATCTTCTTTATTATAAACAATAATTCTTGTTTTATCTTTTGTAAGTTCTAATAACTCTTGATCTTGTTCATCTAAATCACGAGAGCTATCTAAGACAACGATAACAAGTTGTGCTTGTTCAATCGCTTTTAAAGAGCGTTCAATCCCAATTTTCTCGATTGTATCTTGCGTTTCTCTAATTCCGGCTGTATCGATTAAATGTAAGGTAATATTTTCTAAACGAATACTTCCTTCCACAATATCTCTGGTAGTTCCAGCTATCGAACTTACGATTGCTTTATCCTCTTCTAGTAAAGCATTTAATAGACTACTCTTACCAACATTTGGTTTTCCAATAATGGCAGTCTTAATGCCTTCCTTAACAATCTTTCCACTTTCACTTCTTTTTAATATCTCATCAATTTCACTCAACCAATGCTTTGCTTTAGGTAATAATACATCATTTGTTAATTGAACAACATCATCATATTCTGGGTAGTCAATATTGACTTCAATGTTTGCGACAATATCCAATACCTCTTGAATTAATGGATCTAGTAGCTTACGAACACTACCTTGAATTCCTTGTATGGCCAAAGAAGCATTTGATGCTGCTTTCGCTTCAATGATATCATTAATCGCTTCGGCTTGGGTTAAATCAATTCTTCCATTAAGAAATGCGCGACGCGTAAATTCACCGCGATTTGCTAGTCTTGCTCCTTGAGCTAAACATAATTGAAGAATTCTACGGGTTACATACGTACCTCCATGACAATTAATTTCAACTACATCTTCACGTGTGAATGTTTTAGGAGAACGAAAAACAGCAATCATAACTTCATCAATTACTTCGTTTTTTAATGGATCAATAATATGATCATATGTAATCGTATGACTTAAAGCCTTGTTTAAATCTTGCTTACATAATCGATTGGCAATTGAAATTGCTTCATCTCCACTCATTCTTACGATTGAAATTGCACCATCTGCAAGAGCAGTTGAAATTGCCGCTATCGTATCTTGTCCCATGAAATCACTCCTCTGTGTTTTACCCATTATATCATCGATTCGCAACCTTCACAAATGAAACAAATATCAATTTGGATATGAAAAAGCATGTGCTTTCACACATGCTTCTGAATGTTTTAATCGATTGGAATAAATTTCTTTTCCTCTTCTTTTTTCGTACTTTGTTTTGGTAAGGTAATCTTTAATTCACCATTTTCAAAGTTTGCTTTAATATCTTCTTGTTGCGTTTGCTCACCAACAAAGAAACTTCTTGAACAAGAACCACTATAACGCTCTTGACGAATTACATTGCCTTCTTTGTCTTTTTCATCGGTTTCCACATTACGAGTAGCCGATACATTTAGGTAACCATCTTTTAAATCAATCTTGATATCTTCTTTTTTGTATCCTGGTAGTTCCATATCAAACAAGTAATTTCCATCTTTTTCTTTGATATCTGTTTTCATGGATCCACTATTATTTGTTGCGAGAAATGGTTCATAGAAAATATCGTCGAATACATTGTCAAATGCTCTTAAGCCTGGTAGGAATTTCATAAACATCGCCTCTTTTTCTTTTAATTACTCTTTCTTTCGTTTTGAAATTACTCCCTAATCAAGGGTGTTATCCTTGATTACATGAATATTATATCACTAGTTTTAGCACTGTCAATACTTGAGTGCTAATTTATTCATGTGAAATTATGTGATGAAATATTCCTCGATTTAATTCTTGTTCATGCTATAATTTGATAAGAAAGGAAAGATTATAATGAACATTAAAGATGATATAATCATTGCTTTTTTAAATGATAACAAGATTGATTGTGAATTTTATGATCAAATCATTGAAGGTAAACACTTGTTTCAAGAACCAGATTATAAACGTAAAGAAGTAGTCGTTGAATTAAATAAACAAATTCATGAAATGATGCATTCCTTTTCCATTTTTAATTCAGCCTTATTCCAACAACTATTCCCCAATTACGATACCTTCTTAGCTGATGTAACACTGATGCTAGTCGTTGGATTACAGCCACCTTATGATGCTTTTAAGACATCGATTGATCAAAAGGATACACTTATTATTGATTTACATCAGATTGCGAATCAAACTCATGAAGTTGATAAAATGATGTATATCATTAAGAATTTTATTACCCAGGAAATAGTTAGAATGGGAATTGAACAAGATTATAAAGCAAAGGATGCGCTTTGTTATGAGGATAAAATGGCTTACTTGGTCTTCAAAGAAGGTTTGATTCATTACCTTAGTTGGGGCGATAACATTCAAACGTATCAATTATATTCAGAAAAATATGAAGAGAAACGAGGCTTGAATTTCATGAAGTTATCCCAAGCTTTAGAAATTAAGGAGCCATATTTCCAAACGAAACTATTAACGATGGCTATCCATGGAGAATTCTGGGATCGCTTTGCCATCGTTTCCGGAATGTTTTTATGGGATATTCTTTACCAAGAACAAGGCATACCAGGTATTCTTGATGCTTATCAAAAAGGATGG
>JAVXTH010000024.1:0-20005 GCA_036642795.1 Erysipelotrichaceae bacterium
GTTACCTTGCTTTATTAGCAAATGTTAAAGAAGGCAAAGTATTCAAAAAAGATGATGCAACTGTTTGGGTATGCGATATTTGTGGATACCACCATACAGGACCTGCAGCACCAGGTGCTTGCCCAGTTTGTGGATATTCTCAAGCTCACTTTGCTTTAGCTTCAGAAAATTACTAATATATAATAGAACAGCCAAGCGGCTGTTCTAATTTATCCATTTTGTTAAATCAAATTGGTTGAAATCAATAATGCATGCATCAATTGCATTATTTTTTTTATACTCGATAAGGTTTTCATTGGAACACAAAGCAATGATGTTGCCGGCTTTAACTTGTGATGCAAATTCAATACCAGAAATAGAATCTTCAAAAACTAGACAATCGGATATCGATAAGTTCATTGCTTTTGCACATTGAAGAAACATATCACATTTATCCTGATGGATGCCATCATCATAATAGATATGATCCCTATCAAACCATTTATTTAAGTGAAAGGATTCTATAAAGAAATCGACATTTTCTTTTATGGAAGCAGTCGCAATACTAATTGGAATATTTCTTTCTTTACATTCATTAAATAAAGATTCAGCGCCAGCAACCAATTTCATAAAGCCTTTATCTTCAAGACATAGGTTACGATACATCGCTTCTTTTTGTTGTGATATTTTCTCATTCGCTTTTTCATCAATTACTTTATTTAAAATCATTTCCACAATTGCTTTGTTTCTTTGGCCATGCATATGTTTTCTTTCATATTCATTTAAAGGCGTTCCCCGTAGTTGAAAACAGATTTCATTCCACGCTTCATTATGCTTTGGCCCATCAATGAATAAGGTGCCGTTAAAATCAAAAATAATTCCTTTCATCGTTTTCCTCCTACATAAGAACTATGTAGATAACCAATGCTGTTATTCTTTACATAGAGTCCTTTATCACTTAACAAGTGTTCATTATCAATATTCGCATCACTTTGGATTTCAATCCATTCATCGTTACCATCCATTGATTCGCCTTTGACTTTCTTTCTTGTTAAGACAAAAGAAGGCGAGTTTTTAGTAGTTCGATATAATAAAGTGCTCTTACGAGTTGCTTGTGAATAGATGGGAATACTCTGATTTTGAAGCATCAGAATTGATTCATTGTTATGATCTTTATTGCCTAAGACTTTGTCAAAGCTACGATAATAAGCAGCCGCTTTTTCTCCCCAATAAGGATCGGAGGCATAGCGTACATTCAAGCCACTGTTTTTATCCCCAAAGTAACCCCCAAAATATCGATTATCAGAACTATCCATACAAATACTTAAATCAGTGCCATCGGTAAATCCATCACATGGATTTAAATAGCCAAGTGATAGAAATAATCTTGCATGTATTTCGATACTATCGCCAACCGATTTATATTTATTGGCACTAGCTCCAGGACTTGCATCATAAGCAGCATGACCAAATAAATTATTATTTTCAAAAGCAATCGAGCTACGTCCAAAATCACTTTCATTACAAGCAAGGGCAAACATCATTATCGCATTCACTCCGTATTTATTTTGATTCGCAATGAAATTCTTTCCTTGATGAAACAATTGAGAGTGATTACTGACATCATTTGCCTTTTTTAATTTCCCATTAAAACCAAGATAGTTTTCAATATACCAATTAATATTATCTTTTGTATAATGACTTAAACTTCGATGAGTTAAATATTGATAATAATTAATATGTGGTTGTTGTGCATTCACACTATGAACAAAAGTATTATTTCGATAATCATCAATCATCTCTGGATATCGTTCATAAAAATAATGAGCATCATAGCTATAATAAATAGGAGCTACAAAAGAATTCGTTGCTTCGCCAATATCAATTGATATATTATAAGTATCATTAAGTAGATTGGTAGTTCCTTTATGGATTAAAGAGCCATTTTCAACCACATAATGATTTAAACTCTTAACCTCATTTTGATCATAGTAATTATATAATTTCACATCACTTGTTTTAACCCAACCAGTAGCACCACTTAACTTAAATTTAAATAAAGAAGCATCTTCATTTGTCTCCAGATAAGCGCCATCACTTCCATAACAGCCATTTGTATATCCATTTAACTTACTGTTCTCATAAGTAAAAGCTGTATTAAGATCGCAAGCATCGCTTTTAAATGAAAGGACACCATAACGTATGGCTAGTAGTTCATTTCCTTTTAATATCGCAGGATTAAACTGATTCTCTTTTATTAGTTGATCATAAGATTGCTTCGCTTGGGTAAAGTTTTGATAATAATGAAGAGTTGTTTTATTATTATCTTTATCATAATTCACAACTTCATACGTAACAGGAGTTGCTTTAAAAGCGACAAAACATAACAGCATCATAATTCCTACCCCACTTAATATCATGATTTGTAGGGGACTAAGACTATATTTTTTATAGCGTTTTCTTTTTGTCATAAGGCGGCCTCCCATATCTATTGCTTATTCTACCTTAATTATATAAAAATAGAAAGAATTCTTACAGTTCTATCATAATAGATTGTTGTTGAGCAACATCAAAAAAAATTCATAGTATAGCGTAGGTGAATTTTATGAATTTATTTGTTTATCAACATTTATGTTATCTTGCCTATTTTGATGTCTTAAAAGATGCACTACCGCTATCTGTAAATCAGCTTGCAACATTTTATTTAAAGAATAAAAAATATCGTAACGATCGATTCTTAATTGAAATGGCTACAAGTTTATATCAAGATTATTGGATTATGGATTATGTGAATGATAATAAAAAAAGTGGGCTAGTTTTATATAAAATAAGTCATAAGCAAGATACGATCCTTTGTTTTAGAGGAAGTGAAAGTGGTCAAACATCAAAAAAAGATGGTTGGCAAGACTGGGAAGATAATTTAGATACTTTATTTGAAGTCGCAACCAATCAACAAACACAAGCGTTAATCTATATCAATCGGTTAGTCTGTGATCCTTTGATATTATGTGGACATTCCAAAGGTGGCAATCTTGCATTATATTGTGCGCTTAAAATAAAAGGGGAAAACCTCGCTTGTGTGTCTCAAGTGATTACGTTTAATGCGCCTGGAATTTCGATGTATTTAAAGAAACAAAATGCGGATCGAATTCAATATTTAAGAAAGAATCAGCTAGTTTATCAAATTGAAAATGAATATGATTTAGTTTCTTCTTTATTCTTACCCATTGCGGATCCTTTTTATGTGAAGTCAAAAAACAAGATAACGATTGATACAATCAAGAAAGCTCATCAATTAGATAATTATAAAGAGAGTGGCAAAGGCTTTGTTTATGTTGATCATAAAAAACCAATCGCAATTCATACGTATCTATTGTTTAATGAACTGCTTAATCTTCTTCCTAAAGAAAACATAAGAATGCTGATTCAACCTATTTACTATTACTTCTATTTTGAAACAAGTGAAGATGAATTAGTTAGAAAAATACAATTAAATATTAATTATTATCATAAACTACTTCATTGGTATGAAGTATTAGATAAATCAATCATTCGTTATAAGTATATTACACATAAGCATCTCTCTAAAATAATGAAATAGTAATTCTATTTTAGATATTTCAGTAAAGCATTTGTAAGCAGATATGTTATGAGTTATAATTATAAAAATGGAAAGAGGGCTATCTATGGATCAATTAAAAGCTGCACGTGAAAAGATAAATGAAGTCGATGCGCAAATGGCTAAATTATTTGTTGAACGAATGCAAGCAGTGAAAGAAGTTATTGATTATAAGAAAGAACATAATTTAGAAATATTAGATACTTCTAGAGAACAAGAAGTGATTCGCAATAATTTAAAATTAATTGATGATGAAGAGCTTAAAGATTACTATGAAGCTTATTTAAAAGAATTAATGATGTTATCAAAGCAATATCAACGAACGTTGGTAGATGATATTGTGGTAGCGTATCAAGGAGTAAAAGGGGCATTTTCTCATATTGCTGCCACTTCTTTATTTCATAATAATAAATGTGTCGCAATTGAATCATTTGATGAAGTATTTCAAAAAGTAGATCAAGGGGAATGCACATATGGAGTAATCCCGTTTGAAAATTCTTATACAGGAGAAATTGGTGAAGTATTAGATTTATTATTAAAATATGATGTTCATATAAATCGCATGTATGATTTAAAGATTGAACAAAACTTATTAGGAACAATCGATTCAAAACTAGAGGATATTAAACAAGTATATTCAAAAGATCAAGCAATTTATCAATCGAAACAATTCTTGAATGGTCGTGGATTTGAATTAATTGCTTATCCAAATACTGCACTTGCGGCAAAGTTTGTAAGTGAACAAAAGGATAAACATAAGGCAGCCATCGCATCCATTGAAACAGCGAAACTTTATGGGTTGAAGGTATTAGCTCAACATATTAATACGAGCAATGAAAATACGACTCGTTTCATTGTGATTAGTAAAGAAAAAATAGCGAGTGGGACAAGCTTTAATTTATTATTTACACTTCATCATAATGTTGGAACACTTGCGAAGATCATGGAAATGATTGCGGAAAAAGGCTTTAATATGGAAAGTATAAAATCACGTTCTTTACATAATAAACCATGGGAATATTATTTCTATGTTGAATTAGCCGGAGATGCGTTAAGCAGTAAAAGTAGTGAATTATTTGAGTGTTTAAAAGCAAACTGTGAGATGTTTAAATTGTTAGGATCTTATACAAAAGAAGGGAATGATTAGATGAGTTTCGTTAAGAATCGTGTCGATGTTACACCGATTGAAGATACAGTATTTGCGATTGTAAAGAAAGCAAAAGCAGCGATTGCTCTTTATGGTGATGACAAAGTAGTGAATGCAACGATTGGTTCTTTGTTTAATGAAGAAGGTAGAATCGTAGCATATGACAGTGTGTTTCATCATTATGATGAAATAAAAAAAGAAGTAAAAGCAGCTTATGCGGCAAGTTTTGTTGGAAATGATTCTTATCGTGATCAAGTATATACATGGGTTTGTGGTAATGCCGAAGTAAAACTTGCCCATAGTGTTATCGCAACACCAGGTGGAACAGGAGCTGTTTCTTTATCTTTTAATGAGTTACTTGATGAAGGAGATTGTGTCATCCTTCCAAGCATTGCATGGGGTTCTTATAGTTTAATGGCAAGTATGCATAATTTATCCGTTGAAAAATATGATTTATTTGATGGAGATAGTTTTAATCTAACTTCTTTTAAAGAAACCTGTTTAAAAGTCTTGAAACATCAAAAAAAATTATTAGTTGTTATTAACGATCCTTGTCATAACCCAACCGGTTATTCACTTACCATCGAAGAGTGGGAAGCAATCATTGAATTTCTTAATGAATGTGGAAAACAAGCACCGGTTGTAATTTTAAATGATATTGCCTATATTGATTATGCTTATCACGGGGATACAACACGTAAATATTTAGAAACAATGAATAAAATGAGTCATAATGTTATGTGTGTTGTTGCCTTTAGTTGTAGTAAAACAATGACATCTTATGGACTTCGTTGTGGTGCTGCCTTAATTCTAGCGCAAGATCAACAAAGTGTGCGTGAAGTAGAAATTGTGTTTGAAAAGACTGCTAGAGCACTTTGGTCAAATATATCAAATTCAGCTATGGAGAATTTTACGTATGTGACAACCGTTTTAAAAGAGGAGTACTTAAAAGAAAAAGATATATATGTTGATTTGTTATATAAGCGATCGCATTTATTCCTAGAAGAAGCAAAGCAGCATCACCTTGCTTGTTATCCTTATAAAGAAGGATTCTTTGTGACGATCAAAATTGAAGATAATGAATTAAGAGATCGTTATCATGAAGCTTTAATGGATCAATTAATCTTTAGTGTTAAAGTTAATAAAGGGATCCGAGTTGCTATTTGTTCCTTACCAATCAAAAAGTGTGAAGGACTTGCTTTAAAAATGGCAGAAATACTGAGAAGTTGTTCCTAAGGAATGACTTTTTTTCTTTATTAATGATATAATGTCTAGGACGAATTGAAGGTAGGGATTGGATGAAAGTTATTATGCAAAGAGTGAGCCACGCTCGCGTTGAAGTTGATGATCATGTGGTAGGAGAAATTAAAAAAGGTTATATGTTTTTAGTTGGAATTGCACCGGATGATACGATTGAAATAATAAAAAAAGTCGCAAAGAAATGTATTGAACTTAGAATCTTTGATGATGAAGCAGGAAAGATGAATAAAAGCATTAAAGATGTCAATGGTGCGATTCTTTCCATTTCCCAATTTACTTTATTTGCGGATTATCGAAAAGGGCGTCGACCTGGTTTTAATAAAGGTGCGCAACCGACTTTCGCAAGTGAAATGTATGATGCTTTTAATGAGGAATTAAGAAGTTATGATGTTGAAGTGGAAACAGGTATCTTTGGTGCTGATATGAAATGTGAATTATGTAACGATGGACCAGTTACCATTATTATGGATAGTGATGAATTAGGGGAGCTTGTATGAGTGAAATAATATATGGCAATGAAGTTGCCAAGTTAATGAAAGAAAATATGAAAAACGAAATTGCAACGATGAAGCAAAAAGGGTTAAGAGTTCCATGCTTAGTCGTGGTATTAGTAGGGGATCATAGTGCTAGTATGTCCTATATTAAAGGGAAAGAAAAAGCCTGTGATTTTGTTGGAATGGAAAGTCGTTTGGTATGTTTAGATGAAACGATAAGTGAAGAGGAATTAGTAAAAAAACTTCATGAATTAAATAACGATCAAAGCGTAGATGGTATTCTACTTCAGTTCCCATTACCAAAACATATGAATGAGGCTTATGTGCTTCAAGCAATCGATCCAAGTAAAGATGTCGATGGCGTTCATCCAAGTAATATCGGTAAGATGATGATGCAAATTGATACGTTTCTACCATGTACCCCACATGGAATTATGGTTTTATTAAAAAGCATTGGTTATGATGATTTAAGTGGTAAAAGTGCTGTGGTGATTGGTAGAAGTAATATTGTAGGAAAACCGATTGCTCAACTATTACTAAATAAGAATGCTACCGTTACAATATGTCATTCAAGAACAAAAGAGATTGAAGCAATTTGTAGGGAAGCTGATATTTTAGTAGTAGCGATAGGCAAAGCCAAGTTTGTTAAAAAACAATGGATCAAAGAAGGCGCTGTTGTGATTGATGTTGGCGTTAATATGGATGAAAATAACAAACTTTGTGGCGATGTTGATTTTGATGACGTGATTGAAAAGGTTGCTTATATCACACCAGTTCCTAAAGGGGTGGGACCAATGACAATTACGATGTTATTAGAGAATACAATGAAAGCTTATAAGCAAAACAAGGAAAGGAGAAGAGGATGAATACACCCGAGTATGATTTAAATGATATTGTGGAAATGAAGAAATCACATCCATGTAAGAAATCAAAGTATTGGAAGATTATTCGAATGGGTGCGGATATTCGTATCAAATGCTTAGGTTGTGGAACTTCCGTCTTATTTCCAAGAACAGAATTTGAAAAGAAATTAAAGAAAGTGATTGAAAGATCAAGTGAGGAGAGCTAATGGAGAATTTTATTTATTCAATCCCTACCGAAATTTATTTTGGGAAAGGCCAAGTGCAAAACATCGCAAAGATTATTAAACAATATGGAGAAAGTGTTTTATTAGTTTATGGTGGTGGCAGCATTAAAAAGAATGGTATTTATGATGATGTAGTATCCATTCTGAAAAAAGAGAATATTTATTATAATGAATTAAGTGGAGTAGAACCAAATCCTCGTGTTACTACCGTCAGTAAAGGTGTTCAATTATGCCGAGATCATAAGATTGATGTGATTCTACCAATTGGTGGAGGCTCGACGATTGACTGTGCAAAGGCGATTGCAGGATGTGTCAGCTATGAGGGTGATGCTTGGGATGTTGTATTAGATAACAATAAGATTAAAAGTGTACTACCGATTGTTTCTATTCTTACTTTAGCCGCAACCGGAAGTGAAATGGATTGTTATGCCGTTATTTCCAATATGGAGACAAACGATAAGATTGGAATGTCACATCAAGACTTTCGCCCAAAAGCGAGCATTCTAGATCCAAGTTATACGTATAGTGTTAGTAAATATCAAACAGCAGCAGGTACAGCTGATATAATGTCGCATATCTTAGAGACATATTTCTCAAACGCAAATGGTTATATGCAGGATAGAATGGCAGAAGCATTACTTAAGACTTGCATTGAATTTGGTGTTAAGGCAATCGCAAATCCTGAGGATTATGAAGCAAGAGCAAATTTAATGTGGGCTAGTTCATGGGCCATTAACGATTTAATTAAACAAGGTAAAGAGGTTGCTTGGAGCGTTCATCCAATGGAACATCAGTTGAGTGCATATTATGATATTACTCATGGAGTTGGCCTTGCGATTCTTACACCACACTGGATGGAGCATGTTTTAGATGAAAGAAGTCTAGATAAGTTCGTTGAATATGCTCATAATGTATGGAATGTTTCTCCCCATATTCAAGATAAAATGGAAGTTGCCAAAGCAGGAATTAAAGCAACCAAAGATTATTTTGTGAAAATGGGAATTCCGACAACCTTAAACCAAGTTGGAATTAAGGAAGAGCATCTTCAAATTATGGCTGAAAAAGCTAGTTTAGGTTGCCAAGGTGCCTATCGTGATTTAAGTGCAAGTGATGTACTTGCTATCTATAAAGCTTCACTATAACCTTGCATATCATATCGAAACAAGGTAAACTTATAAAGTTGAAAGAGAGTTGATTTTATGCCATTAACAGCAGGAATTGTCGGTTTGCCAAATGTTGGTAAATCAACATTATTTAATGCCATCACCAAATCCCAAGTTGAAGCTGCCAATTATCCATTTGCAACGATTCAACCTAATGTTGGTGTTGTAGAAGTACCAGATTCTAGAATTGATCGTTTAGTTGAATTATTTCATCCTAAAAAAACAATTTATACGACATTTGAATTCACTGATATTGCCGGATTAGTTAAAGGTGCAAGTAAAGGTGAAGGCTTAGGGAATCAGTTTTTAAGTAATATTCGCTTAACGGATGCCATTTGTCATGTTGTTCGTTGTTTTGATGATACAAACATTACCCATGTAGAAGGGAATGTGGATCCACTTCGTGATATCGAAATAATTAATCTAGAATTAATTATGGCAGATTTACAAAGTGTTGATAATCGTATTGCGAAAGTATTACGTAAATCAAAGAATAGTCGAGATAAAGTAACCTTAGTTGAATATGATATGTTGAAACGATTAAAGGATGCAATGGAAGCAGGGAAACCAGCTCGTAGTGTTGAATTAAATGATGAAGAGGAAGAACTCATCAAAACTTTTAATTTATTAACATTAAAACCAATGATCTATGTTGCCAATATGTCAGATGAAGAAATTGTTGATCCCGATGCGAATAAGTATTATCAAATTGTTAAAGAATATGCAGCGAGTGAACATAATGAAGTTGTCGCAATCTGTGCAAAAGTAGAAGAAGAATTAAGTGGTTTAGATAAAGGTGAACGTGAAGAATTCCTTCATGATTTAGGAATCAATGAGAGTGGCTTAGACAAATTAGTAAAAGTTGCTTATCATATCTTAGGTTTATGTACGTTCCTTACAGCTGGAGAAGATGAATGTCGTGCTTGGACCTACCATCGTGGAATGAGTGCTCCTCAGTGTGCTGGTGTCATTCATACCGATTTCCAACGAGGCTTTATTCGTGCAGAAGCATATTCATTTAAAGATATTGATGAATTAGAAAGTGAACATGCGATTAAAGAAGCTGGAAAACTTAGATCAGAGGGAAAAGAGTATATTGTTCAAGATGGCGATATATTGAATTTCCGCTTTAACGTATAATTACCGTCCAATGGGCGGTTTTTTTATGCAAACGAATTGACAAATAGCTTAAATAGTTTAAAATATATAAATGAACATCGTTCATTTATAAGGAGATATCTATGCAAGCAATCGCAGAAACAATATTTGATGTATTATATTTAAGTAGTGTAACCATCATTGGAATTACCATGATGAAAAAAGCAAACGGAAACAAACAATACTTCTTATTTGGTTTAATGGCAGTTATATTAGGATGTGGAGATGCTTTTCACTTAGTACCACGTTGTTACTCATTATTCACAAGTGGGCTAGAAGCAAATGCTGCAGCACTTGGAATTGGGAAGTTTATTACTTCCGTAACAATGACAGTTTTCTATGTAATCTTATATTATATTTATCGGATTCGATATCATGTTAAAGAAGAAAAAGGAGTAACAGTTACCATCTATCTATTAGCTATAATTCGTATTGTTTTATGTTTGTTCCCCCAAAATGAATGGCTCCTATATAATGCGAATCTAACTTGGGGAATTATTCGCAATATTCCTTTTGCATTAATTGGAATCATTATTATCTATTTATTCTTTAAACAAGCAAAGGAAGATAAAGGCTTTTCCTATATGTGGTTTGCGATTGTTTTAAGTTTTGCTTTCTATGTACCGGTCGTATTATTTGGCAACACGTATCCATTGGTAGGAATGTTGATGATTCCAAAGACTCTAGCTTATGTTTGGATTGTTTGGATGGGATATAAAGAAATGCTGAGCGAAAATAAATAATCGCCCAGCTTTTTTATTGTTTACTTTTCTTTATAAATGCTTCTAATTCTTTGCCAACTTTTTGAGTATCTTGATAACCTAATTCATATAAAGCAGTAAGTTTATCTAAGTTCTTTTCCATTCTAGAAATATTAACCGGTAAAGAAGGTCGGATAATAAAGGTATGACCTTGTTTTTCCAATTCATTTAATTCATCTAAAGTCTTATTATAACGGATATGTCTTGTTTCTAAATCCTTCACAAGATTGGGATATTCTTTATAATTATGACGGATCATTGGCATTAGATTATTTTTACCTTTTCGATACGTTTTATTTTGAGTTAACACTACAATGTTGAATTCATAACCACGTTTTCTCATAAACTGAATCGGTATCGAATCACTGCAGCCACCATCTAATAATTTTTTCCCATCTACTTCAACAATTCTTGCCATTAAAGGTAAAGAACAAGATCCTTGTAAGTAAGGTGTATCTTTCATCATATCAGTCACGACTTTATAATCTGGTTCACCGGTTTCAATGTTAGTTGAAGTAACGATAAACTCGCATGTACGATTGTTGAATGCATCATAGTCATATAAATCTAATTTATTTGGTATTTCATCAAACAACATTTCCATTCCAAATAAAGATCCAGTTTTCATTAAAGAAGAAAAAGATAAGTATCGTTTATCTTTTAAATATTTTGTATTGACTCTAAAATTTCTTTTGTATTGTTTTGAAATATAACTAGTTGCATGGCAGGACCCTGCAGATACACCAATAACTCCATCCGTATATATGTTATGTTCCATTAAGTAATCGAGGACACCTGAGGTATAGACACCTCGCATTCCTCCACCCTCAAGGATTAAACCTAGCTTATTCATCTCATCACACCTTTTCTATGTATTAAGTATTATAGCATAATTAATTTGAATGAAAATGTTAGAACCAAAATTATTAAATAAAATATTTAAGAAAACGCTTGCAAGATAAAAAACCATATGATATTATAAAATTGCATTTAGGATGGTAATTGTTTCTAACAAGCTAAACCTATTTACGACAAGTCATTCTTTTAGGAGGATTTTGTTAGTGAATAGGTTTTTTTGCGAAAAGAGCAAAAGAGGTGAGTCTATGAAAATAGAAAGAATATTAAATAATAACGTCGTCATAATTCTTGACTGTGAAGGAAAAGAACAAGTTGTCTGTGGAAAAGGAATTGCATATAAAAAAAAGGCTGGAGATATATTAGCTGAAGAAGAAATAAATAAAATATTTGTTTTACCTGATAAACAAATTAATAATAAATTTCAAGAACTCTTATCAGATATACCTTTAGAACATATTGAATTATCCGATGATATTTGTAAATATGCTAAGCTAAAATTAGGTAAGAATTTAAATGATAGTCTGTTAATTTCATTAAGTGATCATATATATACCGCGATTTTAAGAATTCTTGACGGAATCACGGTTCCCAATGTTTTATTATGGGAAACAAAAAGATTCTATGAAGTTGAATTTGAAATTGGGTTAAAAGCTCTTGAAATGATTAAAGATCGATTTAATGTTACCCTACCAGAGGATGAAGCAGGATTTATTGCACTTCATATTGCGAATGCTGAAATGGATGACAGTAACATTAGTCAAGTTGTTGAAATCACAAAAATTATTCAAGAAGTTTCAAATATTGTAAAGTATCATTTTGGAATTGAATTCAATACTGATTCTGTATATTATTATCGGTTTATTACGCATCTTAAGTTTTTTGCGCAACGTCTGATAATGGGAAAACAAAACGTAGAGAATGATGCAGATAATGATTTGTTTAATATGGTAAAGGAAAAATATTATAATGCATATAACTGTGTACAGAAAATTAGTGGATTTATTGAAAGAAAGCATCATCATATATTAACGAATGAAGAAAAATTATATTTAACGATACATATTGAGAGAGTTATATATAAAACTAAAACCTAGAGAATTAAATGGGAAAGGAAGTGATAAATGGATATTGAACAGCTATAAAAAGCAACAGAATTGGATAGTAACATTAAGTTGGCTAAACCTTCATAGATACACAAAAAAATGGAGGAAAATTTTATGAAAGATTATTCAAAATTAGCAAGCGACATCATCGAAAATGTTGGTGGAAAAGACAACATTATTTCAGTATTACATTGTGTAACAAGATTACGTTTTAAATTAAAAGACGATTCATTAGCAAATACCGATGCTCTCAAAAAAATGAGTGGAGTTGTAACCGTCATGATGGCAGGTGGTCAATACCAAGTAGTTATTGGTAATCATGTTGATGATGTCTTTAAAGTGGTTTGTAAGCAAGCCGGAATTGATTCTGGTGTAACAGTAACTACGGATCAAAAAGACAAACCAAAAGGATTCAAGGCAGTTATTGACTTTATTATGGCGGCAACGACACCAACTTTGCCATTATTATGTGCAAGTGGTATTTTAAAAGGAATTTTAACTTTGTGTTTAGTCGCTGGAATTATGAGTGACAAAAGTGGTATATATATTTTATTAAATGCAATAGGAGATGCTTTCTTCTTCTTTATGCCAGCATTCTTTGGATATAATGTTTCTAAAAAAATGAATGCAACACCATATTTAGGAATGTTGATTGGCTTAATTCTTTGTTATCCAGCAATCAATGGTATTGATATTGATTTATTTGGATTTGTTGTAAATGCGAAATATTCAGCTTCATTTTTACCTGTTATCATATTGGCAATATTAGCAGCGCCAATCGAAAAATGGTTGAATAAGGTTTTACCTGATTCAATTAAAACATTTTTTACTCCCTTATTGGTATTAATTGTTGTAGTTCCAATTGGCTTTGCTTTTATTGGACCAGTGGCAAATAATATTTCTTCACTATTAGGACAATTATTAACAGGATTATTTGATATAAATCCTATCTTTGCTGGATTGATATTTGGAGGAATTTGGCAAGTCCTTGTCATGTTTGGTATTCACGGAATGATTACACTAGCAAGTTTTATGGCAGTGCTATCCGGAACTCCAGATTCTCTTTTGGCTGTTACTGGAGTAGTTTGCTTTGCACAAACAGCAACTGTATTTGCAGTATATTTGAAAACAAAAAGTAAACAATTAAAAGATATTGCTTTACCTGCCGCAATCTCAGGAATCTTTGGTGTTACTGAACCAGCAATTTATGGTGTTACGTTACCACGTGTTAAAACATTTGTTATTTCTTGTATTGGTGGAGCCGTTAGTGGAATGTTAATTGGCTTATTTAATATTAAAAAATATACTTATGCTGGAATGGGAGTGATAGGATTAACTGGTTTATTAAGTCCTACGAATCCTCAAGTTTTAGAGATATTCATTACCGTTGTTGCAGGAGCTATCGTTAGTTTTGTACTTACAATGATTTTTTATAAAGATGAATCTTTTGATTTATTAAATATTGAAGAAGAAAAGAAAAAAACAAGAATAATTAATAAAGAAACAATTGTTTCTCCAATAGAAGGAGAAACAGTAAGTCTTAGAGAAATTGATGATCAGGCTTTTGCAGATGGAACTTTAGGAAATGGAATTGCTATTATTCCTTCTGTAGGAGAAGTACGTGCTCCTTTTAATGGTACTGTTATGGCATTATATCCTACGAAACATGCGATTGGTTTAGTTTCAGATAATGGTTGTGAAGTACTCATTCATATTGGTATGGATACCGTACGTTTAGAAGGCGAACATTTTGAAACACATGTAAAACAGAATGACAAAATTAAACAAGGCGATTTATTGGTGAGTTTTGATATTGGTGCGATTAAAGCAGCTGGTTATGAAATTGAGACACCAATCATCGTTACGAATACAAAAGATTATTTAGATGTAGTTAGCGTCGCACAAAAAGATGTAAAATGTGGTGATGATTTAATCACAGTATTATTATAGGAGGCAATTCTATTATGAACTTTCCAAATAAATTCTTATGGGGTGGAGCAACGGCTGCGAATCAATGTGAAGGAGCTTATAACGTTGATGGTCGAGGTGTTGTGAAATCTGATTTTATGAGTGCAGGAACTGCAGTGGAGCCCCGTTATGTTACATATGTATTACCAGATGGAACTAAAGATAAGGTTAGCATTTTTGAACAAATGCCAAATCATGCAAAATGCCAATTAGTTGATGGGGATTTTTATCCAAATCAGGAAGCAATTGATTTTTATCATCATTATAAAGAAGATATTAAATTATTTGCTGAGATGGGATTTAATGTTTTTAGATTATCAATTGCATGGTCTAGAATATTTCCAAATGGGGATGAAGAATTACCAAATCAAAAAGGTCTTGATTTCTATCGTGATGTTTTTAAAGAATTAAAAAAATATAATATCGAACCACTTGTTACAATTTTGCATTTTGATACACCATTGTATTTAGAAGAAGAATACGGTGGATGGTCAAACCGTAAATTAATCGGTTTTTATGATCGTTTTAGTGAATTGTTATTTAGGGAATATAAAGGATTAGTTAAATATTGGTTAACCTTTAATGAAATTAATATGCCTTTAATGTCTTTAGATTTTACTTCATCAAATATATCAAATGAATTGTATCAAGATGTATATCAAACACTTCATAATCAATTTGTGGCAAGTGCTAGAGCAGTTAAAAAGGCACATGAAATTGATCCGGAATATGTGGTGGGTTGTATGGTTTGTTCTTTTGGTAATTATCCATTAACATGTGATCCGAAAGACGTTCTTAAAAACCAACAGATAAATCAACAGAAAATGTATTATTGTGGGGATGTTATGGTACGTGGTTATTATCCTTCCTATGCTAATCGAGATTGGCTTCAACATGGAGTAAACCTTGATATAACGAAACAGGATATCGAGGATTTAAAAAATGGAACAGTTGATATGTATACATTCTCTTATTATTCTTCAAGTTGTGTTTCATCTAAGAAAGTAGAAATGGACGGAAAAGGAAATCTAACAAGAGGAGCAAAAAATCCATATATTCAGTACTCAGATTGGGGTTGGGGAATGGATCCTGATGGGTTAAGAATTGTCTTAAACGAGTTATATGATCGTTATCAAATTCCTTTAATGGTTGTTGAAAATGGATTAGGAGCAGATGATAAGGTAGAATCAGATGGATCCATTCATGATCAATACCGAATCGATTATATGCGTGAACATATTAAAAAAATGAAAAAAGCAATTGAAGATGGTGTTGATCTTCTAGGGTATACACCATGGGGCTGCATAGATTTAATTAGTGCTTCCACAGGTGAAATGAAAAAACGTTATGGCTTCATTTATGTTGATCGTGATAATGAAGGAAACGGAACGATGAAACGAAGTAAAAAGGACTCTTTTTATTGGTATAAAAAAGTAATTAAGAGTAATGGGGAAGATTTAGATTAATTTATTGGGAAACAAATTGCAAGATTAATTTACATAAGATTAAAACAAGTTTCTTCGTATCTCCAATATCAGAATTATCCATTTTGATTGTTATATAATTATTGATTTACGATTGTAAAGGGATAGACAACGTGATAGAATAAGGATAATAAATAAGTCATGAATAATGATGAAGGGAGAAATAATTATGAAATTAATCCTTGCGATAATGTCAAATGATGACAGCCCAGCAGTATCAAGTGCTCTTACGAAGGAAAACTACCAAGTTACTCGTTTAGCAACAACAGGTGGTTTCTTACGCGCTGGAAATACAACGTTAATTGTAGGAACAGATGATGATAAAGTAGAAAAGGCAATTGAAGTAATTGGTGAATACTCACGTCGCCGTACTGAGGTTGTTCCTAGCACTGCTTCTTATGATATTGGACGTTATGCTTCTTTCCCAGTTGAAGTTCAAGTTGGTGGAGCTACAATATTCGTAATTGATGTAGAAAAATTCATTAAGTTATAATCAACTAGACATGGCTAAAAAGTCATGTCTTTTTTTTAGTTAAGAATTATCTATAAAAAAATCAAGCGAATTTCTTTCTTTAATATATTGCTCTGAATGAATATGTTATAACGATTGATTGATGTGTTATAATAAAGACAATTATAAAAGACTAGGAGAAATTTATATGGAAAACAATTTCGTAAATATGTTGGTCAACCGCTTCTTTATTGAATTAGAAAAAAATGATCGAAGTGGAATATATGCAATGACACAAAGGAATCTAACATATAATTCAAATAAAATAGAAGGAAGCACGCTAACAGAAAAACAGACAGCATCGATATTTGAAACCGGAACAATTCTTTCCGAGAATGAATTAATTCGTTCTAAGGATGTGGAAGAGGCTACGGGACACTTCATGATGTTTAATAAAATGTTAGAAACATATAAGGAACCATTAACTCATGAAATTATTAAACAATATCATTACAAACTTAAAATTGCTGTATGGGAAGATATGTTAAATGGGTATCCTGTTGGCGAATATAAAACTAGAGCAAATAAAGTAGCAAATATTGTAACTGCTTTGCCGAATGAAGTAGAAGAGAGAATGACAAATCTTTTAAGTGTATATAATAAAAAAGAGAAACACACGATTGAAGATATTGCGGAATTTCATGCTTCTTATGAAATGATTCACCCTTTTCAAGATGGTAATGGTAGAACAGGAAGAATTATACTTTTTAAAGAATGCTTAAAAAACGATATTATTCCCTTCATAATTGAGGATAAAAATAAGGGATTATACTATGAAGCATTAAATGACAAACAAACGAATGGAAACATTGATAAATTAATTGCCTTATTTAAACAAGAACAAAAAGTTTATTATGATTTAGGAAAAGATTTTGTGATACCTTTCAAATCTTAAATAAATATAGATTATCGATCATTGGTAAATGCTTATAATAGAAAACAAGGCAGAATTTAATCTACCTTGTTTTTTATACTTCACTTATTTTGCGATGATCGTTTTCAAACTCAATCTTTGCACTGAGTCGAGCTTGTACTAATAACTCCATTACCATATGTGAATGTTTCATTAATTCATCACAGGCTTGAACATCATTTTCATTTATTATTTTAATGAAATCAGCTAGTTCATAATACAACATAATATCTTGTTGTTTGATAGCTGGTGTAAGACATGCATCATCAATGTGAATACTAAAATCAGAACATTTACTTGTTTCACTCTTCACCATTATATAGCCTTTTTCACCTTGTATTTGGGCATTACTTTGAGATTTAGAATCCTTACAAGCGACACAACTTGCTTGGAAGGTTGGATAAGTTAAAACTAAAACACCGGAAGTATCAATACCATTCGCTGCTTTATTGGCAAAGTATTGAATGGCATCAGGACGACCGAAGATACCTGTGACAAAATGTAAATTATAAATATTTAAATCACATAGGGCACCACCAGAGAATTTTGTTGTGAAAACATTGGGATTCTCACCTGCAAGAAATTGATCATAACGAGAAGAATATTGTGAGAAATTACATTGTACACAACGGATTGTCCCAAGTTGTTGGACATTATCTTTGATCATTTTATAATTTGGGGAATGTAATGTGACAATAGCTTCAAATAAAAACACATGATATTTTTTAGCTGCAGCGATTAAACAATCTAATTCACTTACGGTCGTTGTAAAGGGTTTTTCACAAATTACATGTTTACCTGCTTGGATTGCTTTTAGTGAATAATCAAAATGTAATGAATTTGGTGAACCTACATAGATTGTATCAATATTAGGATTAGCTAGCATTTCATCTAAGTCACAATAAACTTTATCTACGCCATTTTTCTTAGCGAACGTATTTCCTTTATCTAAACTTCTAGAATAAATCGCAACACACTCAACACCTTCATTTAATTGCGTTGCTTTGATAAACCATTCGCTAATAAAACTTGTACCAATCACAGCTACTAACATGTTAATTCCTCCTTTAATTATGTTTAATATACCATATTGTTTTCTATATGAATAGAAGAAAGGACACAATTAATATAAAGAAAGTATCATCAATAAAAATTATAATGGTATAATGGATAAAAGGGGTGTTATTACATGCTTAAGAAATGTTTAGAAAGTAAAGTTATGCGTGATCCTATTCATGGATATATTCATGTTGACTATCAAGTTGTTTGGGATTGTATCAATGCCAAAGAGTTTCAAAGACTTAGAAGAATTCATCAATTAGGTGGAAATTTTCAAGTTTATCATACGGCAGAACATTCACGGTTTTCTCATTCATTAGGGGTTTATGAGATTGTGAAAAGAATGGTTGAAGATGGAGAAGGATTAAAAGACTCCTTAAGTGAATATGATAAGGTTTGTGTTATGCTTGCAGGCCTCTTACATGATATTGGTCATGGGCCATTTTCTCATGCATTTGAATCGATTGCGAATTGTAAACATGAAATATTTACGCAAAGAATTATCTTAGAAGATACTCAACTTCATCAAATATTAAGTAAAGAAAATGCTTCGCTTCCTAAAGATGTAGCCGATATTATTATGTATCAACATCCAAATGAATTACTGAATCAAATTGTTTCTGGGCAATTGGATGCGGATCGAATGGATTATTTACTTCGTGATGCATATTTCACAGGAACTACTTATGGTAATTTTGATTTAGAAAGAGTGTTGAGAACCATCCGTGTTAAAGATCAACGAATTGTTGTGAAAGAAAGTGGTATTCATAGTGTAGAAGACTACATCATGGCACGTTATCATATGTACTGGCAAGTTTATTATCATCCAATCGCAAGAAGTTATGAAGCGATTCTGACTTTATTATTTAAACGTTTAAAAGATATCTTTGAAGAAGATCCAAGTCGTTTAAAAGGCGTAGAAATGTTTTTTCCTTTTCTTAAAGATGAACCAGCAACCGTACAGGATCATTATTTATTAGATGAAGCTACCGCGCAATATGGATTTCATTTCTTGAACAATCATGAAGATAAGATTCTAAGTGATTTGTCAAAGCGACTTTTAGAACGTAAATTATTTGATTATGAAACAATTACATCAAACAAGGATGTAGCGAAGATACAGAAGGCAATTGAGAAGAATGGATATGATGTAAACTATTACTTCTATCAAGATCATGCTTCACAGCGTCCTTATCGTCCCTATAATTCTCAAGAAGGTCATAATATATGGATCTTAAATAACGAGGATGAAGTCGTTGAACTATCACAAATATCAATGATTGTACAAGCGATTGTTATGGGTAAAACAAAAGAAGATAATAAGGTGTTTTTCCCAAGCTTTAAGGATGAAGCTTAAGATTAAAAATAGTAAATGAATGGTAATGAAAAAGATGTAGATTAATCTACATCCTTTTAAGATAATTTTGTGATATCAATATAC
>JAVXTH010000025.1:0-19860 GCA_036642795.1 Erysipelotrichaceae bacterium
AAGATTTTGAAATATTAAGTGTAATCAATCAAGATCAAATCTTACAATATAAATAGCTTTCACAAATCCATTTTTTCTTACTTACAGTAGAATTAACATGATTGCTTTTGATACATTCCTTTCTTTTCATCAACTTGACAGAAAATTAATTTAGCGATATTCTTAAGATTAATAGAATCATCTTTTTTATCTCTTATAATTGAGAAGTTAGGGGCTTATTATGGAAGAATTAAAAAAAAGCAGACATACGAATTATTATAAAGAAACGAACAATCAAAAGAGAGTATTTGCCCAAGGGTTTTGTTTTGCCAAGATATTCGCCATCTTTTTTATTGGTTGTATCATTGGTACTTATTATGAAGAAATCTTAACCTTTTTCACTAAAGGGGTTTGGGAATCTCGTTCTGGTTTAATCTATGGACCATTTAATCCCATTTATGGCTTTGGTTTTGCTGGTTTTATTGCTCTCTTAGGTAAAAACCTAGCTAAGCGAAAATGGTATATCACATACTTCTGGAGTTGTATCATTGGTGGTGTTGCCGAATTCTCACTCAGTTTGATTGGGGAGAAACTATTCGGTGGTACTTCTTGGGATTACACTGGTTATTTCTTAAATATCGGTGGTAGAACTACCGTTCCCTATATGTTATTTTGGGGACTTGGTGGTATGGCAATCTTATATCTTGTTTATCCTTTATTATCCAAACTAATCGAAAAGATTCCTTTTAAAATCGGTCGTGTTATTTATCCAATCTTTTTGATCTTTATGATATTAAATATGATTGTCTCTTATACGGCTTTATTCAGACAAGGAAATCGTGAAAAAGGCCAACCGCCTATGACTTTTATTGGAGAGCTGTGTGATCAAGTATATACCGATGATTTCTTATATACCATTTATCCAAATATGAAACATAACAAATAATCCCTGAACTGTAGGAAAACATAAATCATGTGCTTCTACAGTTTTTTTGAAATATATTTCATAACTAATTCGTATTAATAGAAGGAGGCAAGATCCATGATTGATCCATTCGATGAAAAACCATGTCGTTCATTGGAAGAACTCGTTACCATGTATAGCGACATGGTATTTCGAATTATCTTACAACATATGCATAACAGCGATGATGCCAAAGATGTCCTCCAAGATGTATTTATTAAAATCATAAAAAAGAAACCTGAGTTCACTACCCATCAACAAGAAAAAGCATGGATTATTAGAGTTGCTATTAATACATGTAAAGATCATTACAAATATGAACGATTAAGAAAACATGTTACCCTAGAAGAAGGTTATCATAGTTACATAGAAACCCAACAGACTTATGATATTTTACCTTATGTAATGAAACTACCTCAAAAATATCGTGATGTCATCTACTTATTTTATTATGAAGAATACAGTGTAAAAGAAATAGCTCAACTTTTAAATAAGAAAGAAGCTACCATTCTTACTCATTTAAATCGCGCAAGAAAGAAACTAAAAGAAGATCTGAAAGGAAGTGAGTGGAATGAAGAAATATAAAGATGAATTGGATCACATTCAATTAAGTGAAGAAGATAAAAAGAACCTTTTTACTTATATTTCAAATCAAAAGGAACCTAAACAAAGAAGTATTCCCTTCTTTAAATATGCAATCGGTATTGCTTGTATCTTTGCTTTCCTTTTCTTTGTATCAACTAACTTAATTTCTAAAGATAAGGATATAAAAGTAAAAGAAGTTGTTTACCAGCAGCTTTATGAACCTCAATGGTATCAATCTTTTGGTGGAATGGGTAGTAGTTCTAAGTGTGAAAACACAAATGAGTTTATCCAATTAAATAAAGATAATCTACATCCAATCAATAAAACATATACTTTTAAAGATCACTTACCCGTTTATGAATATGAAAGATACTACGATCAACATGGTGTTTATGAACCTTATGAAGATGCATTTTATATCAATCAATTAAAACCCTATGCAGCAGCATTAAAGATTGAGGAAGAACCTTCAAAAGTAAATCAAAGTTTTGAAATAAAGAATGAAGACTATCATTTAAAAAGTAAAGTAAATGGTGATATTGAAATACTGGGAACGACGTTAAAGAAAGGCAACTTTGATGATCACCCTGATTTGTTATTAAAAGAGGCTAAAGCTTTCTTTTCTAAAATTAAGGCCACAACAAAAATAGATAAACCAAATTATCGAATTGAAATGGCAGCGAATCATTATTATGTTTCTATTTATGAAACAAAGGATTCTCTTTATTATGAGCCAAATCAAGCAATTACATTTCAATTAAATTATGTTAGTGATCAAGAATATCAACCTTGTATGATTCTTCCTGATGTTGATCATCATCAAGTCAAGGTAAAAGATTTCCCTATAATGCCACTCGATGAAGCAGTTAAAACATTACTACAGGGTGGTTATACTTCGATTAATTATCCAAAAGAAGCACTAACTAAAAAAGATATCATTCGTTGGGAATATCTTTATACGGATTCTTCCTTTATAAATTATTTGCCTTATCGCATTCCCATTTATCGTTTCTATATTGAAAAGAAAGATGAATTGTATTATCTTGATGTTGTAGCTATTAAGAAAGATGCCTTGAAACAATTAAACAAAGTTACTTGGCTTCAAAAAAAATGAGGAGACTATATGAGTGAACGAGAAAAAATGTTAGCTGGAGAGTTATATGATTGTGGTGATCCAGAATTATTAGATCGTTGGCATCTCGCAAAAGATTTAATCTGTCGTTATAATCAAATAAAATCAAATGATCTGATTGAAAAGAAAAAGGTTCTAAGTGAACTACTAGGAAAGATGGGCGATCATTGTTGGATAACACCACCCTTCTATGTAGATTATGGAAATAATATTTCAATTGGCAATAACTGTGAAATTAATATGAACTGTACCTTTTTAGATGATAATAAAATCACCATTGGTGATTATGCCTTGATTGCTCCCAACGTACAGTTCTATACTGCCTATCATCCTTTAAGTGCCCGTGAGCGTTTTGGGGAAATGAAAGAAGATGGAACATTCCCTTTTTGTAAGACCCTTACTGCCCCCATCACCGTTGGTAATCATGTATGGATTGGTGGCGGTTCCATTCTATTACCGGGCGTATCCATTGGCGATAACTGTGTCATTGGGGCAGGTAGTGTAGTAACGCACAATATACCAGCCAATTCCATTGCTTATGGAAATCCTTGTCGCATCATTCGTGAAAATAATAAATCAAAGATAGAATAGTTGAAACATGTTCTGTCTTTTTTCTTGGGAATATATACCTTTACATTATTTGAATTTTAGACTAAAATTTAAATATGATTTAATTTATTTGAAATTGTATTTGCCGAAAGGTTATGGGGGCTAACATGGAAATCGAAAAGATCATCAATGAATTAAAGAAAGTTGTTTATGGGAAAGACGAAATACTAAAAAAGATAATCCTTTGTCAATTATCAAGTGGCCATGTATTATTAGAAGACATTCCAGGGGTAGGTAAAACAACCATTGCCCTTGCTTTCTCTAAGATCATGGATTTAGATTATCAAAGAATGCAGTTTACAAGTGATGTAATGCCAAGTGATATTACTGGTTTTAAGATGTATGATAAGAGTAAAAATGAATTTGTTTATCAAAAGGGACCCATCTTATGTAACTTATTTCTTGCGGATGAAATTAATCGTACTTCCCCAAGAACCCAATCTGCATTACTAGAAGTAATGGAAGAACACAGCATTACCATTGATGGAGTTCAAAGAAAACTAGAAGAACCTTTTTTAGTTATCGCTACTCAAAATCCTTTTGGTTCAGCTGGTACCAACTTATTACCACAATCGCAAATGGATCGTTTTATGATATGTACTTCAATTGGTTATCCAAGTCGTGAAGCGGAAGCCGGGATTCTTGAAAACAAGAGTAAAGGGAATGCCCTTGAAACGGTGAATCAAATCATGAACAAGCAACAGTTATTACAAATGCGTGAAGAAGTAAATAACGTCTTTGTAGATCCTGCGATTCATACTTATATTGTAAATCTAGTAAATGAAACACGAAATAATGAAAGTGTTGCCATTGGTTGTTCGCCTCGTGCATCGATTGCGATTATGCGTTTGGCCAAAGCAAATGCTTATGTAGAAAACCGTGACTATGTACTACCAAATGATGTTAAGAGCGTCTTTGTTGATGCTTGTATTCATCGTCTTGTCTTAAAAGTATATGATCCAAGTTTTGTAAGTAAAAAAAGAGAAAATATATTGATTGAAATATTAAAGAAAATTGACGAGCCAAATATTAAAAAACCATTATGATGAAATTTTTAATCGTTTTAGTATTATTACTACAACATTTTTTTAATGAATATATCTTTTTTTACCTTCTTATTTTATTATTTACATTATCCATTATCTCAATTATATATACGTTATTTGTTTATAAAAAGATATCCACTGATTTTAATTTTGATGTCTTTTATTATCACTGTGGTGAAAATATAACAATCAATTGTAAAGCTATTTCAAACTATAATTTTCCTAATTTTCGAGGTACTCTTATTCTTTATAATCAACAATTAAAAAAGAACTTGTATTTTAAAGAAGTTCTATTTTCAGTTGATAATTTAGAAGTAGAACGCTCTTATACTTTTGATGTAGCTGGTGATTATTTAGTAAAACTAGAAAACATTGAGATTTATGATTATTTTAATATTATTAAAAGAAAGATTAAAAATCCAACCGTTAGAAATTTAAGAATTTATCCAATCCCTTCACAAATTAAAAAGGATGAACTTAAAACAGAAGATTATTATTGTGAAGATCCTAAGTTTATGAAAGGTGATGATTATAGTGAAGTATATGATTATCATGAATATCGAGATGGTGAGAAATTACAATACATTCATTATGGATTAAGTGCTAAGTTTGATGAATACATTGTAAAGGAAGGTTCAAGTAATCTAGACCCTATCTATATCTTTGTTTGGGTTCCAGAACATAAGTTTAAAGATGCATTAATTCAATTAAAAAAAATATATGCTTTATATCTAATTATGCAAGAAAGACATAAAGATTTTATGATAAAGAAAAATGGATTAAATATTATAATTCATTCTCATTTTGAGTTATATCATTTTTTTGATGAAATCTATGAGGAATTTAATTATGAAGAAACTATTTAATCACAGTTATGTCTATCTTCTATATATGATAGCTTTTATTTCATGCTTGTTTATGATAAATGATTATCAACTGATTCAAATGAACCTTGGTATTATTCTTCCTTTATCGATCTTGTTTGCTGTTGGTTGTTATTTGGCAATTGAATATAAAGAAAATACACTGCCTATTTTTAAAGGTAAAATTTCATTATCTTTCGTAATTCATCTTTTATGTTTGTTCATCGTATTAATCTTTTCTATTCCCGGTATTGAATTAATTCAAACGTTTATTCAAAACCCTGCTTTATGGGCAAACTATGATAAATTTATTATCCTTCAACACTTAATCTATTTATTATTATATCTTATTATTCGTGTTTCTTTTTATTTTATTAATCAAAATATGGTTGAATTAAACTTTCTATTCATGCTTGCTTTAATTGGTTTATTCTTATATTTTAAACGTTATAATTCCCTTTTAATCGCCATCGTTTTCATTGTGATGATCATTACCTTACTATCAAAAAGAGGAACCCTTGACTTCCCTAAAATTAAGAAAAAAGTATTGATCCAAATTGGAGTTGTAGCCATTATTGTTTCGATATTATTAAGTGTTCTTATTCCACCTAGTATTGGTTATGTAGATGTATTTGGTAATCTTTCCTCGATGTTATTAAGCCCTTTAATAAGTTTAATTCGTAATTTACCTTTAAATGAAGAGGATAAAGAAAGCCTTGCGGAGATGATTCAGAAGTTAAAAAATGCGAGCGACCCACAAAATAAAAACACTGGAAATGACATGAATGGAAAAACAGGTAAACCGATAGATGGGAAAGATGCTGAAAAAGAAGGCGGGACTAAGCCAAATGCAATGAAAGGGAAAAACGGACAATCAACTCCTGGAATGAATAATGGACAATTAGGTAATAATGAAGTTAAATTGAGTAAAGAAAATAGAGTAATTTTAAAGGTAAGTTCACCAAATCATCCAGATAGATTAAAAGCAAATTCTTTTTCAAGTTATAATTCTGAACAATCAAGTTTCTCAATGGGCTATACACAAGGAATTGAAAATGCGATTAATAAGATTAATACCATGTTACCTCTATCCTTAAGTTTTGAGAATATCTTTCTACGTAACAATCTTAACAATGCTCCCAGCGTTACGATTGAAAATGTTGGAGCACAACCTTATGCTTATGTTCCCTATGGATTAATCCAAATGGATCAAGGTACTTCGATGTTTCAAGACTTATATTATAATTTTAATTCATTCGCTTCCTATCAAAAATATTCATTGAAAAATGATATTACATCAGATTTTACTTCTTCATTCGCTTATCCTCAGGCTATGAATATTTATGAACAAGCAGTCACTCAAGAATACACACAAGTTCCAAGCAATATTGCAATTCAATTAAAAAAATTCTTATTAGATCATGGAATTGATTATACTTCATCAAATAAAACTAGACTGATGCAGCAAATACATGAAGTATATTGTAATGAATTCACCTATTCTACAAAACCTGGACCAATTCCAGAAGGAAAAGATGTTATTTTATATTTTTTACTAGAGAATAAAAAAGGTTATTGTCAGCATTTTGCAGCTGCCGCTACCTTATTGTTCCGAGTTTGTGATATTCCTACAAGATATACTCAAGGTTACATCGTCGATGCTTTTGAAGGCGATAACAGTGTAGTGAAAACGAACAGTGCTCATGCATGGTGCGAGATTTACCAAAGAAGCAAAGGATGGATACCAATTGAAGTAACGGTTGGTGGTGGACCATCTGCCCTCATAGGAGAATCTTCAAACAAACCACCAGAAATACCAGATGATTATAGCAAAGATAAACCAGAATCAAAGGACGAATCACTACCAGAAAATAATCCACAACCGGAAGCTCCTAAAACTCCAGAAGAACAAAAAGATCAGAAAAAGGAACAAGAGAAACAGGAAAAGAAACAAGAAGAGAAAAAGAAAAAAGAAGCAAAGAAAAAGAAGAAAGAAAAAAAGAAGATTAAGAAAAAGAAGGTGGATGCAAGTATTCAAAAAGAAACTTCGCTTATCGAATATTTGTTTATGGGCTTCCTAGTATTATTAGCAGCAGCCGGAGGTATCTTCTATTACTTACGTTTTAAAAAGAAGAAACCAGAAGCTACTTTATTATCTAAGACTTATGATGCCTATGACTTACTACAAAAACACCATTTCTTAAATGATGAGATTAATTCAATTATGTATCGAATTCGTTATTCAACTCATGGTGTAACCGAAAATGATTATGCTGTATTAATAGAAAGAATTAAAGAACTTGAAATTTATATAAGTAAAAACTATAAATTAATCAAGAAACTAAAAGCTCGCTATATCGATCATTTAAAAGTGTAAATTAAAAGAGGGATAATCCCTCTTTTAAAATTCGCTTTTATTATCAATCACACGCTGAGAAATAAAAGATAGTCCAGCTATAACAATCGGATAAATAATATTACAAGTAAATAATACTTGATTAAGTTGCATCATAATGAAGAACATAACAGCAATTATAATAAATAGAATGATCCACCATTTAAAGAAAGATAACCAACGTTCTTTTTTTGTCTTCTCTTGATGATTATCATTCAATGCTGATTTCCCAACCCAAGTAACAATCATAATCGAAACTAGAAATATCACAATCATTATAAATAGTTGTGATAATTTAAAATCATATTGAAATATACTGCGCTTTTTAATTAGATTCACTATGAATTCATTCACAATTGATATTCCTAACAATATACTTATTGATAATAAACCAATTGATAAATAGGATACAAATTTATCTTTTAAAGAAACAGGTGGAAAATTATTAATTATCTCATCACATACCGCTTTATAATCTTTACCAATTATCTGTTCAATGCTTTCTCCTCTTGCTTCTCCATCAACAATCATATCAATTAAATCTTTTCTTACTTCTTCTTGTTGAAGCAGTGATAATCTTGATACTCTTAAATAAACAATCATATCAGTATAAATAAGATTACTTTCTTTACTCATTTTCTTTTCGCTTTCATTATTAAGATCACGTAATTCAATCGATGCTTTTTTACTCATGATATTTACCTCCGATTAAGTTATTTACAGCCTTCACAAGTTCTAAAAAACTTGATTTAAATAATTCTAATTCTGATTTCCCAAGTTTAGTTAACGAATAATATTTTCTTGAAGGCCCACTATTCGATGATTTAATCCTTGCCTCAATGTATTCATTTTTTGTCAAACGAAGCAACATTGGATAAATTGTTCCTTCTGAAATTTCGCCAAAACCAATTGCTTTTAATTTCTCTGAAATTTCATAACCATATGTTTCTTCTTGAGCAATAATACTTAATATACAACCTTCTAATATTCCTTTTAACATCTGCGATGGAATCATAATAACACCTCACTATCTTGTATTACAAGCTACCTCTATATTGTATTGCATGGTAGTATTTTTGTCAATACTATTTCTTTATGATTATTAAATGAGAACTAAACATATCACCTTTAATTGTTTATAGTAAAAATTAGTTAATTAAAAGTTATAATTTGTTATTTTCTTGTTTAATTTCTTAAGTTTACTAGTAATTAAGCCTTATTAAAAGTATAATTAATTATACAGAAGAATTCTATCTATTTCAGGGGGTGTGCTTTTGAAAAAAATATTTTGTTTAATGATTAGCATTACATTATTATCAACTCTATTTGTACCTACTTCAATACAAGCAGAAGATACAAATGATTTTAATGATGTAGAAATAGTCACAGAAGATACCTATCAACCCATTGATCCTAATAAAATAAGTGGAATGAAGGATGTTCCCATTGGTAAACATATGGATCCACTTCCGCCAAATAGAATGTCGAGAAGCTTTGTTCCTTCAACATCTAAATTTGGTACTTATTGGAAAGTAGAAAATGGATTCAAAAACTTTTATGATGCCAATAACACATTAACGTATCATCAAGGAACTAAATTTGTAATTGACGTTTCCGAATGGCAAAAAGTAATTGATTGGGATAAAGTAAAAGCAGCAGGCGTTGATGGCGCAATTATAAGAATTGGCTTTGGCTTTGGAAATATGGACAAGCAATTTAAACGTAACATCGAAGAATGTAATCGTTTAGGAATACCTTATGGTATCTACCTATATAGTTATGCCTTTGATGCCAATTTTGCTTATGCTGAAGCAGAATCGCTTATTCAGATGTTATCGGAAGTAAAAGCAAATTTATCCTATCCTATCTACTATGATATTGAACGATTTGACCCTTTTCCTTACGATGGGATTACGCGTTATTCACCAACTACAACCGCAGAATACGAAAGTATTATTGGTACTTTCTTAAATCGAATGAACCAACGTGGTTATGATGGAAGAACTCACGTTTATAGTTATCGAAGTTACTTAGAAAAAATACTAAATAGTCCAAAGATATTACCGTATGTATCCTGGATTGCTGCTTATACTCGTACACTTAGCTTTGAAAATCCATATTATGGAGGAGAACAAGGCTGGCAATATAGTAGCTTTGAAAGTGTTGATGGAATAAATGGAAGAGTTGATACAAATTGTTTCAGTAATCAATTTTTTAGCACTCCCGTATCTACCGTAATTCCAGATTCGATAAAGGCCATCCTTACCGCTAATAATCTTGTCTTTGATAATGGATATATCTCCGGATTTGTTTTAGATTCAGATATAGCTACGCTTGCTAGTGCTTTGGCAGAGCTAGGCGAGATAACCATTTTTGATTCAAATGGCAAAATAATTACAAGTGGCAAAATCGCAACAGGTCAACGTATTTCAATTAAGATGAAAAACGCACAAGATGCAAGCGCACTTCAAGAAGTTTATGAAATTGCTGCGGTCGTTCGTGGCGATGTAAATGGTGATGGGAAAATAAGTGCTGTTGATTATTCTTATGTCAAAAACCAAATTTTAAAGATAGATAAATTATCTGGTGCAAATGCTGTTGCTGCAAATGTAGATAAAAATGAAAAAATTAGTGCTATTGACTACTCACTAATTAAAAATGATATCTTAAACATTTCCAAAATAAACCAATGAGAGGGAAATTAAATGTTAAAAATTAATAATAAAATAAAAATAGGCTTATGTTGTTTCTTGTTAATAATAAGTTGTGTTTCTACACAAGCACAAAGTGTTAGCCCAAATAGCACTTTTACTGTAAGTGTATCGTGTGGTGTAATAGAAGGCAGTATATCTGCTACTCCTGAAAATGCGACACTAGTTAGTATCGGAAATGATGGCTTTTGTAATCGTGGTGCTTCGATAAGCGCAACCGCAATTGCTGGAAGTTCTGGAAGATCGACGATAACTTTTAAAGGTGTTGATGCATCCGACAACACATCTGTACCTCCTGTTGATGCATCTGGTGTAACCATAGGTGTTGCAACTGTTGATATCATTCAGCCTAATTCTGTTTCTAGACCATCAGCGGCACCCAATGGTGAACCAAAAGCTGATCCTCGCTCAAAGGATAATAATCTAAGTTCGCTAAGCATTGATCAAGGTAAACTTACTCCTGACTTTAATGCTGAAACTACTTCTTATAGTGTTAATTTACCACCTAAAACAACTTCATTAACAATTGATGCGAAAGCAGCAGATGAAAAAGCAAGTGTAAAAGGAACTGGTAAAGTAGAAGTAAAACCTGGTGATAATCAGATTGAAGTAGTTTGTACATCTGAATATGGTACAGACAAGGTTTATACGATTGTCGCAAACGTCGATGAGAAACCAGAAGTATATATGGATTATAATGGAATGAAACTTGGGGTTGTACGTAATATGAATCATATATCGGTACCTGAAGGATTTAATGAAATTAAAATGAAGTATAATAAAAAAGAAATACCGGCTTGGGAAAATAAAGTTATTAAGAAAACAATTGTATATTTAAGTGATGAAAAGAATAATAAGAAGTTCTATTTATTTGAAAATGGTAAAGTTACTTCATCGTTTGAATTACAGACAATTTTAGGAAGAAAGTTCTTTCTTATAGATGTCGATAAAGATCATCAAAATCGAGAAGGAATGGATTATAAGAAAATAAAAATTGAGAATATTGAATTAATGGGATGGACCTTTAAAGATCCTAAATTAAAGGATTATTCAATCATTGAAGTGATGGATATGGATGGAAAGATTCGGGATTATCAATATGAAAAGTCACAGAATTCTTTACAGTTATATTCGAATGAAGCAGCCGTTATAAAAGCATCTTTAATGAAAGATATGTCAATTTGGAAATACTTGAGTTTAGGCTTAGGGATTATCTTAGTTGGTGGCCTTGGTTATGTTGTTTATATCTTTCGAAAAGAGAAATCAGTTAAATAAGAAAAGCACTCCTTATTAGAAGGGGTGCTTTTTCGTTTGCTTATTTTGTCCATTCAATTAATTCTTCATCGGTACATAATACTTTATGACTATCACTGATATTATGTTGGGTTCCTTTGGTGTAATCAATCCCACTTGTAGCATAATCAAAGGTAATTGCTTTTCTTGTTTTCTCGACAATTGGGTTTGGTTTAGGAATCGCACTTAATAAGGATTTGGTGTAAGGATGAATTGGATTCGCAAAGATTTCTTGGGTTGTTCCCGTTTCAACTAGATGTCCTAGATGTAATACACCAATTCTTGATGAGATATATTTAACCATGGATAAATCATGTGCAATAAATAGGTATGCTGTATTGGTTTCTTCTTGAATGTGTTTCATTAGATTCACCACTTGAGCTTGAATGGAGACGTCTAAGGCAGATATTGCTTCATCTGCGATAATAAGGTCTGGATTCATAATCAACGCTCTAGCGATACCAATACGTTGTCTTTGTCCACCTGAGAATTGATGTGGAAAACGATTCGCATGTTCTCTAGATAAACCGACTTTTTCTAATATTTGGTATACTTTTTCATCGCGTTCAGCTTTTGAATTATAAAGTTTATGAATATCTAAGCCTTGGGCAATGATATCAATTACTTTTTTTCTTGGGTTTAAACAAGCCATTGGATCTTGAAAGATCATTTGCATTTTAGTTCTTAATTCTTTCAATTCTTTATGACCCATTTTACCACTAATATCATGACCATTAAAAATAATCGTTCCATCGGTTGGTTCATATAAGCGAATAATTGCTCTTCCAGTCGTTGATTTACCACTTCCTGATTCACCAACTAAGCCATACGTTTCACCTGGATATATTTCAAAGGAAATACCATCCACTGCTTTTACAGTGAATTTACGTGAAATTGGGAAATATTGTTTTAGGTCTTTCACCACTAATAAAGGTTCGTTGCTCATTTTACTTAACCTCCTTTAACATATGGTCTAATCGCACTTTTAAAGCATGCGGCATTTCAACCTTTGGTGCATCTGGATGTAACAACCAAGAAGCAACACGATGTTTGCCACCGACATTAAACATTGGTGGTTCTTCTTTAAAATCGATTTGTAATGCAAAGGCATTTCTTGGCGCAAAGGCATCGCCAACAATTGGATAAAGTAGATTGGGTGGCGTTCCCGGTATCGTATATAATTCTTCATTTACGGTATCAATATCCGGCATTGAAGATAATAAGCCCCAAGTATAGGGATGAAGTGGATGATAGAATATTTCATTCACATCGCCCTTCTCAACAATCTTTCCTGCATACATAACCGCAACATAATCCGCTACTTGAGCTACGACACCTAAATCATGGGTAATGTAGATAACGGATATATTCTTTTTCTTTTGGATTTCTTTAATCAGCTCTAGTATCTTAGCCTGTATTGTTACATCAAGAGCCGTTGTTGGCTCATCACATATTAATACTTCTGGTTCACATGCAAGAGCAATCGCAATTACTACCCGCTGTCTCATACCACCTGATAATTGATGTGGATAGTTTTTCATTCTTTTTTCTGCTTCATCAATTCCAACTAATTGAAGTAATTCTAACGCTTTATCATGCGCTTGTTTTCTTGGTGTTTTGAAGTGATGAATCATCCCTTCCATTACTTGTTCACCAATGCTCATGGTTGGATTTAAGGAAGTCATTGGATCTTGGAAGACCATCGCAATACGTCTTCCTAAGATATGTTCACGCATTTCTTTTTTACTTAATTTTGTTAAGTCAACATTCACCGTTTCTTCTCCACGATGATAGGTGAAATCGATACTTCCCGCTTCGATTTTCCCATTATTCGATAAGATTCCCATGATTGCTTTGGTTGTAACGGATTTACCACTGCCACTTTCTCCAACAATCGCAACCGTTTCGCCTTTAAATAAATCAAAACGGATGCCTCGAATCGCATTAACGGTACCATTTTCTGTTTTAAAGGAAATCGCTAAGTCACGAATTGATAATACTCTTTCTTTTCCCATCCGATTTTCCTCCTAATGATCTTTCTGTTTTGGATCAAATGCATCACGTAATCCATCCGCCATCATATTAAAACTTAACATTAATACCCCTAATACGATAACTGGAATAATTACCATATAAGGACTTGATAGAATTGATTTATAGCCTTCATTAATCAAAGATCCAAGCGATGCATTTGGAGCCGGTATTCCAAGTCCAACAAAGGCTAAGAAAGCTTCATAGAAGATCGCATTTGGAATAGAAAACATTGACATAATTATGATTTGACCAAAAATATTTGGGATAATTTCTTTTATTAAGATAAAGAAATTACTTGCTCCTAATGTTTTAGAAGCTAAAATATATTCTTGTTCCTTAATCTTTAAAACTTCTGCGCGGGTAATTCTTGACATACCAACCCAGCCAGTTAGCATTAAAGCAATAATAATTGTATTAAGAGAAGGTTTCATAATCATTAATAGTAAAGTTAGGATAACTAAACTTGGAATACTATAAACGACTTCTTGAATACGTTGTAATACCGTATCCACTTTACCACCAAAGTAACCAGATACTAGACCATATCCCATACCAAAGAAGATATCAATGAATACAGCAGCCGCAGCTACATATAAAGATATTCTAGTTCCCGACCAAACTCTGACCCATAAATCACGGCCCAATGTATCGGTCCCAAAGAAATGATATATATTGCCCATATCTAATTCTTGGTAGAGATTGATTCCATGTGAATAACCATTGCATATTCCAAGGTTTTCAAGTAAAGGAATCCGTGGTGGTACATTTTGATGAGCCGTATTAACTCCATCAAAAGCAAAATTTGATAACATCGGCGCAAAGATTGCGAAGAGGATAATAATCACAATCACAAGTAGTCCGACAACGGCTCCTTTGTTCTTTGAAAAACGTGTGATAACATCTTTCCAAAAAGGTTTTGCTGGCATTGCTTTATCATGATGAATATCTTGATCTTCCCCAACAAAAGTAAAATCTTTTTCATCAAATTTAGGTAAATTACTCATGTCCATCCTCCTTTGTAAGTCTAATTCGAGGATCTATAATTCCATATAAAATATCGACAATTAACATTGTAATTACATACATTGCACTATAAATAAATGATAAAGCTAATACAACATTATAATCATTTACCTGAATGGCTTCTACTAATAAACTACCAATTCCAGGTATTCCACATATCTTTTCAATTACCGTACTTCCGGTCATTAAATTAACAATCAATGGTGCTAATACCGTAATAACTGGAATTAAAGCATTTCTTAAGGCATGTTTAAAGATTAATAATTTATTGGATAAACCTTTTGATTCAGCTAATAACATATATTCTGAACCTAAAACATCGATCATTTCACTTCTTGAAAACCGTGCGATTTGAGCAATTGTAAACATCGATAACGCAATCGTCGGTAAGATACTCGAGAAGAAAGGTTGCGATGAATTATACGTGATGGGAAAGATTGGGAAAGTAAATCCAAACACAATCAACATCACAATCGCAAATACAAAGGATGGAATACTAACCCCTAATACGGAAACAAAAGTAGCAAGGGTATCCCAAATTGTATTGTGTTTAATTGCCGCAATAATACCTAATATAATACCAATAATCGATCCTAATATTACCGATTGTAATCCAATTTTAAAGGATACCATAATTTTAGGAGCTAACATTTGAGCAATTGGCATATTTTTTTGAATCGTATAAGAAACACCAAAGTCTCCTTTTAACATATTCCCAACATAACGGAAAAACTGTTCTGGGATTGATTTATCTAAACCATATTTAGCATTCAATAGTACTTTTTGAGCAACGGTTAATTTTTCATCATTAAAGGGTGTTCCAGGCATGAACTTTAACATTAAGAATAAAATTAATAGAATAATAAATAAAGTTGCAATTGAAATCAATAACCTTTTTCCAATATATTTAAGGGTTGATTTATTCATAAAATGCATCCTTTCTATTTAAAAACATTACGGTGGTTTGCACCGTAATGTTAGGCCTTACCTATTTTGCAGCTTTAACTACATTTTTATAAATATATGGTACACCAACAGAGTGGTTTTCAATTCCGCTAACTGATTTACGAACGAGGGAAGCACCACCTACTTGATATAGAGGTATTACAGCTGCATCATCTTCAAGCATTACTTTTTCAGCATCTTTTAGATCTTGCCATCTGTTTTCAACACTTGCTTCATTCCCTGATTTAGCCATTAAATCATTATATGGTTTGCTTGTATATAAACCATAGTTATAACCATTGTCTTCCAACATTAAATTCAAATAAGTTGTAGGATCGGCATAATCTGGTCCCCAACGTGTAATTGCTAATTGGAAATCATGTTGTTTCATTAATTCAATACGATTTTTCTTTGGTTGAGATTTTAAAGTAATCGTAACTCCTGGTAAGTTTTTCTGTACTTTATTTTGAATAAATTCAGCAATTTGTTTAATGTTTCCTTCTTCTTCATAAAGTAATTCAAACTCGAAGCTAGATTTACCAGTTTCCGCTTTTGCGCTTTCATAATATTCTTTTGCTTTCGCTAAATCGGTTTGTAAGTATTTTCCATTTCCATCACGGAAGTCTTTTCCATCTGGACCAGTAGCTAATTTAACTGGAACAAAGAAATCAGCTGCGACACTTCCATCTTTTAAGATATCTTTGACAATTTTGTCTTTTTCCATTGTTAATGCTAATGCTTTACGTAAGTTAACATTTTCTAAACCTGGTGTTTTAAAGTTAAGTTGAACGTACCATAGATAACCATCTAAGACGTTTTTAAAGTTCTTATCATCTTTATATTTATCAACTAATTCTCCACTAAGTTTCGTGAAATCATTTGCGCCTTGACCAAAGTCTAAAGCAGAAGTATTTGGATCAGAAATAATTTTAAAAGTTAAATTATCCGTCTTAACATTCTTTTTATCATAATATTTATTATTCTTTACTAATTTAATTTTAGATTTAGATTCCCATGAAGTCATTTTATAAGGACCACATGCTAATAAGTTATCTGGTGTTAAGGCATATTGATCACCTTGTTTTTCTACGAATTTTTGATTTTGTGGGTAGAAAATTGGGAATGTCATCAATGAATTAAAGAAAACAACTGGTTTTGTTAAAGAAACCTCAAATGTTTTCTTATCCAAAGCTTTGACACCTAATTCTTCTGGTTTCATTTCCCCAGCAATAACAGCATCGGCATTAACAATCTCTGCGACACCTTCACCCAACATATAGTTATATTCACTGGCAGTTGCAGGATTTGCTAGTTTTTGAAAAGCATAAACAAAATCATCTGCGGTAACTGCTTCCCCATTGCTCCATTTCGCATCTTTTAAACTAAAAGTAATAAGCTTTCCATCTTCACTCACTTTTGGTTCCCCATCTGAAAGTGCTGGAATTGCATTTCCTTCTTTATCAAGCGTAAATAATCCGTCGGTAGTAGCTGCAATGATTTCAAATGACATACCATCGGTTGCGATTGCACTATCCATTGACATAACATCAACATCCTTCGCAATGGTAACTGTGTTAGTTGCCTCACTTGTATCACTTCCCCCTCCACATCCACTTAGAAGTAAAGTAAGAGCCATACATAATGAACCTGTTTTAAGTAATTTACTTTTCATTCTTCATCTCTCCTTTTATAACAGTAAAATAACTGCTAGGGTTATTTTAAACCTGTGTGAAAATAATGTCAATGTTTTTTTCACATCATTTTCACAATGTTTACATATTATTTACATATTTACATTTTTGTATGTAACGAGTTTCACTCATCGTTATTTAAAGTGCTTATTAAACAAAGAAACAAATACAAATAAAATAAACGAATTGAATAAAGATCAAAAAATAAGCTAAAATAGCTACCAAAAAGGTAAAAAGTGGCTGTATTTAGTAAAGATATATCATAGTTTTATAACATTTGCTTTAATGATAATAGATAGAACATGGAAAAGAGGATAATTATGAAAACCAGGAAATCTTTTGGACGATTATTGATGATGATTTTCACTGTTTCGCTTCTGTTATTAAGTGGTTGTAGTAATAATAATGCTACAAAGAAAGCACCTCAAGATGAATATAATAAACATCCTTTCACAATTGTAGGCTTTGTTGATAAAGTCAATCAACAAGAATTGATCATTCATAATGAAAAAGATAAACCTTATACTTTTTTATTAAATAAAACAAAAATTCATAATCGTGATCAATTAGTTAAAGGTGATCATGTGAAGATTACTTATTTAGAGAATCGAGTAAAGAATAAAAAGAACAAAGCTTGTGAAATATGGTTAATTAATCCAATTGAAATTGTGGATCGTGCTCAAAGTATTTTAAATGCAATGAGCATAGAAGAAAAAGTAGGTCAGATGTTCTTTGTTCGTACTCCGGTTGGAAGTGGAGCAAGTGATGCTGCTACGTATCATTTAGGAGGTTATATCTTATTTGATCGAGATGTACGTCCTTATAATAAAGATGGTTTACGTAATCAATTACAGAGCTATCAAGATAACTCAAAAATAAAGATGTTAATCGGTATTGATGAAGAGGGTGGAAGCGTTAATCGTCTTTCTCGCTATTTAGCTTATCGTGGTGCTCCTTTCCTATCTCCTCAAGCCTTATATGCTCAAGGTGGGATGGATCTTATCTTATCCGATGCGAAAGAGAAAGCTGAATTATTGAATTCACTTGGCATCAATGTGAACTTAGCACCCGTATCGGATGTATCAACCAATCCAAGTGATTTCATCAATGCCCGCTCTTTTGGCAAAGATGCGAATCAAACAGCTGATTATATTGGTAAGGTTGTAACGACCATGAATGAGAATCATATCGGTAGTGTTTTAAAACATTTCCCGGGTTATGGAAACAACGTGGATACTCATACCGGTATCGCTTATGATAAACGTCCGTATGAAAATTTCCTGAACAATGATTTTAAACCCTTTGAAGCAGGATTTAACGCAAGAGCTCAAGCTGTTTTAGTCGCTCATAACATCGTTGATAGTATGGATCCTAATTATCCGGCTTCCCTATCAAAACCAGTTCATGATATTTTACGTAATACTTTACATTTCCGTGGTGTTATTATGACCGATGATTTAGACATGGAGGCAATTAAAGACTTTATTGGTACTTCATCCCCAGCCGTCTTTGCGATCAAAGCAGGAAATGATTTAGTTATGTGTGGTAATTATCAAACTCAAATACCGGATGTATTAGCAGCCATTCAAAACCAAGAGATAAGTGAACAACAAATTAATGAGTCGGTACATCGCATCTTAACATGGAAATTGAATATGAATATGATTCAATAATGAAAAGGAGATAAATAAATGGAGAAGAATTATCATTTTAGTAAAGAATTAACTTATTCAGTTGAAACAGTATGGAATGCTTTATTAAAACCAGATGAAATCATAATGGAAAAGAATGCGGTTTATGAGAAAATATCCAATACAAAATGGATTGAACATACCAGTGAAACAATTGATAATGTTTACCAAGTTTCGATTATTGAAAATCATGAATTATTAATTGAAGTAGAAAATAGTAAGTATCATGGAGAAAAGAATGTCATTGATTTAAAAGTAAGTGAAAAAGGAACTAGCTGTGAATTATCGGTTCATTATACGATTGGAACAAAAGCAATCTTTAATATGATCAGTCTTGAGTTTTTAGGTAATACCATTGCTCATCATATCAGCAATGTCATAATGATAAATCTAGAGAAAAAGTGCAGAAGCACAAAGGAGGATTAAGAATGCAACATGCTAGAGGGAAACACATTTTAATTTTTGCGGGTTTAATTGAGATTTTATTTGGGGCAGCATCAATTGGTTTAGTTTATTGGAAAACTAAAAATGGTGGTGGAGATTCCATCGTACTAGGAATGGATATTGCGAAAAATACAATGGCAATGTTCCTAGTTTATGGAATTGGAGGAATTCAAGTTATATCCGGCTTAGCTGGTTTAATCTTCTCAAATCAAAGCGATAAAGCTGGTATTTGTTTATTCTTTGGTTTCTTATTAATCATCGTAAGTCTTGCTTCGATACCATTTAGAACAAACTTAAAAATGGATCCAAATACAATGATGGAAATTGGATCTTCTCTACTCATTCCTTGTTTCTATTTATATGGGGCAAATAAAAACAAGAATTCCTAAAAAAACAACCGCGTAGGTTGTTTTTACTTATCACATGGGAAGATAACGTTTGCCTGCATCCGACAT
>JAVXTH010000026.1:0-19771 GCA_036642795.1 Erysipelotrichaceae bacterium
TAAAAGGCACAATCAATCAATAACTTTGATTGAAGTGCCTTTTTATTGATTTAAATATTCTTTCATCACTTGTGGTAATTCACAGGTGATAAATATTTTTTCTTCCGAAAAAGGATGAACAAAAGATAATTGGGAAGCATGTAAGGCAAGGCGAGGGAACGCTTTGTTTGAGCCATAAAGAGAATCTCCTAAGATGGGATGATGAAGCGATGCTAAATGAACACGAATTTGGTGAGTTCGACCGGTTTCAAGTTCTAATTTCACCACGCTGAATTGACGTTCTTGATCAATTTTTAATACTTGATAATTGGTAATAGCGGTTTGTCCTTCTTTTGAAACACGCATTTTATTACTATTATGACGATCCTTGCCAAGCGATGCGCTAATTCGACCTTTTTGTTGCTTCATACAGCCTTCGACAATCGCAATATAAGTGCGATGAATCTTCTTTTGACTCATCATCTGATCAAAGTAAGGCTGAAACAAGGAACATTTACTATATAAGATTAAACCACTTGTATCGACATCTAAGCGATGGATTGGGCGTACTCCAACATCGATGCCGTGCATTTGATAATAATAACTAACTTGGTTACTCAAAGTGTGATTTGTTTCTTGGTTGGGTGAATAAATAAGTAATGGGCTAGGTTTATTCACAGCCAAAAAGAATTCATCTTCAAAACATACTTCAGGAAGTAGTTTTTCAATTTCTTGATCGTTATGATCTTGATAGGCAACAAGCGTTAAAGTATCTTTAGTATGTAAGCTAACTGAGCGACTTGGATAAGTTTCATTTAATTGAATTTGATGGTTTTGAAATAGTAAGTGGATGGCTTTTTTTGATGGGATATAAGTTTCTAAAAAGTTTATTAAAGGTAAATTATCATACTTTTCAGGAATTGAAATAATCATCGTTCGATCTTTTATTTGATAGTGCATCTTAACTCCTCCTTATTGCTTTCATTTTAAAGGTTTTTATAAAAAGATGCAAATTAGAATTAATGTAACATATTCTACCTTGTTTTATGAATTTTAATGAGATAAGCTAAAAAGGTTGTGGTATAATATAGGGGTTATGAAAATATAAAGAAGAGGAAACATTATTATGATTAAGCGAAAAATAGAATCCGTAATCCAGATGTTGGATGGCACTACCACCGAATGTGATTCTTTAGATAAAATGATTCAAGGTGTAAGCATTGATACGCGTACCTTAGTTGAAGGAAACTTATATATACCGATTGTTGGTGAGAAGTACGATGGTCATGATTTTATTGATCAAGCAATCCAAGCGGGTGCGCTTGCGACTTTATGGGATATCAATCATAAAGATAAACCGAGTGGAATTGTGGTAATTGAAGTGGAAGATACATTGATTGCCCTACAAAAGCTTGCTCATGCTTATCGAAAACAATTGTCATGTAAAGTGGTTGGCATTAGCGGAAGCAATGGGAAAACGGGTACCAAAGATATCCTAGCAGCGATGTTATCTAAGCATTATGTCACTTTAAAAACCTTAGGTAATTTCAATAATGAAATCGGTGTACCATTAACCCTATTATCGTTAAGTGAAGAGTGCCAAGTTGCCGTAATTGAAATGGGAATGGAACAATTCTTTGAGTTACAAACCTTAAGTAAAATGGTCGAACCAGATATTGCGATTATCACCAATGTTGGGGATGCGCATAAAGAAAACCTTGGATCGATTGAAAATATTGCACTTGCTAAATTAGAAATATTAGATGGGTTAAGCAAAGGTGGATTATTAATCTATGATGGAGATCAACCAATCTTAAGTGAAGCCATGAAGCAAATTGATATGGATTTATCCTTACAATTAATCGCTTTTGGTAAAGAAAGTGAAACCGATGATTTTTGGTTAAGTTATGTAAATCAAGATGAAACGGGAATTTCCTTTTCTTTTAATAATCATCCAGAAAAATTTTATTTGCCCATGTTTGGTTATCATAATGCATTAAATGCTCTAGCAGCCTTGATTTGTGCCCACGCCCTTGATTGTAGCGATGAAGAAATCAGTGAGGGTTTACATAATATTGAAGTTACTGCTTTACGTAATGAATTGATTCAATTGAAACATTGCCGGATATTAAATGATTCTTATAAATCAAATCCACAAAGCTTACATGCTGCCCTTGATACGTTTCAACAATTTCAATCGCCTTATAAGATTGTTGTTGTAGGGGATATGTTAGATTTAGGAAGTGATAGTGATTTGATTCATTATCGAAGTGGTAAAGATATCGGTCATTATCAAATCGATGAAGTCTTAACGATTGGTGCGATGGCTCGTTATATTGCTCAAGGAGCTCGTGATGCTTTACCTTTAGCGCATATTGAACACTTTGAAAATAAAGAGACCTTAGGCAATTATCTAAAACCTTTTCTGAATCAGGATTGTATGATTTTGGTAAAAGGTAGTAGAGCATTAAAATTAGATGAGTTAGTTGATGATTTAAAAAATAGTGATGAAGGAGAAATTTATGAATAAAACGAAATTAGCAATTATTTTTGGTGGAAAATCCACAGAATATCCAGTGTCACTTCATTCGGCAGGTTCTTTAATTCGTAATGTCGATCTAGATCGTTTTGAAATGATCTTTGTTGGTATTGATGCAGCAGGTAACTGGTATTATTATCCAGGAGATATTGAAAGCATTGAACATGATACTTGGTTGAATCATCCAGGTTGTGTTGAAATGATCTTATCACCATCGCCCAAAGATAAAGGATTTGTGAAACTTTATCCAGATGGTCATTATGAAAAATTAGAAATCGATTGTATTTTCCCAGTTCTTCATGGGAAAAACGGGGAAGATGGTACCATTCAAGGTATATTTGAAATGAGTGGCATTCCTTATGTTGGTTGTGGAACGATGTCAAGTTCGATTTCAATGGATAAAGAGATTACGCATATTGTTTGTGAGCGAGCAGGCATTGCGATGGCACCTTTTATTTGTATGAAAAAAGCAAAACAGATAGATTATCATAAAGCTTATCTTGAAGCAAAGACAAAACTTGGTTTACCAATCTTTGTGAAACCGGCCTGTGCTGGTAGTTCCTTTGGTATTTCAATGGCAAATAATGAAGAAGAGTTCATTCAAAGTGTTCAAATGGCATTCGAACACGATCGTAAAGTCATATTAGAGACAACCATCAAAGGTTTTGAAATTGGTTGTGCGATTAGTGGCAATGAGGATTTAACAATTGGTAGTTGTGATGAAATTCAAACCAGTGCAGCTTTCTTTGATTATGAAGGAAAATATGAATTAGTAAATTCACAGATTTATTGTCCTGCCAGAATTAGTGAAAAATTAATGAAGGAAGCAAAAGCCCTAGCAAGAAATGCTTACGTTGCTTTAGATTGCATGGGAATGACAAGAGTTGATATGTTTGTTGTTGAGGATCATGTTATATTAAATGAAGTAAATACAATTCCAGGTTTCACAGCAACGAGCCGTTATCCTTCGATGATGAAAGATATTGGAGTAAGTTTTAAAGATCTTATTAATCATTTAGTCGATTTAGCTTTTCAAAAATAGAAGGGAGGGTTTTAGATGCTTGAGAGTGAATCTAGAGCTTGGTTAAAAATTGATTTAAATCGTTTGGATCAAAACATTGAATCAATTAGAAAAACATTAAACAAAAAAACTAAGATTATGGCAATTGTGAAAGCAAATGCTTATGGTGCAGGTGATGTAGTAATTGCTCAAAGATTACAAAAGCTAGGCATTGATTTCTTTGGTGTATCTTCGATTGATGAGGCGCTTAATCTTAGAAAAGCTGGCATTCAAGAAGAAATCTTAATCTTAGGTTATACTCCTTGCCAACATTTTCATTATTTAAATGAATTTAATATCATACAAACACTTGTTTCCTATGATTATGCGAAAAAACTAGACGCTTATTGTGAAAGTCATTCGATAAGAATTAGAGCCCATGTAAAGGCAGATACGGGAATGCAACGAATTGGTATTCCATGTATCAAAGAACATTATGCGATTGATGAAGTCATTGCTTGTTATCGTTTAAAGCATCTTGATGTAATTGGCATGTTTTCTCACTTTAGTGTTTCAGATGATGTGGAACATCAAGAGAACATTGATTTCACAAATCAACAAGTGAATCAATTCAATCAAGTTGTAGTTGATTTAAAACAAGCTGGTATTAATCCAGGTACTTTACATCTACAAAACAGTTATGGCATTATAAATTATCCAGAATTACAATTTGATTATGTACGACCAGGTATTTTATTATTGGGACTTACGCAAAGAGATGATACCATTCAAAAGCATCCAATGTCATTGTTTCCAATTATGGAATTAAAAGCAAATGTTACAGTAGTAAAAGAAATTGAAAAAAATACGAGTGTAAGTTATGGTCGTAATTATCGAAGCAAAGAAAAAAGAACGATCGCATCGATATCGATTGGTTATGCGGATGGCTTTCCACGCTTTGTATCAAACAAAGCAGCACGGGTACTAATTCATGGGGAATATGCGCAGATCATCGGCAATATATGTATGGATCAAATGATGATCGATGTCAGTGATATAAAAGGTGTTAAAGAGGGCGATGTTGTTACTTTATTTGGTGAGGATCAAGGTAAAACATTAACGATGGATGAATTATCAAGAGCAGCCCAAACCATTAATAATGAAACAGCGTGCTGGATTGGGGCTAGAGTTCCACGTATCTATAAAAAATAAGAAGAGGGGATGATAAAGTGGAAAAGAAGCAATATGTCGGATTAGACATAATGAAATATTTGAGTGCTATATTTGTAGTTGCGATTCATACTGCTCCATTTATTGAAATAAATCCAACTTTAAATGTATTAGTCGTATCAATTATTGCTAGAATTGCTGTTCCGTTTTATTTTGTTTGTAGTTCGTTTTTGTTTTTTAGAAAAATTGATTTTAGTTTAGGTTGGTGGAACGAAGATAATTTAAAACACTTTAAAAAGTATATCTTACATTTATTAAAATTATATTTAGTTTGGTGTGCCATCTATTTTATATTTAATATCGCAATGTGGATTCAAGGTGGTTTTAATCTCTCATCGATTGTTCGTTACATAAGAGATTTCTTCTTTACTGGTGGCTTTTATCATTTATGGTTTTTACCGGCTTTGATGTTTGGAACCAGCATTGTCTATTTCTTACATACGTATTTACGACCTTATTATATGTTTCTCATTACTTTTATTCTCTATCTATTGGGAATGTCTTTGAATCTATATGGTAGTGTCATTGAGAATATTCCACTGATTGGAAAACTTGCTCAGCTTTACCAAAATGTATTTGTGACAACGCGCAATGGTTTATTCTTTGCCCCTATTTTTATTGTAATGGGAGCAAATATGAAATTAATACAAAGAAAAACCGATGGGAAAAAAGCAATTTTCCCTTGCATCATTTGTTTCGGTTTACTAATTTTTGAAGGCTTATGCTTATATTATAATCATATGATTCATGATTTATCTTGTATGTATTTAAGCTTGATGCCATTGTTGCTTTATTTATTTATTTGGTTATTGTCACTGGATCTTAAACCTAGTGAGCATGATGTGCATATGCGAAATCAATCTTTATTGATTTATGTATCTCATATTGCGGTATCATTAATTTTAAAGAGTGTATGTGAATTTCTTCATATGCCATTAGGTAATTTTAGTTGGTTTTTAGGAACTTTAATTCTTTCCATGTTACTTTCACGACAGATTGAATTTGCTTCATTAAAGCCAAAAGGAAAATTTTTAAGAATATTATATTGATTGTAAGAGAAATGTATATCTATGTTTCTCTTTTTTATGTTACAATGTGTCTTACGAAAGTGGTGAAGTTATGTTAAGAGTATCTAATTTGCATTTGAATTTGGAACAACCAATTGAATTATTGGAACGAAGAGCATTAAAACAATTACATATACCAAAGGAAGAATTAATCTCAATGAAGATTGTGAAGGAATCGATTGATGCCCGTAAAAAAGGGGCAATCTTTTTCCGTTATAGTGTCGATTGTGAAGTACTACATGAAAAAGAAACATTGGCTTGTGGCTTTGAAAACGTCAGTTTAGCGCCTGTTTTAAAGTACGAAGTACCAACAAGTGGTGAAGAAAAATTAAGTCATCGTCCGATTGTGATTGGATTTGGCCCAGCGGGAATGTTTTCAGCGTTGTTGTTAGCGCAACAGGGTTATTGTCCGATTGTGATTGAACGGGGATGTGATGTTGATACCCGCGTTAAAAAAGTAAATGAATTCTGGGAAAAAGGAATTCTTGATGAAGCGTGTAATGTTCAATTTGGAGAAGGGGGAGCAGGAACTTTTTCTGATGGAAAACTTACGACAAGAGTTAAAGACTTGCGAGCGCATAAAATTCTAGAAGAATTTGTGAAAGCGGGAAGTCAAGAAGATATTCTATATTCCGCTCATCCTCATATTGGAACAGATCATTTAAGAACGATCGTAAAACATATTCGTGAAGAGATTATTTCACTTGGTGGCGAAGTTCATTTTATGAAACATCTAGATGATTTAGTAATTGAAAATGGTACCTTAAAAGAATTGGTTATCAATGGGGAAAAACAAGCCTGTGGACCCGTTGTATTAGCCGTTGGTCATAGTGCACGCGATACCTTTCGAATGCTTCATGAACATAAACAAGATTTGGTTGGGAAAGCATTTGCGGTTGGGGTACGAATCGAACATAAACAAAAAATGGTCGATGAATCTCAATATGGAGAATGCGCTGGCCATGAAAAATTACCAGCAGCAGAATATCGTTTAACTCATAAAGCAAGCAATGGCCGTGGTGTTTATACTTTCTGTATGTGTCCTGGAGGATCTGTTGTTGCTTCAACTTCTCAAAAAGAAGCGATTGTGGTAAACGGGATGAGTGAGCGAGCACGAGATGGTGAAAATGCCAATAGTGCCCTTATTGTACAGGTCGGGCCGGATGATTTTGGCAACGAACCATTAGATGGCATTGCGTTTCAAGAAGCATTAGAAAAGAAAGCATTTGTCTTAGGCGGCAGTGATTATAAAGCGCCTGCTCAATGTGTTTATGATTTCTTACATCATCGTTCTTCTCTAAAAGTAGGCAGTGTTAAACCAAGCTATGCTTTAGGGGTTAAACTTTGTGATTTGCATGATTTATTTCCAAGCTACATCAACGATGCGATGGAAGAAGGAATTCGTGCTTTTGATAAACGAGTGCATGGCTTTTCAAGTGATGATGCGATTATGACCGGGGTTGAAAGTAGAACAAGTTCACCACTTCGCTACAATCGTGATCAAGATACTTATATGGCTTGCTCGCTAGCTAATCTATATCCATGTGGAGAAGGAGCTGGCTATGCTGGTGGTATTGTATCGGCAGCCATGGATGGCATTCGTTGTAGTGAAGCGATTATTAAAAAATATCAACCGTGGAAGAAATAACCACTTTTTGCGTAATTTGCTTACATCATGTATAATGATACAGAAATGAGGCGTTGAAATGAAAAATAAAAAAGTAAAAACAAATGAATTGGTTGAACGGATTCGTCAATCAAAGAATAAGAATCGTATCGCATTAGAAAAAGTAGTCGCAAAGAAAAAAGATAATGATGATCAGTTTAAAAAAATGAACTTCAATGGTTAATATACTTAAGATATTATTTCGATAATATCTTTTTTTTGTACTAAATGATAACAATCCTGCGTACCTTTAAATAGAGGTGAACTTATGAGTAAACGTTGTTCTATCATCGTTCATGGAATCGTAATTTTATTTTTTAGTATGATCGTTATTATCTTAATAAAATTATTATTTTTTAGTGGTTTGTTTTTTCCTCGCATTGCTTTGATTGGGGATCAAACAATTCAAGTTGAAGTAAATACAAAGTATCAAGATCAAGGGGCAAAAGCTAATTTTAGATTTAAAGATTATCAACATAAAATTCAAGTTAAAAATAATATTAATATGAATAAAATAGGCGAATACCAAGCAATTTACTCATTAAAAGGATATAAAAAAAAGGTAACAAGAAAAATTAAAGTAATTGATACATCACCACCACTTATAAAATTAAAAGGAAATCCGGTGCAACATACTTTTGAAAATATAAAATGGCAAGATCAAGGGGTGGAAGTAAAAGATAATTATGATGTCAATTTAAATAAGCATGTGATGGTAAAGAGTCATGTTGATTGGCAACATCAAGGTACTTATAAGATTGTTTATCAAGTGTGTGATCGAAGCGGCAATCAAGCTGAAATCAGTCGTAAAATCGTTATTCATAAAGATCCAACTAAGCTAAAAATGCATTACAACCATGATTCTTATGATAATACATTAGAAGAATGGTGGTTTGATAAGAGTGTTAAACATAAACGACCAACGGCAGCTCGTAAACAAGCTTTTTTAGCGGAATATGATGCATATTATTTAGGGGCAGATGAAAAAGTTATTTATTTGACCTTTGATGAAGGTGGAAATGATGTAACTTATATTCATGAAATTGTTGATATATTGAATGAGCATAAGGTGAAAGCAACTTTTTTCTTAACTAGAAATTTCATTAAAAGTGAATCCATGTTTATGAATGAACTAGTTCAACAATCTCATTTAGTAGCAAATCATACCTGGCATCATTACGATATGCCATTACTTGCTAATGAAGAAAAGATCGATAGCTTTGTGCGGGAGATCAGTGAAACAGAGAAAACCTTTCAAGAAGTAAGTGGTCAGTCAATGAAGAAAATATTTCGTTTTCCTAAAGGAGCAATGTCACAACGAGCTTTAAAAATAATGAAAGATTTAGGTTATAAAACAATCTTTTGGTCCCATGCTTATTATGATTATGGAGAAGCTATTTCAAAGCAGGAAGCATATCAAACATTAATCGATCATTACCATCCAGGTGCCATATATTTAATTCATCCAACGAATAAAGGTAATTATTTAGCTTTGGATGATTTTATAACAACGATGAAAGAGAAAGGTTATACATTTAAAACGGTTGAAAAGATTACTTACTAAACGTTTTATATTAATAATCTTGTGTTAGAAGATATGAAAATAATAAAAATAATCACTTGTAAAAAAAAGATAGTATGTTAAAATTGTATTAGTAAAAGGTCCTTTAACATGATCCTGTGAGGTCAAGAAGGTATATAGCGAGTTTATGCGAAGGTCCTTAGCTAGAAAGAGACCTTTTTTTATGGGGTCATATGAGGAACATATATGAATTCAAACAGTTTACTAAGAATTGCTGATTTAACGAAAGAAGAATTAATGAACATTCTGTGCGATGCGCAGGCTTTTGAAGATGAACATCAAGATTGGCAATTACCAAAACACAAATTGGTTGCTAATCTTTTTTTTGAAAACAGTACAAGAACCCATTATTCATTTGCTTCTGCGGAGCATCAACTAGGTTGTGCCGTTTCTGATTTTAGTGCCGTTACCTCTAGTATTCAAAAAGGGGAATCATTATATGACACAGTTAAAACATTTCAAGCAATTGGTTATGATGCTTTAGTAATTCGTCATCCTCAAAATGAATATTTTAGAGAATTAGAATCCATTGATATTCCTATTTTAAATGGAGGAGATGGCAGTGGAAATCATCCAACTCAATGTTTGTTAGATCTATTAACAATCTATCAAGAATTTGGTAAGTTTGAAGGTTTAAATGTTGTAATTGTTGGTGATATTCAACATTCAAGAGTCGCAAATTCAAATAAAGAAGCTTTGGATATGCTAGGAGCTCATACTAAATTCTCAGGACCTTTATTCTGGAACAAGCAGGATGAAAATTATATGGATTTTGATGAAGCAATTGAATGGGCTGATGTAGTTATGCTACTTCGCATTCAACATGAGCGTCATGAACAACATTTGAAAATGAGCCAAAAAGAATATTTAGAAAAATATGGACTTACAAAGAATCGTGAAAAGAAGATGAAAGAACATGCGATTATTATGCATCCAGCCCCAGTAAATCGTGGAGCAGAGATTGATAGCGACTTAGTGGAATGCGATCGTTCAAGAATCTTTAAACAGATGAGCAATGGCGTTTTAGTACGTAAAGCAGTTATTAAACGAGCATTTGGAGTAGAATTTTAAAGGAGGGATTTCATGCAAGAAGAACTAGGAATCATTATACAGAATATATTAATTGCCAAAGATACTTATCAAATGGACATTACGACCATGAATCCAATTGAAATGTTACCAGGACAATTCTTTAATATTCAAGTAGAAGGACATTTATTAAGAAGACCCATTAGTATCGCATCGATTGATGGTCAACAAAAATTTACGATTATTTATAAAGTAGTCGGAGAAGGTACCGCTGTTTTATCAAACATGTTGCCAACTTCTAAGATTAATTTATTTGGTCCTTTAGGTTCTAGTTATCCTGTTCATAATGAATTGGATGAAGTTTTATTGATTGGTGGCGGAGTAGGGGTACCACCACTCTATGAAGTTGCGAAGCAATATCGAAACTTAAATAAAAAAGTAATTGCTGTTTTAGGTTTTAATGATCAAGCAAGTGTTTTCTACGAAGATGAATTCAAAGCATTAGGGGTGGAAGTCCATCTTGCTTGTATGGATGGAAGCTATGGTGTCAAAGGAACGGTGATCGATGCGATTGAAGCAGCGAAAATAACTTGTGACTTTGTATATAGTTGTGGACCAATGCCGATGCTAAAGGCTGTAGAGAATCGTTATACGAAAGGTTATACATCCTTTGAATCTAGAATGGCCTGTGGTATGGGGGCTTGTATGGCTTGTGTTTGTAAAGATAAAGAAGATAAACAAATTTATTATCGAATTTGTAAAGATGGACCTGTATTTCCAATTGGAAAGGTGGGATTATAATGGATATTTCAATTAATTTGCCAGGCTTAAAGTTAAAGAATCCAATTATTCCAGCAAGTGGATGTTATGGTTATGGTCATGAATTTAATGAACTATATGATTTAAGTTTATTAGGTGGTATCGCAATTAAAAGTGCTACTTTATTACCTCGTTATGGAAATGAAACACCAAGAGTAGCAGAAACGCCAAGTGGAATGTTGAATGCGATTGGCTTACAAAATCCTGGTGTTGAAAAGATTATTGAAAAAGAATTGCCTTGGTTAGCCCAGTTTGATACGCAAATACTAGCAAATGTTGGGGGACACTGTTTAAATGATTATGTTGAAGTATCGAGACTTATGAGTCAAGATCCAGTGGTAAATGTGATTGAACTTAATATCTCATGTCCCAATGTAAAGGGTGGTGGAATGGCTTTTGGTACAGATCCACAAACAGCGGCCGAAGTCACTAGAGCTGTCAAAGCCGTATCAAGCAAACCAGTCTATGTGAAATTATCTCCCAATGTTACCGATATTGTTGCGATTGCCAAAGCCGTGGAAGAAGCTGGTGCGGATGGAATCGTTATGATTAATACATTGATGGGAATGCGACTTGATTTAAAGAGTGGCAAACCAATTCTAGCAAATACGACCGGTGGCTTGAGTGGACCTGCTATTAAACCAGTTGCGATTCGCATGATTTATCAAGTATATCAAGCCGTCAATATTCCAATTATTGGTGTTGGTGGTATTGCAAGTGCAGAGGATGTATTAGAATTCTTATATGCAGGAGCAAGTGCAGTCGAAGTTGGAATGATGAATTTTGTCGATCCTTATATCTGTCCTAAAATTATTGAAGATTTACCGAAGGTATTAAAAAAATATGGAATTAAATCGTTGCAAGATGCGATTGGAAGGAGCCATAAATTATGAGCAAAACAATGGTAGCATTAGATTTTTCAACCCGTAAAGATGTATATGAATTTCTATTGAAATTCAATGAACCAATTTATGTGAAAATTGGGATGGAATTAACGTATTCTTTCGGTTTTGAAATTGTTAGGGAAGTAAAAGCAATGGGGCATCAAATCTTCTTAGATTTAAAATTACACGATATTCCTAATACGGTGAAACAAGCAATGAAAAATCTAGCAAAATTAGATGTTGATGTTGTGAATTTACAAGTTGCAGGTGGTAGTGCAATGATGCGTGCTGCCGTTGAAGGATTAAAGGAAGGTGCCATCAATGGCAAACGCCCTTTATGTATCGGTGTTACTCAACTTACATCTACTTCACAAGAAGCGATGAACAATGAATTATTAATTCCCGGTAATGTGCAAGATGTAGTAATTGAATATGCCAAACTTGCGAAAGAAAGTGGACTCGATGGTGTTGTATGTTCCGTTCATGAAGCAAAAGCCATTCATGAAGCATGTGGGAATGATTTCTTAACGGTAACGCCGGGAATTCGTTTAAGCAATGATTCAGCGGATGATCAAAAACGAATCGCAACTCCTGAATATGCGAAAGAACAAGGTTGTGACTTTATCGTTGTAGGTCGTTCAATCACTACAAGCAGCGATCCACTCGCTACCTATCATCATATTGAAAATATTATGGAGGGCAAATAAATGAATACAGAACAATTAGTAGCAAAGAGTTTATTAGATATTAAAGCCGTTTTCTTAAGACCAAATGAACCATTTACTTGGGCAAGTGGAATTAAATCACCAATTTATTGTGATAATCGTTTTATCTTATCTTTCCCAGAAAAGCGTGAAATTGTCGTTAATGCTTTTGTGGAAATGATTCAGCGTGAGTATCCTACCTGTGAAATGTTAATGGGAACGGCAACGGCAGGGATTCCTTGGGCTGCTTTAATTGCCGCAAAGATGAACTTACCAATGGGTTATGTTAGAAGCTCAAGTAAGAATCATGGCAAAGAAAACAAAATCGAAGGTAAAGTTACCAAGGATTGTAAAGTTGTTGTTGTTGAAGATTTAATCTCAACAGGTGGTTCTTCAAAAGGTGTTGTTGAAGCACTTCGTGATGCGAATATGGAAGTACTTGGAGTAGCAGCTATCTTTACTTACTTATTACCAGCAGCAGACGCTATGTATGCATCGATTCAATGTGACTTTAAAACATTGAGTAACTATGATGTATTAGTTGATATTGCATTAGCTCATGATTATATCAAAGAGAATGATTTAGCTAAACTAAAAGCATGGAAAAAAGATCCTAATGATGAATCTTGGATTCATCAATAATAATGTAAGATTGAAGTAAGTCGAAAGGCTTACTTTTTTTCTTGCTTCTACTCTTTCCATTCTTGTAAAACACATGCTATAATAAGCATATTAAGTAAAGTAGACGGGGGTGTCAAATGAAAAAGATTATCATGGTTTTTGTTCTTTTAATAGGTTGTTTGACGGGCTGTCAAAAAGAAGTCTTTCAATTAAAAGAAACGGATTATTTCAGTGAAGAAAATCAACAATATGAAAATGGGAAAAGTAGTATGAATTATGATGGGGAATACTTCAATGCTAAATTAATGAAAATAAAACGTTATGTATTAAAAGATGGAAGATTCAATTATGAATATCAGATATACATAAAACCTAAAGTGAGAATAACAAGTAAAAATTTATATGTACAAGTACTTAAAACATCTATTTTAAAAGAGTATTATGCAGGAAAAGAAAAACAAAGAGGTTATGATGAAGTTGTTGTTCCCATTCAGTTAAAAGAAGATCAAACACATTGTTATGAATTAAACTATAATATTCTATCAAATGATTTAAGTGAAATTGGTGAACAGAATTGGAATCATGAAATGAATTCAGTTCAAGTACAATTAAAATGGGGAACACATAAAGAAATCATCACTTTTTATGAAAGTGTAAATGTGACCTATGCAATGAGCGATAAAACATCTCAAATAAAGTGTAGCGTAATCCGCTAGGAGGAAACTTATGGACAAGTTCATAATGGCAATTGATCAAGGTACGACAAGTACTAGGGCAATGTTGTTTGATCATGAAAGTAATGTAGTTGGGATTGCCCAAAAAGAATTAGAGAATTATTATCCCCATCCCGGTTGGGTGGAACAAAATGCCTTGGATATATGGGCAAGTGTTGTTGGGGTAATCAGTGAAGTGTTGGCAAAAACCAATACGAGTGCGACCCAAATTGCTGCAATTGGTATTACCAATCAAAGAGAAACAACGGTTGTATGGGATCGTAAAACATCGCAACCGATTGGGTTTGCGATTGTTTGGCAATCTCGTCAAAGTGATGATTACATTCAAGCAATGAAAAAGCGCGGTGTAGAAGATGTTATTAAAGAGAAAACCGGGTTATTATTAGATCCGTATTTTTCCGCAAGTAAAATAAGATATCTTTTGGATCATCATCCAGAGGGACAAAGAAAAGCAGAACAAAACGAATTATGCTTTGGGACGATTGATTCCTGGTTAGTTTGGAAATTAACGGGTGGTAAAAAACATATTACCGATGCCTCAAATGCATCTAGAACGATGCTTATGAATTTAAAAACTCGCACTTGGGATGATGAATTATTAGCTTTATGGAATATCCCAAAATGCATGATGCCAGAAATCTGTGATACATCAAGTGTCTATGGAATGAGCGATTCATCTTTATTTGGTTGTCAAATTCCCATTGGTTCAGTCGTAGGAGATCAACAAGCTGCTTTATTTGGTCAGACATGTTTTGAAGCAGGCAGTGTTAAAAATACGTATGGTACCGGGTGTTTCTTATTAATGAATACCAAAGATAAAATCATTCATTCCAATCACGGGCTTGTTACATGCGTTGGTTGGTCAATTAATGGGGAATGTGATTATGTACTAGAGGGAAGTGTTTTTATCGCAGGAGCCGCTATTCAATGGCTTCGTGATGGACTTAAAATAATTGAAAGTGCACCGGATAGTGAGCGAAGAGCGACTTCAATTGATACATGTGATGGCGTTTATGTTGTTCCTGCTTTTACTGGATTGGGTGCTCCTTATTGGAAACCACAAGCAAAAGGTGCCGTTTTTGGAATTACGAGAGGGACAACTCAAGAACATATCATTCGTGCTACCATCGAATCGCTTGCTTATCAAACTTATGATGTGATTGAAGCGATGAAGAAAGATGCTAATATGGAGCTTACAACCTTACAAGTCGATGGAGGAGCTAGTCGTAATAATTTCTTGTTGCAATTTCAAAGTGATATCTTAAACTGTGAAATATCACGCTCCCTTGTATCCGAAACGACGGCGCTTGGAGCTGCTTATTTGGCTGGTCTTGCGGTTGGTTATTGGAAGGATAAAAAGGAAATCAAAGAGCATTATTTGATTGGTGCTAAGTTTACTAGTAAAATGGATGAAGCACTACGAAAACAGCATTTAGATGGATGGAATCGAAGCATTCAAGCCGTTATTAATTATGAAGAATCAAGCGTAAATGCCAAGCAATAATTACCAAAATTTTCTATTTATTTCAAAGCAAAATTATTGACAAAATAGTAATAAATCTGTTATATTATGAAGATAAGGAGGATTACGAAATGAAAAAATTAACATTGCTTTTAGTTGCATTTGCTTTAGTAGCATGCGGAGGCGGCGATAAAGCTGTAAAAGGTAGCGCTAAATCTGAAAAGAACGACAAAGGACAATACGTTAAAGTAAGTCTTACTAAAGAAGGCGACAAAATCACGAAGCTTGATATCAATGAATGGTATCCTGAAAGTGAAAAGTTTAAAAAAGAAATTGGTGCTGATTATGGCATGAAGAAAGCTAGTAAAATTGGAAAAGAATGGAATGAACAAATTAAATTCTTAGAAGATTATATTAAAGAAAATGGTATTGACGCAGTTAAAGTTGGAAAAGATGGAGCTGCTGAAAGTGATGATGTGAAAGCTGGATGCACAATGCATATTGGTGATTATGTTTCAACTGTAAAAGCTGCAATTAAAGCTGCAAAATAATCAATTAGAATCGGTCTAAACCGGTTCTTTTTTTGTGATTAGCATTTACAAAAGCATAGTCTAGCAAGTATAATAGGTTCATTATAGGAGGGATTAAATGAATAAAGCAGACAAAGTATTTATTGTTCTGGTATTGATTGGTTCTTTCTTATTTTATATTCCTCTGATTGTAATGGATCATCTAAATGAAGGAAAAACAAAACAAGCAGTGGTGAGCTATAAAGATAGTGAAATATTACGTATTGATATGTTAAAGAATGATGTGTATAAAGTCAAAGGCAGCTTAGGACCAGTCTCAATTGAAGTAAAAGATAAAGCCGTTCGCGTTGAAAAAGAGAATTCTCCTTATCATTTATGTTCGATTCAAGGTTGGGTTAAAGAGAGTAATCGTCCAATTATTTGTCTTCCAAACGATATTGTGGTACAAATTGAAGCAGTCGACAAGGATAACAACAGTGATGTTGATACGGTGATTCAATAATGAATAAAACAAAGAAAATGATGAATGTTACTATGTTAATTGCACTTGCGATTTTATTTCATTTAATTGAATCCATGATTCCACTGCCAATACCTGTTCCTGGCTTTAAACTAGGACTTGCTAACATTATTGGATTAATTGCACTATATCGTTATGGCTTTAAAGAAATGTTGGAAGTTAATATCATGCGTGTCTTACTCGCATCACTGCTTCGTGGTATTATCTTTGGTACACCTTTCTATTTATCACTGGGAGGAGTTTTACTAAGCTCACTTGCTGCTTATATTGCTTATAAGAAAACATCGATGAGTATTTATGGTGTCAGTGTTGCTTGTTCTACCTTTCACTGTGTTGGTCAAGTGATAGTTGTAACGATGATTTATAATCAATTCTTAATGGCAGCTTTATTACCAGTCTTATTAGTTTTATCAATTCCAACCGGCTTAGTCACAGGATATTTAGGAAATCAAGTTTTGATACGAATAAAGGAGAAATAAAAAATGGAAACTTTTACTTATAAACCAAAAGGTGTTTGTTCAAGAAAGATGGAATTTTCAATTGAAAATGACCACATTCAACATGTAAATATTGTTGGTGGCTGCCAAGGAAATTTACTTGGGATTTCTAAGATTATTGAAGGAAAACCATTGGATGAAATAATTGAAACATTTGAAGGTGTTAAATGTGGTTTTAAAAAAACCAGTTGTCCCGATCAAATTGCCCAAGCGTTAAAGCAATATAAAGAAACAAAATAAGGAGAGATTAAAGATGAAATTATATGTTAAAGATTTATATGAAATGCAAGATGAATTAGATCAAAGAATCTTTGATGAACATGGAATCACAAGAATTGAAACCATGAATCGAAGAATGCTTGCTTTATTAATTGAAATTGGAGAATTGGCAAATGAAACGAGATGCTTTAAATTTTGGAGTAACAAAGGTGCAAGCAGTAAGGATGTTATCTTAGAAGAATATGCAGATGGTATCCATTTTCTATTATCCTTAGGTATTGATTTAAAAGACAAAGAAAATGAAATTGAATTGGTTGCTTTAGATGGGGAATTATCCGATGCTTTCTTAATGATTTATGATATGGCAAATGAATTATCCAGACATTTTTCATTAACCAATTATTATATGTTATTTGGGGCTTATTTATCCATCGCTCAAATGTTAGGTTATAGTTGTGAAGATATCAGAGAACATTATTTATTAAAAAACAAAGAAAATCATCATCGTCAAGATGTAAATTATTAAGCGAACGGATTGTTTGATGTAACAAATAAAAAGTCAGGAAATGAACACAATGTTCTTTCTTGGCTTTTTATCTTTATAGTAGTTCAAACAATCAATGAAATACTTTAACTACTAAAATGTATCTAGTATTAAATAATAATTAGTACTTGACAATGTACAGTAGTTACATTATGATGGTTATGGGGTGATAACTCATGAATACACAATTTAAAAAAGGTGTTTTAGAACTAGTTGTCTTACGCTGTGTTAATAAGAAAGATATGTATGGCTATGAATTAGTTTCTGAAGTTAGTAAAGTGATTGATGTGAATGAAGGTACGATTTATCCTTTGTTAAAAAGATTAACCAATGAAAGATACTTTGATACATATTTGGTTGAATCAAGTGAAGGACCACCACGGAAATATTATCGCTTAACCGACTTAGGTAGAAATTATGAAAAAACTTTATTGCTTGATTGGCAAAGCTTTTGTAAAGATGTAAATGCATTTATAAGGGAGAGTGATTAACATGAAAAAAGATGAATTTTTATCGATATTAAATCATCGTTTACAAGTAATTGATGATAAGGAACGCAAGGATATTATTGACGAATATGAAAATCATATCGATATGCGTATCCATGAGGGAAAAAGTGAAGAAGAAGCAATCGCTGATTTTGGTGATCTAGATGAATTAATTGATGATATTCTGGCTGCTTATAAAATTGATAGTAAAAAGGTAAATCAAAATAATGATCAGAAAATCAATGATTTTTTAGATCGTTTATTTAACTCATTTCAACGTTTTATTGGTAGCTTCACTTCTTTGAATGGTGATGCAATTCTTCATTTGATGTTTGAATTCATTGTCGTTTTAATTCTTTTATGGGTACTTAAGATTTTCTTCTGGGTGGTTGGCGATATTGGAAGCTCAATCCTTAGAAGCATTGCAGGATATGGAATTGGTAATTTGTTTGGTGGATTATGGGATGGGATCATTCATCTTGGTTATTTAGTCTTATTCCTAGTGATTTTATTTAATGTATTTGTAAAAAGAATCAAGCATTATCAAGCACTTGGCAAAGGTGAAAAGCGCAGTGAAAGTATTATGGATGATTTTAAAGAAAGCTTTCGCTTTGATCAAGTAAAAGAAAACATGAATGCATTTCAAAAGAATGATAATAAAAGTGATTCCTTTACATCAAGTCCATTGCATTCAAATGGAAGTCATCCTTATGATGAAAGCAACGATACATCAAAGACAACCAATAAGAATGATTCCTATGGAAATAGCATCAAAACCATCTTGATGATGTGCTTAAAAGTGTTTGTGATTATTATGATGATTCCACTTATCTCTATGCAATTTGGATTTTTTATCTTGTTAGCAATTATGATAGGCTTCAGTGTACAAGGCTTTAGTTTATTAGGTGCTTATTTAATTTTGATTGGTTTAATCATTGGGGTAGGTGCCTTATTGTCCTTAATCTATCGCTGTATGTTTAAGGGAGGTGTCAACGCATGAAAAAATTCTTAATTACCATTAGTGTTTCTTTTATGCTGATATTTGTTGGTATGACAACCATCCTATTTGAATTAAAAGACTTTGAATTTGTAAGTCATGAGTACAAGGCACCATTTGAGACAAAGGAAATTACGCTTTTAAATGAAGAAAACTTCATTATTGAAAATGTTGAACAACAAAATATTAAATGGGTGATTAATAATGAAATGAAGAATAAATTAGTTATAAAAATTAATCCTTTCTTATCAACCGAAGTTAGACATAATTATTTAAAGATAAAGGGAGCAAGCTTTAAAGGAATTGATATGTTAAATTATTTCATTGATGGTTTAAAAAATAAAAAAATATATTTAAGTAAAAATATTATGAATGATTCAATTATTATTATTGAAACAAGCGATGAATGTGCTTCAAGAGTCATTGTAAGTGGTGAATGAAACAATTTACATTCATATAATGTAAATATTATGAAAATACTATTGTAATTTGTTTCTCTTATGTTATAATAAAGAAGATTTTAATCATAGTTTCTTCTACATTAATGGAAATAAGGATGAATATGATTGTATTCATACCTCCTTGTTTGAAACTTTCCACTTATTATTCATTAATGGTAATTAAACGCTTCGGCGTTTTTTTATATTATTACTATTTTTT
>JAVXTH010000027.1:0-19474 GCA_036642795.1 Erysipelotrichaceae bacterium
CCTTGAACATTGCGATTTTCATATATCTTTCCCCATATATTTACTTTAATTACATGATATCTCATTTTATAGAATTGCACAACCTTGAATAAACTTCATAAATATAAATAGGTTGACTATTTTAAACTTACCAATGATTTTAACTATGACCTTTTTGAACTTTTATCTTCTTTTATCTATGCTAGAACTGTGAACCCTTGTAGTAAAAATAGAACATTTCACGAAGTATTAGCTCACCTATACGAAGCTGTCCATTATTCCTACGACCAACTACTTGATGGGTTGTCCTTTTAGGTAATAATTATGAGAAGTTCATTGAATTCTTCACTGCTCAAGTGAATACAAAATTTGGTATAGATACCACAAACACCTATTTCGATTGAAAGATGTCATTGATGATCTTTCCAAACTTAAGGCTGCCACAGTTTATTCTGCGACAGCCTTGTTTTTCATATAGTTAACACCATTTTTAGATGCTGAATACCAAAGTCAGGTATTATAAACATAGTTCGTAAACATTGCAAGACAATCAATTATTACTTATGATTTTTATCAATCGCATCTTTTCCATAAGGTAAGATAACCAAAGATTTCCCCTGTACCTCTTTGTTTCGATTGGTTTCTCTCAAATCACTTTCATTTACCTCATAACGCATGGCTATACTACTATAAGTGTCATTCTTCTTCGCAACCGCAATGCGATACGTAGTATAGACATTTCCTTCATCTTCAAATAAGTCTTCTAATTCATTATGCACAATTGGACTACTCGCTTCTTGATTTAAAACAGGTTCTTGAATCAATGGAATTGGTTCACTTTCTTCATAATGGTCAACTTGAATTACTTCATCTTCCACTTCATCGTTTTCATCAACTTTTAGTCCTAAGATTTCAAATATAATTTGTACTTTAATTTGTTCTTGATCAAAGCTTGCTTCATAATTACTGATTTTTAATTGAAAGGCGGTTTGACTCAATTTCTCATTTGGCGCTAAAACATCCATTTCTAATACATCTTTAAATTCTTTACTTTGATTTTGGCTGATGTATTGTCCCTTGATAAATACTTGACCAATGGCTTTCATTCCATCTTCCACTTTTTGATACTTTAAAGTTTCATTGACAACCACATGTGATACTTCATCAATTGTTTCATGCAGCTGTATATTCTTTTCAATCCGTATTGTTTTCATAAATTCCCTCCACCACAAGTATATGTAACAATCAAATTAGAAATGCCAAAAAAAATAGAAGCAAATTGCTCCTATTTAATGGTCCATAAAGGATTGTAAGACACTCCAAATTTCATTTAAGCCAACTTTTGTCTCAGAAGAACAAGCAATTAATTTTTCATGTTCTTGAAGTAAAAGTGTATCTTTAATGACTTGTAGGTTCTTTTTTTTCTGACTGTTTTTAACTTTATCAATTTTGGTTGCAGCAACTAAAACCGGTAAATCATAAAAACGTGCAAAACTTATCATTGTTTTATCATCTTCGGTTGGTTTATGTCTAGCATCAACGATTAGAAGCAAACCTTTTTTTTGAATCCGATCATGAAAATAATCTTCCATCATCTCACCAAATTTATGCATTTGCATCTTTGATAAATGTGCATATCCATACCCTGGAACATCAACAAAGATAAACGCTTCATTTAAAATAAAGAAATTTAATAATCTTGTTTTTCCAGGTGTATTTCCAATGTAGGCAAGTTTCTTACGATTCGTCAACGCATTAATCAGCGATGATTTTCCGACATTACTTCTACCTGCTAATACAATTTCAGGTAAATTATCCAACGGCCATTGATCTTTTCCAGCTGCGGAAATAATCAACTCGGCACTTGTAATAACCATCTTATTTACCAATCGCAATTTCAATAACTTGTGATACATGTTCCACTGGTATAAACGTAACACTGTCTTTTACCGTTGTTGGAACATCATCCAAATCTTTTAAATTTGCTTTAGGAATAACAATCGTTGTAATGCCACAGCGATGTGCTGCCATTGATTTCTCTTTTAAGCCACCAATTGGCAATACATTTCCACGTAGTGTTACTTCACCTGTCATTGCTAGGTTTGCTTGTACTGGTTTGTTTGATAAGCATGATACCAAAGCCGTTGTAAGTGAAACACCAGCGCTTGGTCCATCTTTAGGAACTGCACCTTCTGGTACATGGATATGAATATCTTGTTTTTCAAAGGTATCGACGTTGATTTTGTATTTTGCCGCATTGGCACGTACATAATCATAAGCAATCGTGGCACTTTCTTTCATAACATCGCCAAGTTGGCCCGTTAATACAAGTTTTCCTTTACCCTCAAAGTGAGTAACTTCAATCTGTAAGATATCGCCACCAAAGGATGTATAAGCAAGCCCGGTTACAACTCCTACTTGATCAACACGCTCACGTTTACCATATTCATAGATTTCATTGCCAAGAGCTGCGACCATCCATTTCTTAGTAATGGTAATGGAACGTTTTTTATCTTTTAAAATAGCTAAAACACTCTTTCTACATAAAGCCGCAATCATTCTTTCTAATTGACGAACGCCACTTTCTCTTGTGTAGTAACGAATTAAATAAAGAATCATTTCATCACTCATTTTAAATTGTTTGTTGCTTAATCCATTTTCTTTTATTTGTTTTGTGATTAAATGCTCTTTCGCAATGTTCATTTTTTCTAATTCCGTATAACTAGATAGATTGATAACCTCCAAACGATCTTTTAACGCTTGTGGAATATCTTCTAATACATTTGCGGTTGCGATAAATAATACATTGCTTAAGTCATAAGCTTCTTCTAAATAATGATCCGAAAATAAGCTATTTTGTTCAGGATCTAATACTTCAAGCATAGCACTCGCTGGATCACCCTTATAGTCACTTGCCATTTTATCAATTTCATCAATTAAGAAAACTGGATTAATGGTACCTGCCTTCTTCATTCCTTGAATAATTCTACCTGGCATACTTCCTAAGTAAGTACGACGATGTCCACGAATTTCACTTTCATCTTTAACTCCACCTAAGGATACTTTCACAAATTTACGATTTAAAGCACGAGCAACTGATTTTGATAAAGAAGTTTTGCCAACGCCAGGAGGCCCTACTAAACAAATAATTGGTGCTTTTAAAGATTTCGTCATTTGTTTAACTGCAAGGTACTCTAGAATCCGTTCTTTTACCTTCTCCAAGCCAAAATGATCTTCATCTAACATTTCACCAGCAAGTTTTAAATCCTCGTTATCTTCGCTTTCTTGCCACCAAGGTAATTTAAGTAACCAATCCAAATAGGTCTTAATCACACCGGATTCACCACTTGCATTGGGTAGCATTTCATAACGTTGTAACTCTTCTTTGGCTTTTTCTTTGATGTAATCAGGATAAGGATTCTCTTCAATCATTTTACGCATTGCTTCAACATCATTTTCCTGATCAGGTACATCACCAAGTTCTTCTTTAATCGCTCTTAATTTTTCACGTAGATAATATTCTTTTTGACTATCTTCAATTCTTGTTTTAACTTTGTCATTTATTTGATTTTCAATCATCGATAATTCTTTTTCACTTTCAATTTCTTGAAGAATAATTAATAATCGATCATTGATACCTAATGTTTCTAATAAGTCTTGTTTCCGTTGCAAACTCAAAGGAAATAATTGTGAAACTTGATCTGATAATTGTGCAGCTGAAACGCCTTTGGCAAGTTCGGTAATCATTTCACGAGGAATATTTTGTGAAATCATATCGATCTCTTCAAATTGTGCTGCGACACGACGAATCAGGGCAACTTCTTCTTTTTCATTTTGAACAATATCATCTAAAAGTTCAATTTCAGCACTCATCATTTTTTCATCGTTGATTAAAGTATTAATCTTACAACGTTTGATGCCACGAAATTTCACTCTTAAATATCCGTCCATCTGACGGATATGTTTAATTTGACAATAGGTTGCGAAATCATAAATATCTCCTACTTGAGGATCTTCACATGCGATATCGATTTGAGAAACAACACAAATATAGTTATTTTCATAATCTTGTGCATTTAAAACCGCATTGTTACTTTTTTCTCTTCCTACATCAATCACAATTTCCTGATTTGGGAAAATGACTACTCCACGCGTTGCAACAAGTGGGATTTTAATTAAATTTGGTTTATTTTTCATTTTTCAACACTCCTTTATTAGGTCAAAAAAGACGCTAGAGCGTCTTTTTAATGCTTATTAAGCGGCATTGTTTTTGATTAAATCAACTGTTTTACGAATTTTTAAATCATAAGAAACAGCATCATTTTGAATCATCTTTTTAATTTCATTAAGATCCATTTGATAGATTTCTGAAATTTTTGTTAATTCATCATCAATTTCTTGTTCGCTTACTTCGATTTCTTCGGCTGCGCCAATTGCCTCAAGCACAAGACGTACATTTACTTTTTGTTTCGCATCTTTACCAACTTCGCCACGAATCATTTCATCGCTTTGACCAGTAACCTGTTTGAATTGATCCAATGAGAAGCCTTGTTGTTTCAAACGATTAGCAAAATCTTCAACCATTCGATCCGTTTCTTCATTGATCATAATTTCAGGAATATCGACTTCACAGTTCTCACAGATCTTAGTAAGAATTTTATCTGTAAATTCATCATCCACTTTCTTTTCTTTTGCTTCTTTTAATGTTTTCTTTAAGTATGCATTATACTCTTCAACGTTATTAACATCAGCAATTTCTGCTTGTTTTACTAATTCATCATTTAATTCAGGAAGTTCTTTCTTTTTAATTTCATGAACCATTACTTTAAATACAACTGGTTGTCCAGCAAGTTCTTCCACTTGGTATTCAGCAGGGAAACTAACATTTAAGTCTTTCGTTTCATTTGCTTTCATTCCAATTAATTGTTCTTCAAATCCAGGAATAAAGGAATTTGATCCAATTTCTAATGGATAGTTATCACCTTTACCACCTTCAAATGCGATATCATCTTTAAAGCCTTCAAAATCAATAACTGCAGTATCTCCGTTTTCAATTGCTTCATCTTCCCCACGGATAACCATTTCCGCAAATTTTTCTTGAAGTTTTTTTGCTTCTTCTTCAATTTCTGCTTTGCTAACTTTAACGGCTGCTTTTTTAATTGCTAATCCTTTGTAATCACCTAATTTAACTTCTGGTTTTACAGTAACAACAAATTTTAAAGTAACTTCTTCTTCATCAATCTTATCAACATCTAAAGAAGGACGAGCAATCATTTGTAAGCTATGTTCTTCAATTCCTTTCATTAAGGCAGCGGATGCTACTTCATCAATCGCTTCCATTAACGTATTTTGTTTGCTAACGTATTTTTTTACTAGATTTTCAGGTGCTGTTCCTGGACGAAATCCTGGAAGATTTACTTTTTTAGCTAATTTGTTAAATGCTTTTTTCTGTGCTTGTTTCCATTCTTGTCCACCAACGCTTACTAATAAATCACCTTGAGAATGCTCGTTTAATTTCCATGTTGAACTCATTGTTAGTTCCTCCTGTTTATTTTAATTTTGAAAGATTGACTTTCATTATACATAGACATTGATTTGAAATCAAATGTCATGCTTCCACAATAATAAATCATAACCACAATTGCTTTCAAGTCCTTTTGACTTTACAAATTCAGCAAATGCTTCTTGTTCTCCATAAGCATGAAACACATATTCGACAATCGCCAATGCAAACGGAATGCTTTCATCGATATCAATATTAAATGGTAATTTTAAATACGCTTCTTTGACCAAAGTTTCTACACACATTTGGACAAAGGTAGGATTATCATCTTCAAACCATTCGCGAATTTGATTCACAGCGGCAATTGCACCATCTGCATCCATCGGCGCTTCAACGTAACATGGAACAAAGTTCACTTCCATCCCATCATAATCAATTGTGATTTCATCGCGTATTGCTTGTTGTGCCAATGTTTCAATTAACATGGAACGCACCAAGTAATGTGGCTTGCTTTTTAAATAATCACAAACAAGATCTAGATGCAAACGGATGTTGCAGCCCTTTAGAAGTTCAACTGCCGCAAATTGTTCGTCAATGCTACCTTTTAATAAGGATTCTAAATTATTGATATCTAAATTTTGAACTGGCTTTGTACTTTGTATTTCACTTCGGCAACGATTAAATAAATCAATTAAGATCGGTTCACTATCAGCAGGAATATAGGGCATTTTCAATTCTTCTTCAAGAATTTCATATGCTTCTTTCCATTCATTTGCTTCCATTAATCGACGAACTTCATCCATCATTTTCTTATAATAATCCATATCTTGCTCCTTTATGCAAAGCCAATACATAATATAGCATAAAAAATAGTGTTATGCAATTTAAAAATCGACTTTATCACGACTTAAAAAGGAACGAAATCGTTCCTTTATTTTCTTTTTATAATGTTTTTATTAAATGAAAACGTTAAGGATCAAACGTTCATCTTTTAAAAAGAAGGGATTAAAAAGCAAAAGTGAAAAAATCATTCCCTAAAATCTTAATTCCTATTAGAATTATCAAAAAAAACTTTTAAAGATTCCATATTTTTGTTATGATGTCTAAGGTGAAGAATATGAAAATTATAGTATTATCCGACAATCATGGAAAAACCGATATTTTATATAAATTAATGGAAGAACATCAAGATGCTGTTTCTTTTATTCATTGTGGAGATATTGAATGTGAACCAGAATTATTTCCCAACCTAACCATTGTTTCTGGAAACAATGATTTATTTTATGATTATCCTGAATATCAAATCATTCAATTAGGTGGCAAACAAATTTTTATTGTTCACGGTCATCAATTCCTTTATCACGATCGATTAAAACGAATGGCTCTTAAAGCCATTGAACTCGAATGTGATATCGTTTGTTATGGTCATACTCATGTCGCAGCGCATGATATAATCAATGGCATCCATCTAATCAATCCCGGTTCTTTATGGCGTTCTCGTGATGGTAGAGCACCTAGTTATGCCATTTTAACAATCAACGAGGATGATATTAACGTTGAGCATATTTTTTTAGAAACGAAATCGAATAAGTTTTACTAACAATCGATAAAAGTTATTGATATCTGCTTCATTATCTGTTATTATAAATGAGCAGTATTTATGTCCACGTAGCTCAGCTGGATAGAGCATGCGCCTTCTAAGCGCACGGTCAGGGGTTCGACTCCCTTCGTGGACGCCAATTAGAGAAATAACCTTGAAAAAGGTTTTTTTTTACTTCATTTAACTACTTAAACCATTATAAAATATATCTTTTATTTCAATCGCATCCTCATTGCTTCCATGAAGTGATATCACAACATCATCAACGCTTACTTCAATTCGTTTTACACCATCAAATAAGGACATGGATAAAATCAAGGTTTCAAACGCAGCTTTTTTTGCGACGCGATCATGCGCTAAAATAGCTTCGTTTAAAGATAGCTTTAAGGTACCATTTTCTAGTTGTGGTGATTTCATCAATTTTATATCATTCGTAAAGAGTGGTTGTTTTAAACCAGAAGAAACACTGATTCTTTCTAATACTTTTTGAATCGATTCTTCAAATTGATTCACGTTCGCATCCATCCGAATTGTTTTAGGTACATAATAATCTTTCCCATCAATTTTTTTCGTATAATAAATGGTCAATCCTTTTGAATCATGGAGAAAGTGAGAAGAACTCTCAAAGTTATTGATCCCAATGCTTCGATTACAAGGATTTAAAATCGGTGTCTTAGCTTTTGGCATTTTCGTTAATATTTTCTCATTAACGATTAATTTTATGTTTTTAATATCCTCAAATTGCGTTACCCCCCAAGTGATTGCTTCTAGTATTTTAAGTTCTTGTTTCTTTTGATAGTTCAAGAATTTTTGATTGAAAGTTAAAATTGCCGTTTCATCTTGAATTATCACTTTTTCAAGTTTGCATGCTTTTGTTAAGGGAGGAGCAAACGTTCCATGTGGCTCACTCATCATAGCAATCATTTTCTTTATTTTATCAACCGTTTTCATTTCATGAGCAACACTCACACTCATCGGTATAATCGTATCTTGAAAATCAAACAAATAGACTTGCATGACTGCTTCCCCTTGCTTGGCAACTACCATTACATTATTTTCTTCTTTGATTGGCATCATTTTTAAAGAAACATAACTGATGAAGCCTAACATTGCAAATAGAAAAATGATTTGTTTTTTATACTGAAATCTTTCTTTCATCTTTCTTCACCTCGATAAATTATATGTTTTCATTCCATAAAAAAAGACTATGCTTATGCAATAAACTTCTGCACATCATAGTCTTTGTTCATTATATCCAATATTTGTTGATGCATAATGGCAGGTGAGGCACTTGTATAGATTTGAACACTGCCTTTTTCATCGTTCTTTTCAAAATCCAATGAATTCAAAATTGCTTGATTTGAATCATAAATTTTAATCTTTGTGATTTGTTTTATTTCATCCATTAATAATGGATAATGCGTACAACCTAATAAGATGCCATCAATTTCATTTAAATAGGGATCCAGTATTTCATGTAAGGCCAACTTCTTTGATTCTGGTTTGCCTCCCGCTTCAACCAAAGGCACTAATTTAGGGGCTGCGACTTCCACTACCTTGACACACGGGTGATATTGATGGATTGCTTGTGAATAGCGATGGGTTAACGTTGTCGCATGGGTCGCCATTACTAAGATATGACGATGTTCTTCATCCAAGGATTTAGCCGTTGGTTCAATAATTCCATGAAAGGTAAGGTTAGGATATTCGCTTATTAACTCATCAAGAATATTAGCACAGACGGTATTACAAGCAACTATTATTTCACTGACACCCTTTTTCTCTAGAAAATGAATCATACCTTGAACATGCTTATAAAGATCTTCCTTGTTTAAATCTCCATAGGGTGCATGCAATTGATCCCCAATAAATACATAATCATAATTTGGATAAGCATCCACACATGCTTTTAACATTGAAATACCACCGAGTCCAGAATCAATCATTCCGATTTTCTTATTCATTTTTGCCACTCCAAATCTTCAAAATAGTAATGATTTTCATAAGCCACCTTTGCTTGTTTTTTTCCTACATAACGCAACGTATAAGGTTGATATAACTTCCCTGTTTTTGCTTCGCCATCTTTTGGAAAGCGAACGATAAAGCCATATTTATAAGCATTCTCTTGTAGCCATAAAGCTTGTGGTGTATCACCATCTTCATTTTTAACTGGTTCGCCAGCTACATCAAATCGAACCACATAGCCACTTTGAAATTCACTTCGACCTGGATAATCCTGATATAGTTTGAATGAATCAACTCCGTATTGTAAGAGCGCTTTTTCATATAGTTTTACTTGTTCACTATAACTTACAAAGCCAGCAACCACAATCATATCGCCACACGTATTTCCATTGATTTCTTTTGCCCCATTACAAAGCTCTTGTAGTGGTGCTAAGACTTCATTTCGAATTTGAATGGTATCAAAGCCTTCCATTGCATTGGCATGAGGGATATCAACAATGGTCACTAAATCATTTGGTTGATAACTAAACAATGTTTTTTCATCGCTTGGTTTAATTGATAAAGCTTCTGGTTCATTCATTAAAGAAGCATTCTTGCGATACGTATCGCCACGACTATAAAATAAACCTAATTGTTCATAAGTAAAAGCATGCAACAAAGAAGGAATATCCGCTAATCGCATCTTATCTTTATATTGATTGATAAAAGTTACTAATTCATGATCACCAATATTTCTTGCTTTTTTAGCGGCATCATAATATAAGGCATTGCGAATGGTAAAGCCAGGTTGATTCATATAAGGTAAGAATTGTTCTGGTTTGATTTGTTGAGAACATAAATAATTAATATCGTCGGTATTAAGATGTTCTAAAATAATATCATGATTTTCTTTATTCACATAAGGATAACGTGCTAATTGATCATAGCGTTGATTCATCAAATAGAAACAAATCGTCGATATCAACAAAATTGATAGCACAAATAAAATACGTTTAAATTTCACAGATTCCACCTCGTCACTTGTTTTGTATTATAACATCTTTTCTTATTTATTCTACCATGAATCTAAAATAAAAGTAGGAAAATTTATTTTCCTACCACCCTTTTATAATATTAGCTCTTTCATTTTTAATAATTCAATTACCGCTTGAGCACGCCCTTTTACGCCTAATTTCAGCATCACGTTTGATATATGATTTCGCACGGTCTTATCTGAAATTTTCATTGTCGTTGCGATTTCTTTTGTACTGTAATTTTGAATCAATAAATCAAACACTTGCTTTTCTCTTCGTGTCAATACTTGCATAGCCTATTCCTACCCCCTTGTGGCAAATCACTTACAGTCTATCTTATGCTCGCTAAGATATTTGGTTTGGGTTATGCAAGATTTGATACAAATTTTCACTAACTGCTTTTGGTAACACTTCAGATATTTCTTCTAAGCTAGCTAATTTTAATTGTTTGATTGATTTAAAACGTTTCCATATCGCTTTCTTTCGGACTTCGCCAATTCCCTCTACATCATCCAAGATTGATTTTGTCTGGGCGTGAGAGCGAAGTTTTTTATGATAAGATATCGCAAAGCGATGAACTTCATCTTGCATTCTTGTAAGTAAAAAGAATAACGGCGAATCTCTTTTCACGGGAAGTCGATTTCCCTCTTGATCAATTAAATTACTCGTACGATGGTGTTCATCTTTTACTAAGCCACAAATGGTAATGGATAAATCAAGTGATTGTAACACCGATTTAGCCGCTTCAACCTGCAAGCTACCACCATCCATAATAATTAAATCCGGAAAATCTTTACGTTCTTTTAATAATCTAAAATAGCGACGATAAACCACTTCTTTCATTGAATCTAAATCACTGATATAATTTTGTAGTTTAAACAATCGATAATCTTGTTTCAATGGTTCCCCATCTTCATAAACAACCATCCCAGAAACATTGAAGGTTCCGGCAAGATGGGAATTATCAAAGATTTCAATTCGATGAATATTTTTTTGAAGTAACGCAGATAATTCATTCATTGCTTCTTCTTTTTCACTACTTTTTCGTTCTAAAAGATCGAATTTTTGATCATGAACATTCTTTGCATTGTTCTTTACCATTTCAACTAACTTAAACTTATCTCCACGAACGGGTTGAACAATCTTTGTATCTAATAATTCACTGATCAGTTTAATATCTTCACTTAAAGGTAATAAAATTTCTTGAGGTAAAGGATTATGTTCATAATATTGTAAGATAAAAGTAATAAAGGCTTCCTTACTCTCTCCATACAATGGTTCAATACTTAAGGTACGCTGTAAAAGCTTTCCCCCACGAATGAAGAAACCTTGAATGGATATATAACCTTTATCATAGTAATAGTTAAAGACATCTCGATCGATGCGATCTTTAAAATCAATTTGTTGTTTCATTGTTACATGTTCAATCGCTTTGATTAATTCAAGTTTTTCTTGCGCTTTTTCATATTCTTCATTCAGTGAAGCTTGTTGCATTTCAGTGGTAAGTGCTTGAACAATTTCCTTCACATCGCCCTTTAAAAACTTGGTGATGGATTGTGTCATTTCTTTATAAACTTGTTCATCGATATTGTAAATACAAGGAGCAAGACATTGATGCATATGATAATATAAACAAGCTTTTTTAGGTAATCTTTTACATTTTCTTAAAGGATACAAACGATTTAATAAGCTCATCGTTTGATAGGCTGCTCCTGCATCTGGAAAAGGACCAAAATATATGCTTTTCTTGTCTTTTGAATTACGAACTACTTTTAAAACCGGAGCTTTTTCTCTCGTAAGTTTTATATAAGGATACGATTTATCATCCATAAACATAATATTATATTGTGGGGTATGTTCTTTAATTAAATTAATTTCTAATAACAGAGCTTCTTTTTCTGATCCGGTAACAATAAATTCAAAATCATCAATATTTGCGACTAATTTTTGCGTTTTAAAATCATGCGCACCAACAAAATATTGACGAACTCGATTTTTTAATTTCTTAGCTTTTCCAACATAGATAATTTTACCATTGCGATCTTTCATTAAATAACAACCAGGAAGAAGTGGTAAGATGGCTAATTTATCTGCTATTTTATCCATGTTTGCCATTAAGCTTTACCTTTTCCTTTTAACACAACAACCGTAGCACCTAGCCCACCTTCCCCTTGGCCACCAAAATGAAATGACTCTACTTTAGGATGATGTTTTAAAAAGCCTTGTACCCCTCGAGCAAGTGCTCCCGTGCCCATTCCATGAATAATCCGGACGTTGTTAGCATTTGCTAATAACGCATTATCTAAATACTTATCGACAATCGGAATCGCTTCTTCTACGTACATTCCGATTACATTACATTCCATCGGAAATGATTTCATGAAATGCTTTGTATAAGATGATGTTTGTTTTTTCTTTTTAGGTGCAATCGCATGGGTAATTTGATTTACCTTAACGTTCATTTTTAACCCATTTGATAGTACACAAACTTTATCTTTTTGTAAGGAAACAATCTCTCCATAATATCCTAATTTAATCAATTGTACATAATCTCCTAAGGCAAATGTTTCTTTGGTGTCAACCTCAACTTCTTCAACTTCTCCAATTTGATTTAATTGCGTTACTAATTTCGTTATTTCATGAGGTTTTGCCTCTTCCCCTTTTGCTTTTAATTCATCCACAATGATATGCACTTCATTTTTCGCAAGTTCAATGGCTTCTTCAATTTGAATTTTCGCATCTTCTTCCATTTTTAATTGCTTACGCATTACTTTATTCTTTAGTTTTTCTAAATTTGCTTTTTCAAGTTCAACTGCTTCTATAGCTTCTTTCAATTCAGCTTCTTGATGTTGATTCGCCATGATTCTACTTTCAAGTTTTTCAATTAAGCCTTCCTGTACACTTCGATTACTTTCTTTGATAAGCTTAGCTTGTTCAACGATTTCCGGTTTTAAATGAAATCGACTTGCGATCGCAAAAGCATTTGATTGACCGGATAAGCCTTCAATAAAACGATAAGTAGGACGCATTTGTTCCATATCGAATTCAACACTCGCTAATAAAACATCGTCACAGTGGGTTCCATATTCTTTCAAACGTGAAAAATGGGTTGTGGCAACTACCATACATTGTTGTTTTCTTAGATATTCAAGTACCGCAATCGCTAACGCTTCCCCTTCTTTGGGATCCGTTCCACTTCCTAATTCATCCAGCAACACAAGTGAATGCTGGCTGATATGATTTGTAATATACGCAAGTTTGGATAGATGCGATGAAAAAGTGGAAAGACTTTCCACAATACTTTGTTCATCACCAACATCGACAAAGATATCATCGAATAATGGAATGTTTGCTTCTTCACACGGAATTGGCATACCACACAAACTCATTGTGACAAATAATCCAATTGTTTTTAAAGAAACACTCTTACCACCGGTATTACTACCAGTGATTAATAAAGAATGATAAGGTGCTTTTATTTCATAAGTATTCGCAACTACCTTTTTAGGATCAATTAAAGGATGTCTTGCTTTTTTTATATACAGATGATTTCCTGCTTCATCAATGGTAGCGATACAACCATTTTCACCTTTACCCCACATCGCCTTTGCGAAGATTGCATCCACTAAAGCAACGGTTTCCATATTTGCTAAAAGCGCATCTCCTTGTTGTTTTACTTTTTGTGATAACATAAATAATATTCTTTGTATTTCTTCTTTTTCATTTGAGATTAACGATTGCATCTGATTATTCAATAACAATAAAGAAGCAGGTTCAACGTAGGCACTTTGTCCCGAACTACTCTCTCCATGGATAAAACCTTTGACACTGTTCTTCTCACTAATTTTAACTAAAACACAAACTCGATCACTGCGCGTAATGGTTATCGTATCAGTAAGTTTACTACTATTATGGGCAATAAAACTTTGAATTTGTTGATTGATATTACCTTGTAATTTATGTATTTGTTTTCGCAAGGATGCTAATTCACTTGAAGCTTGATCCATCACTTCAAAATTAATTGAAATACAACGTTCAATATCATTGGATAAATTTAAAGTATTTGTGAAAGCATCCAACAATTCAAAAATGGCATCACATTTAATTTCACTTTGCTTTCGATAATTTACTAATTGTTCAAAGACTCTACCTTGATTTGCAATCGTTCTTAAATCCTGCGCATTTAAGGTAGCATCTTTCATCGCTGCCTCTACACATTCAAAAATATCTTTAACACCAGCTAATGGCAATGCTCCATAGCGTTGAACTAAAGCTAAAGCTTCTTTGGCACGTTTACATTCTCTTTGAACATATAAAGCATCAAACGATGGTTGAATATTTAAGATAATCGCTTTCCCAAGTGAAAAAGCACAATGCTGTGCTATTTCTTTTTTCACTAAATTTAATTCTAATGCATCTTGTTGTTCCATTTTCATATATTATATTTCACCTAATGAATCAATAAATTCCTGAATTTTTATTTCTTCCAATCCTTGTTTCTTTAACCAACCACGAATATCATCAAGGTTCTTTGCATCTAATTTACTATTTGGTGTAACAATCTTTTGAACCGAACGTAATTCTTCCATGGTATGCGAAGCAAAAAACAGGATACCATCGGTTGTTTTAGCTACATTGTTTAAATAACTACTTTCAATAATCATATTTCCGTTAGCAAATAACGGTGTTTGAAAAATAATTGTGATAATAAAAACGATAATAAAAGATTGTACAAAACCAAACAAAATCCCTAATAATTTATTTAACTGGGCAATGATTGGTAAAGAACCAATTCCTTTAAAAAGTGGATGAAGCAATAAAACAACAATTAATAAAACCATAAAGATAATCGCAAACAATAAAAAACGATTCATCATATTATAAAAGAAAGGCTCAACAACGGTATTCTCCATCGGTGTTAAATTCGCTGGGTAAAGATGAATTGCTTTCGCCAGCATGGGAGATAGAAACCAGGCAATTAAGCCGATTACAATCATACTTAAACAATCAAGAGCTTTTAATAACAAACCACTTTTATATCCGCTATAAGCTAAAAAAGCAGTGACTACTATTATAAATATATTTAAATATGGAATAAATGTAATTGGAAATATCATAAAGTCACCTCGCATGTATTCTTCTTTTCATATTTTAACATATTTTTGCCAATATGTTCGATAAGTTTTTACGCATTCCAAAATATATGCTACTATTAGATAAGAAAGTGAGGTCTTTTATGGATACCATAAGTGTAAAAATGAATCAGAAAGATATCGATGCCTTGTTTTCTCGTTATCCAAATAAAAAAATAATGAAAACCCCTCCCTATGCTTTGTACCAATTTAAACTAAGCGATTGTTGTATCACGGCCTATGCTTCTGGGAAAGTTGTTTTCCAAGGAGAAAGTGCAGCCTTACATAGTGGAACAAATCCCGTTGAAACTAAAAAAGTGCTTAGTAAAGTAAACTATCCCCATATTGGTAGCGATGAGGTAGGTACTGGTGATTACTATGGACCGGTTTGTGTCTGTGCGACTTATGTTGAAGAAAAAGATTTAGACTTGTTAAAAGAGCTTAAAATCCAAGACTCAAAGCAGATAAACGATGCGAATATTTTAAAAATAGCACCTATTTTAATGGAACATTTAACTTATTCTTTATTAGTATTACCAAATAAAAAATATAATGAAATTCATTTAAATAATAATATGAATCAGATCAAAGCAAAACTTCATAATCAAGCTTATCTTCATTTAATAAAAAAATTAGGGCAGCAACCAAAAACAATTTATTTGGATCAGTTTACACCCGAACCCTTATATTTTCGTTATTTAAACGGTGAAAAAGAAATCGTTCGTAACATTCATTTTGAAACGAAAGCTGAGAACAAATACGTTGGTGTCGCCTGTGGCTCAATTATCGCTCGCTATGCGTTTTTAAAGGCAATGGATGATATGGAAGCTTCCTATAAGTTTTCTTTCCCTAAAGGGGCTGGAAAAGCGGTAGATCAATCCATTCGTGATTTTGTTGATCAATTTTCAAAGGAAGAATTATACTTTGTCGCAAAGCAACATTTTGTAAATACGAAAAAAGCATTTGAATAAGAAAACCAGCTTGAGGCCAATGATGGCTCCTTGCTGGTTTTTATTTATTCTTGATTTAGTTTTTTTAATTCAAGTTTCATCGCATAAGGCAATTGAACTAATTCCATGCCTACTGCTTTTAACATTCTTTTACTGGCCATTGTATTATCGCTTGTTGCATATTTATCCGATTCATACACAATCCGTTTGATACCACTTTGAATGATTGCTTTTGCACATTCATTGCATGGAAAGAGCGATACATAAAGGGAACAACCATGTAGATCTTTGGAACTATTTAAAATCGCATTTAATTCCGCATGAACAACAAAAGGATATTTCGTTGCTTCATAATCGCCTTCACGATCCCATGGGAATTCATCATCGCTACAACCATTCGGAAAACCATTATAACCAATTCCAACCACTTTCTTTTGTGGTGAAACAATCACGGCTCCTACCTGTGTACTTGGATCTTTTGAGCGCAGCGCCGATAAATGAGCTAAGCCCATAAAATACTCATCCCAAGTTAATACATCTTCTCGTTTCATTTCGCCATCTCCTCTTGATATATAATTTTATATTTATTATTTAAATACGTTGCATAATCATTTAAGCCTAATTTACGACAAGAGCTTATAATTTCACGATCAACGCTTTTCACAATTGGTTCAATTGATAAAGAAGTTGTTGTCATATAAGCTAAGACACCCATTAAGGCACACGATGCTAGGAAAACATTGTTACGGAATGATTCGAATTTTTTCTCTTTTATTAACAATACACTCATCAAAGCACCACCGATAAAGCCACCGACATGAGCAACCCATGAACTACCTGGACCAATCGTAATAATACATGCCATTAAGACTAACTTTAATAAATTAGCTTTAATCAAAGGATGAGATAAACCACCATGGGTCCATAAAGATACCATATAAGCACCTAATGTACCAAAGATAACTCCTCCAATTCCAACAAAGATATCATTTCCTCCTGCAATTAAGATAAAGAAAGAACTTAATACAACCGAAGATAAGATGATTAACATATAATTTGTTTTAGAATATAAACGTTCACATACCGTTGAAATTTGATATAAAACATAGACGTTTAATAATAATTGGAAAAAATCCACATGAACAAACGGAGCTGTGAAAAAGCGCCAGAATTCATTAGCAGCTAAAACATTCATTTTATAATAAGCACCCGATATCACCGTAGCGCCAATCAAACTCTCACTTTGATATGTTAAAATCGTTGTTATAATGGTCATCACAATACAAAGCAACATCATCACAAGCGTTATTTTTGGGATTTGCTTTAAGTTAGGTAATTTGAATTTTTTTCGCTTCATCGCAAATTCTTCTAAAGATTTCGTTAATAAAGCCATTTCTTCTTGATTATTATCGACATCATGAAGTTGCTTCTCAATGTTAGGGAAATCTTTTAAGATTTCTTGATTTGATAAATATGCTGGTGCAATTGAAATTACTTTCATCATCTCATTATCAATTGCTTGCGCTTCATGATCCATGGTAAACATTAACAATTGACCTTCACGTTGGGTTAAATCAAGTAAAATTCGATGAATACTACGAATATAATCCAATTCATTTAAGATTCCACTAGATGGTTTTGTACTTAAACGAATCACTGGATATTTTTTACTATTTTGATTGATTAACCAAATATCATCTTTTTGTTGTTTCACACTTACAATTTGATAACTATAATTCTTCACAAAGTAATTAACTAATTGAAATACAAAGACATCTTCCTTACGATATTCCATACAATCACCTCTTATTTCTTCTTAATTCCACTAAAATATCTTCAAATTCCTGTGGAATAGGTGCATGAAAGCTCATCGTTTCTTTGGTGCGAGGATGAACGAGTGTTAATTCATAAGCATGCAACAATTGTCCTTCACAGTCCATTGTTTTACGATAGCTATATTTAGGATCACCAACAATCGGATGTTTAATATATTGCATATGAACACGAATTTGATGCGTTCTTCCTGTTTCTAAACGACATTCAACTAAAGTGTATTCATCAAAGCGTTCTCTCACTTTAAAATGGGTAATTGCTGGTTTGCTATTCTTTGACGTAATGCACATTCTTTGGCGATCTTTTTCATCACGACCAATCGGTGCATCAATTGTTCCATAATCATGTTCCATCACTCCATGAACCAAAGCAACATAATTACGGTGCATGGTTTTATCTACTAATTGAGCCGCAAGAGCTTGATGAGCAATATCATTTTTAGCTACGACTAACAAGCCACTTGTGTCTTTGTCAATGCGATGAACAATTCCTGGACGTAATACTCCATTGATGCCACTTAAGTCCTTACAATGGAATAACAAAGCATTCACTAAGGTATGATTGGGTGTTCCGATACTTGGATGAACAACGATTCCTTTTGCTTTGTTGATAACGATAATATCGTGGTCTTCATAACAAACATCCAAATCCATATCTTCAGGTTCTGCCCCTAATTCTTCATCTTCTGGAATCCTTAAAAATAATCTTTCATTTAGTTTTACTTTATAATTACTTTTTCTTATTTTCTCATCAATTAAAACATCCCCATTTTCAATCAACTGTTGAATTCGGTTCCTTGATAATTCACTTGCTCTTTGCGTTAAAAGTTTATCCAAACGAAGCCCTACTTCTTCTTCGCTAATAATCCAATTTTCTTCTTTAATCACTTCATCACTCCTATTTCCTGTAAGTATTCCCTTACAACATCAATTATAATCAATAAGACACCGATGCATAGTGCCATATCCGCAATATTAAAGATTGGGAAATCATAACCAAATATGTAAAAGTCTAAGAAATCTCGAACATATTGAAATAATAAACGATCAATAAAATTACCTAGTGTACCTGCTGCCATACAAACTATGCCAACTTTAAATAATTTATCCTCTGCTTTCGCATTACGATAAAATAGAAACATTGCGATTAAGGCGCCGATCGCAACTATATAGAAAAATAACATTTTACCTTCCAACATACTCCATGCTGCACCACTGTTGTGTGCATATGTTATATGAAAAAAATTTGGTATCATTACTAAACTTTCGTTTAGTTTCACAATATGATCAACAAATATTTTACTTATTTGATCCAATACGAGGATTCCCACCAATAAGCCAATATGCTTTTTCTTCATAAAACCACCTCTTCCTTAAAATTCAGGATAGCATTATTATAACACAGTCAATCTTAATTACCCATAATATCCTACGTATAAATTACAAAAAAATAGTAATAATATAAAAAAACGCCGAAGCGTTTAATTACCATTAATGAAT
>JAVXTH010000028.1:0-18949 GCA_036642795.1 Erysipelotrichaceae bacterium
GGAGAAACACCAACTGAATAAAAACAATAAGGTGAACCAATTGATCAGTTCTCTGGCAAGTAGACAGATGAAATAAATAAAATAGTTTGGATGACTTATCTTGTGATAGGTCATCTTTTCTTATGCTACTGCATACCTCGCTTGTTTCTTCAATGGAACATTTTAAACATAAAAGGAATAAAGATTGCGGTTGTACTTATAATCCATTACAATGAGTAGTAGCAGATTTTAATGAAAGGTACTTATGACAACAATACATTCAACAAGCAAATATTTATTAGGAAAAAATAGTAAGATTACAAAAGAAGATTGTAAGCAAATCTGCCTGAGTGATTTAAAAGTAGGCGATCGAATTCTTTGTAGAAATGGTGCTACGAGTGTTTTAGACATTTCAAAAGAATGGGTAAAAGAATTAGTATTTGTTTCCGCATTAGATATCGAACCGATTTTATGTAGTGAAGATTATCGTGTTTGTACTTATGCCTCGATCCCTGCCGCAAAAGATTTAGAAATTGGGAATCATTTACTCGATATTGATTTCTCTCCCCATATGGTGGATGAAGTTAAAACATATGAATACATGGATGAAGCTTATAAAATTACTTTATTTCAAAATCATCTTTTCTATATAAATGGAGTTTTACTTGGAAATGAAAACATTGATATCATCGAAGAAGAAGAGGAAGAAAGCATCATTTATTGCTTTTGTGGAGAATAAGAAGTATTCGCCCTTTTTTTTAGATTGTTGTATAATGTTTAAAGGTATCACAAATGGAGGATATTTCTTATGAAAATATTAGTATGTGGTGGAATTGGATTTATTGGAAGTCATACATGTGTTGAATTATTAGCTGCTGGCAATGAAGTTGTCATTGTTGATAATTTATACAATTCAAAAATTGAAGTCGTTGAGAAAATAAAAAAAATAAGTGGCAAAGATATCGTATTTTATGAAGGAGATGTCTGTGATGAGAAAATCATGGACAAAATTTTCACAGAACATAAAATTGATGCGGCAATTCATTTTGCTGGCTATAAAGCAGTCGGAGAATCCGTTAAGAAACCTTTGATGTATTATGAAAACAATTTAATTAGTACCTTTGTTTTATGTAAAACAATGGCTAAACATGATTGTTTTAATTTAGTCTTTTCATCAAGTGCAACCGTTTATGGAAATCCGTTAAGTGTTCCCATTCGTGAAGATTTTCCTTTAGGGCCAACAACAAATCCTTATGGGACAACTAAATTAATGATTGAACAAATTTTAAATGATTTACATACAGCTGATGATCGTTGGAATATTGCTTTACTTCGTTATTTCAATCCGATTGGAGCCCACGCAAGTGGTTTAATTGGGGAAAGCCCAAATGGGATTCCTAATAACTTAATGCCTTATATTTGCCAAGTTGCGAATCATCAACTCGACCATTTAAATGTATTTGGAAATGATTACGATACCATTGATGGTACCGGAGTTCGCGATTACATCCATGTAGTTGATTTAGCTAAGGGGCATGTTTGTGCTTTAAATAAACTAGCAAAACAACATATTGGAATTGATGCTTATAATCTTGGAACCGGAATTGGTTATAGTGTCTTACAAATTGTCGCTGCTTTTAATTCAGCGAACCAGATGAATTTACCTTATGTGATTGGTCCACGCCGCGATGGGGATATCGCAGCCTGTTATGCCGATACGACAAAAGCATATAAAGAACTAAACTGGAAAGCAGAAAAGAACATCGAGCAGATGTGTAAAGATTCATGGAATTATTTAGTTACCTGTAAATAAGTTAACTTAAGGGGAGATAGTAATGGATAAGTTAATGTCACGATTGTATTTTAAATTATTCTTTATCTTTTTTGTATTCACGAATACATTAAGTCTAGGATATTTTAAGATTGAAACCAATCCACTTGTTTATCTTGTTATGATATGGTCGATTCTTTTATTTGGCTATGAAATCTATTCAAAGAAAATGGAATTCAAACGCTATAATATTCTTTTACTGATACTATATGCTTCACTTTTATTATTTGCTACCTATTTAAATAAAACCTATAGCAACATGAATTCTTATATAATGTGTTTTACTCAATTCATTATCTTTATCTTTATCTTTTCTAATCCAAAGCATATGACGTTAGATGATATCAAACATGAAATAAGAATCATCATTCCTTTTTCAAGTGTTTTAGTTTTTATTGGTGGTGTGCTTTCCTTATTCATGTTTCTATTTAATCTTTCATTAACAAACAATGGTGCTTATTTAGGTTTAGTGGGATCGCGTTTATTCGGAGTTTATTTTAATTGTAATCCAGCAAGTATCTTAGCTTGTATGATGATTGTATTTGCCTTTATTGCGATTCGCAATAAATATAAATATCGTTTCTTTTATATTCTTAACATCATTATTCAAACCTTGTATATCATCTTAACCGGATGTCGTGTATCTTTACTTATCTTAGCATTGATTATCTTTGGGGCTATGTATTATAAAGTATTCAAAGATCGAAAATATTCTAAGTTTCGTCAAATTGCGCTTGCCTTTGTAACCTGTATCTTGGTTTTATTTGGAAGTGGCATTACCCAAAAAGCTTTATTAGTTATTCCCCAAGTACAAGGTTTAGTTATTGAAAAAGGTGAACGTTTTCAATTTGAGAAAATGATTGAAATCGCTTCTTTAATCAAAGAAGGAAAAAGTGAAAACATCCATAAAATAATTGTTTTAGTCGATGATATATCAAGTGGTCGAGTAGAGTTATTACATACCTCTTATCAAGTGTGGAAACAATCCCCAATCTTTGGGATTGGCGCAAATAATTTTAGAAGAATGGGTATGATGATCGATCCTGGCGCAAGTGTTATTCAAGCACCACAAGTCGTCCATGCTCATAATTTATTTGTGGAAGCACTACTAACGAGCGGTGTCTTTGGTTTATGTATTATGCTTGTTTTTGCCTTTAAGAGTTTCATAATGATTTGGAATACTTTAAAGAAATATGCGCATCACGCTTCTTATTTCATTGTACTGATGATGAGCTTACTTGTGTTAAGTGAGTTTATCGCAGGTATGTTTGATTATGGTGTGTTCTATGTTTATAGTTTATCATCCACCATCGCTTGGTGTTTTCTAGGTTACTTATATTGGTTTAATGATCATCAAGTAGTTCAATTAGTTAATAGTTCCTCGGCTTATGAATTCATTAATTACCACTTATGTAATGTGAATGTTCAAAGAAAAGACAAGGAAGTATTAAAAAAAGTAAAACTAGATGAAATCTCAAGAGAGATTCAAGGTGAATATTTCATTATAAAAATACGAATTCAATATTTATACGAACAAAGTGTCGCAAGTTTTATCTATGATGGATCATTTAAAATAATAGATCAAGTTATAATCGAAGATGAAATGTTTGATACAAAAAGAATGCAAGAAGAACTCTATGATATGGTTCAACATGATATTAAGCATCTAATGAATGATGTGGATGAGCGAGAAAGTTTTTAAATAAGAAAGTAAGGATGCACGTTAGTCGCATCCTTTTAGTTGTGTGAAGGCATGACATAATACTTGAAAAGGGGTAATTAAAATGGGATTCAAGTTAGTTAGAATAACCGAGGAAAGAGTTAAGTTTACGATTAGAAAAGAGTTAGATGAGGAAACGATTCTTTATATTAATCAGTTTATTTTTCGTAATCTAGAAATATTAGAAAAAGTAACCATTGATATGAAACAAGTGAAATCAATTGGTATGCCAGGTTATCGTTTTCTTAAGACAAATTGTGAATTATTAGAATATAGTAATATTGGCTTTCGTTTAATCAATTTATCATCTAGAACTAGAACTTATATAAAAAACTGGGAATTAAGTGGTTTAATAGGTATCCGTGGCAAAGGGGTTATATTAGACTGTGTCACGAGCAGAGAAAAAAAAGAAACAATCGATTAGGAGTTCTTTGAAATTGCGCATATCTAGTAGTAGGGGGAATGGCGATGCGCTGTGAGCGGTGTGGAAACACGGACGATGCTTACTTTTATAAAGATCGAGGAACATGGTATTGTCGTAAGTGTGTTAATTTTGGTAGGCTGAATGTTGGCGAACAAATAGTAAAAAAGGAATACGCTGTTCATAAACATCGCTGTACCTATCAGTTAAAATATCCACTAACAAAAGAACAAATACGTTGTAGTAAAGAAATTGCGTTGTATTTAAAGGCAAAACAAGATGTGTTAGTTTATGCCGTATGTGGTTCTGGTAAGACAGAAATTGTAATGGATAGCATCAAGCATTATTTAAACGCAGGCAAAAAAGTCGGCTTTGCGATCTCCCGTAGACAAGTTGTATTAGAAATTTGTGACAGGATGAAGGCAGCCTTTACATCACTTAAGGTAATTGCGGTTTGTGAAGGCTATACCGATATAGTAGATGGTGATTTAATTGTCTGTACGATGCATCAACTCTATCGTTATCATCAAAGCTTTGATTTGTTAATTATGGATGAGGTAGATGCCTTTCCTTATAAACATAATGAAGTCTTAGAACATATTGCGATGAATGCTTGCATTGGCAATATTATTTATTTAAGTGCGACACCAGATGAAGCACTACTGCGAAAAGTTTCAAACGATGAAATCAAAATGGTAGAGTTATTTATTCGTCCGCATGCCCACCCATTAGTTGAACCAACAATTATTTGTACCTATCCGCTTTTTCAATATTATTATTTAATCCAGTTTCTAATCCGAAAAGTAAAATGTAAAATACCGGTTCTTGTCTTTGTGCCAACCATTGATCTTGCGAATCAATTAGCTTTAGTTTTTAAATGGTTGTTTCATGCTCATAGTTTTACTTCAAAAACAAAAGACAAAGAAGGCGTTATACAGAAATTTCGTGATTATGAATATCAAGTATTGTTTACGACGACGATATTAGAGCGAGGGATTACCATCAATGGAATTCATATTGTAATCTTACAAAGTGATCATAGCGTATTTGATGAAGCAAGTTTAATTCAAATGATTGGACGAGTGGGAAGAAGTGTGGAGGAACCAAGTGGGGAAGGTTTATTCTTATGTACAAAGAAGAGCTTTTCGATTCAACGTGCTCAAGCTGCCTTAAGGAAAATGAATGCATCCCAAGGTTTTCAACATGAAAAGTGAGCGCTGTCTTGTATGTATGGGCGATGTTGATCAAGGAATGGATCTTGTCGGGTGGCTGAAAGGCGATGATATTATTTGTGGAAAATGTCGCAAAGCATTTGAGCGCATTGATGTTCACACCAACCTTGAAAACATACCTTGTCATATTCTTTATACTTATAATGATGAACTGGAAGATGATCTATATCGATTTAAGGAAAACCGTGACATTGCCCTAGCACCGATTTTCTTTCATCTCGATGTGGAAAGAATCAACAAACGCTATCGTGGCTTTCAAATTGTGATTATGCCATCCAATCAAGAAAAGATTGCCATGCGTAGTTTTCATCATATGAGTGAAATGTTGAAAGCAATCAAACTTCCAATATTAGATCCATTTTATAAAACAAAGGTACATAAACAATCACTTCAAACTTTTTTAAACCGTAAAAATATTCAAAAGATAATGAAAATAAAACCAGGGTTTACGTTTCCTGAAGCCCCACTTTTAATTATCGATGATGTGATAACAACGTCAGCTACTATGAAATGGGCTTGTCATCTATTAGAAGGACATGGCTATCCCATTGAAATACTAGCCTTGAGTGCAAATCCATTATTCTTAGAAAAAGCGAAAAAAAGGAAGCTAGTTGAATCGATAATTGCTTTTAAAAATAGAAGTGATTATAATAGAAAGCATAAGAAAGGCTGGTAAAAACAATGCAAGGAAAAATTAAGATGTTTAACCAAGGAAAAGGGTTTGGGTTTATCACATTAGAAGATGAACGTGAAGTATTCTTTCATTATTCAGAGTTAATGATGGAAGGCTTTAAAACAATTGAACCTGAAACGTTAGTTGAATTTGATATGGTTGAAAGTGAGCGTGGAATACAAGCGCATAATATTGTTAAGCTATAAATATAAAGTAAGAAAGAACTTGTTTTCTTTCTTTTTTTAATTGAATGCAAGGCAATTGAATGGTTAGTGTTTTAATAAAAGCAGCAGTATGTTATAATCAAAAGTGCGATAAAATAAAAAGAAATTACTTGGAGGATGAAATATGAGTATTCTCGACTTACTATTTAGCGGAGATAAACGCAGGGTCAATGAATTAGAAAAACAAGCAAAAGAAGTAGATGCTTATAGCAGTGCAATGGAAGCACTAAGCGATGAGGAACTAAAAGGTAAAACGGAAGAATTTAAAGAACGTTATCAAAATGGTGAAAGTCTTGATAGCCTTTTAAATGAAGCGTTTGCTACGGCACGTGAAGCCGCAAAAAGAGTTATTGGTGAATATCCTTACTTGGTACAAATCATGGGTGCAATCGCAATGAATGGTGGCGATATTGCGGAAATGAAAACCGGTGAAGGTAAAACCCTTACTTCGGTTATGTGCGTATATTTAAATGCCATTAGTGGTAAAGGTGTCCATGTTGTTACGGTCAATGAATATCTAGCGAGCCGTGATGCTGAGTGGATGGGACAAATTTATACCTTCCTTGGATTAAAGGTTGGCGTAAATGCTCGTATTCTAACACCTAGACAAAAACGTGAAGCTTATCTTTGTGATATAACGTATACAACCAATTCTGAATTAGGTTTTGATTATTTACGTGATAATATGGTTACCGATGTGAAAGATCGTGTATTACGTCCTTTGCATATGGCCATTGTAGATGAAGTTGACTCCATCTTAATTGATGAATCTAGAACACCATTGATTATCTCTGGTGGAGAAAAGAAAACAGCCAACTTATATATTCAAGCGGACCAATTTGCGAAGAAATTAAAACCAGAAAGCTTTGAAATTGATGAAAAAACTCGTCAAGTTATGTTAAGTGAAGCTGGAGTTAAAACAGCCGAGAAACATTTTAAAATTAAAAACTTATATGATGTAGAACATACGCAATTGGTTCACCATATCCAACAAGCATTACGTGCCAACTATATTATGATGAACGATGTTGAATATGTTGTTCAAGATGATGAAATTGTTATCGTCGATCAGTTTACCGGTCGTTTGATGAAGGGCCGTGCTTATAGTGATGGTTTACATCAAGCCATTGAGGCAAAAGAAGGCGTTACGATCAAAGAAGAAACAACGACGCTGGCAACTATTACGTATCAGAACTTTTTCCGTCTATATGAAAAACTTGCTGGTATGACCGGTACCGCAAAAACGGAAGAAGAAGAATTCTTATCCATCTATAATATGCGAGTTATTGAAATTCCAACCAATCGTCCCGTTATTCGTGAAGATTTCCCAGATGCGATTTTCGCAACGCCGGAGCTTAAGTTTAATGCGATGGTAAATGAAATCAGTGAATTATATGAAAAAGGCCAACCGGTTTTAGTTGGTACGATTTCCGTTGAAGTCAGTGAATTAGTTTCTGGTTTACTTCATAAAAAAGGTATCAAACATGAAGTATTAAATGCCAAAAACAATGCCCGTGAAGCTGAAATTATTGCGAAAGCAGGCCGCGTTAAATCCGTAACAATTGCCACCAATATGGCAGGTCGTGGTACCGATATTAAATTAACACCTGAATCAAGAGAATTAGGTGGTTTAGTGGTTCTTGGTAGTGAACGTCATGAATCTCGTCGTATCGATAATCAGTTACGTGGTCGTAGTGGACGTCAAGGTGATCCAGGTCATTCACGTTTCTATGTTTCTTTAAAAGACCAATTAATGGTACGTTTCGGTGGAGAAAAATTAGAAGGCTTATTTAAGACTTTAGGCGATCAACAAATTGAATCTAAAATGGTAACAAAATCAATTTCACAAGCTCAAAAACGTGTCGAAGGCTACAACTTTGATGTTCGTAAACAATTACTAGATTACGATGATGTTTTACGTCAACAACGTGAAATTATGTACAATCAAAGAAACTTTGTCCTAGACAATGAAGATGTTCATGGAATTGTTCGTGATATGTTTGATCGAGTAATCAATGGGGTTGTAATGGCCAACGTAAATGAAAAAAATCATGATAATCAAGTTGATGGTGGATCCATTAAACAAGGACTTGAAGTACTTGGTTTTGAAGAAAACTTAATTAGTGAAGAAGAATTAAAAGGTAAAACAAGCGAAGAAGCAAGCAAATACTGTTGTGAAAAAGCATGGAATATCTATGAAAATAAAATTGCGGAAGTAAAAGAACAATTCTTACCATTCGAGAAAACAATTGTTTTAAGAAACATGGATCGTAACTGGATTGAACATATTGATATGATGAGTAAATTACGTGATGGAATTCACTTACGTTCTTATGCCCAAACAAATCCACTACAAGCGTACGTTTCAGAAGGCTATCAAATGTTTGAAGAGATGATGGAGCGAATTGCTCGTGAAGTTGTATTCTTTGCCTTAAAAATTCAGATTGAAAAGCAAGAGGCTTAAAACATATGGAACTTTATGAATTAAAACAAGGAGTTGAAACTCATCTAACGAAATTAAACTCGTTAGGTGAGTCACTTTGACTTAACTAGTAAACGTCATAAAATTGAAGAATTAACTTTTCTTACCTTAGATGAAACATTCTGGAATGATGCAAATCATGCGCAAACAATTGTTCGAGCATTAAATGCACTAAAAGATATTGTTGATCTATACGATCATCTTTTAAAAACATTACTTTCGCTACAAGAAATGAATGGCATTTTAAAAGCAGATTATGATGAAGAATTATTTGAACTTGCCCAAGAAGAATATGAAACAATGGAGAAAACATTTGCTGATTTTGAGATTAAAATGTTATTATCCCATGAATATGATCATTCTAATGTGATTATGGAGTTACATTCAGGAGCAGGGGGAACAGAATCCTGCGACTGGGTTGATATGCTTTATCGCATGTATTCACGCTATGCCGCAAACAAAGGCTATAAAGTAAGTGTCCTTGATTATCTAGCTGGTGAGGAAGTTGGAATTAAATCAGTTACTATTTTAATTGAAGGCGATATGGCTTATGGCTTTTTAAAGGCTGAAAAAGGGGTACATCGTTTGGTCCGTATTTCACCATTTGATTCGGGTGGAAGAAGACATACAACCTTTGCCTCGGTTGATGTATTACCCCAATTTAATAATGAAATTGAAATTGAACTGCGAAGTGAAGACTTACAAATCGATACCCATCGAGCAAGTGGCGCTGGGGGACAACATGTCAATAAAACCGATAGTGCGATTCGCATTGTTCATAAACCAACCGGCTTAGTTGCTACATGTCAAAGTGGTCGTTCCCAACATGATAATCGTGAAGCAGCGATGAATATGTTGAAATCACGAATCTATCAAAAGATGATTGAGGAACAAGAAGCAAAGATTAAAGAGTTTAAAGGTGAAATGAAAGCAATTGAATGGGGATCCCAAATCCGTTCTTATGTTTTTCATCCCTATTCGATGGTGAAAGATCATCGAACGAATTATGAAACAAGCGATACGCAAGGCGTAATGGATGGAGAATTAGATGGTTTCATCTATGCTTGGTTAAAAGCACAAATAAATTAAAAGTGAGTTCTCAAAATTGAGCAATTCACTTTTTTTTCGGATGTTTTTTGGATTGTAGAGATATAAAAGTGATAAGAATATAATTTCACATATTTATAAAGCCCTTTAAAACCGTTGTAACAACATAGTTTCCATGAATTGTAAGCGAAAACAACCGGATATGAGTTAAAAAATATTTAAACTATGTTATAATAATCTGGTGAGGAGTGAGCGCATGATATTACTAGAAAATGTATCAAAAGAATATAGAAATGGTGTGTATGCACTTAAAGATATTAATCTACAAATTGATAATGGTGAATTTGTTTATATTATAGGTCCAACCGGCTCTGGGAAATCAACCCTAATTAAATTACTTGATGGGGAAGAAATACCTAATTCAGGCAATGTATTTGTAGAGAATATTAATGTAGGAAAATTAAAGCACTCAAAAGTACCTTTATATCGTCGTAATATAGGGGTTGTCTTTCAAGACTTTAGATTATTACCTAGTCTTACTATTTTTGAAAATATTGCTTTTGCTTTAGAAGTAATTGGAGAAAGTAAAGTAGCGGTTCGTCATCGTGTTCGTGAAGTATTAGAACTTGTTTCACTTCAAGATAAAGCACGTAATTTTCCTCATGAACTATCCGGAGGACAACAACAACGGGCAACGATTGGTAGAGCAATTGCGAATAAACCAAAAGTCTTAATTGCGGATGAACCAACCGGTAATTTAGATCCGGATAAATCAGCTGAAATTATGGAGTTGTTAGAAGTAATCAATCGTGAACAAGGTACAACGATATTAATGGTTACTCATGATATTACGTTAGTTAACCGTTTTAAGAAACGCACGATCGCTTTAGAAGAAGGTTATGTCGTTGCGGATATTATGAAGGGAGGCTATTTACAACATGATTAAATTTATAAAAAGCCTACCGTATCATATCAAAACAGCATTTAAAAGTGTCGCTCGACATTTCGCTATCTCGTTATCCGCATCCAGTGCGGTAATGGTTACGTTATTATTAACATCGATGTTTTTAATGATTACAACCAACGTATCAAGTTTCACGAAAGGGATTGAAGAAGGCATTCAAATCCATGTCACCGTCGATCCTTTGATGAGTGAAGAAAAACAAATTGCGAAGTTACAAACAAAATTAGAAGGAATTGAAAATGTAAAGAAAGTCGTTTTTTCTAATAAAGATAAAGAATTAAAAGCATTTATTAAAGAAAAAGGTAAAATATGGAGTGTTTATGAAGGCAGTGAAAATCCCCTTCGTGATGCTTTCATTGTTGATGTTAAGGATGCTGATTCCATTGATGTCGTAAGTAAACAAATTCTAAAAATCGATGGCTTTGAAAAAGCCGAATATGGTGGAAGTAGCATTAACACGATGATCAGTTTATTTAAATCGATTCGTGATGGTGGTCTAGTCTTTGTAATTGCTTTATCAATCTTAGCTATCTTCTTAATTCAAAACACAATTAAAATGACCATCTATGCAAGAAATAAAGAAATATCGATTATGCGAAATGTAGGTGCAGTTAACTGGTTTATTAAAACGCCATTTATGATTGAAGGAATGATCATCGGTCTGATGGGTTCCGTAATACCGGTGCTAGTCACATGTTTTGGTTATCAATATATTTATAGTCAAATGGGAAATGGTTCATTCTCAATGTTCCAATTTCAGCCAGTTTTCCCATTTGTATTTATCCTTTCAGGAATCTTAATCTTATCCGGTGTTTTAGTTGGAGCGATTGGAAGCTTCTTATCGGTTAGTAAATATTTGAGGTGGAGACGATGAAAAAGAAAATTTTATTTATGATCTTGCTTTTATTATTTATATTCCCAACTGGTTCAAATATAAAAGCAACGGATTTTGAAGGAAATGAATCCTATTACCGTACCCTTTGTAGTAAAGAAGGGGCAGATGAAGGTATTTGTAGTGAATTTGAATCTTACATCCGCGCAAAAGCAGATAAGCTACAAAATGAAGTTAATAATATGAACAAAGAACTTCAAAAAGCAAAAGGAGATTTATCAGCTTTAGGTAAATTAGTAACGAAATATCAAGGACAAATTGAAGCACTAGAAGCATCGATTGCCGGAACAAAGAATAGCATTGCGATCATTCAAGATGCGATTGCCCGGATTGATGTGCAAATCCTTGAAGTAAAGAGCAAAATTGATGCTCGTAATGATCAAATAAAGAAAAGAATGGTTGCGGAGCAACCATTAATCGGAACAAACATGTATTTTGATTTCATCATGGGTTCTAAGAACTTACTGGAATTGGTTCGAAATGTGGATGGCGTTCAAGAAATAACTAAGAACGATAAGAAACAAATTGAATTAATGAAAGAAGATAAAAAGAAAATGGATTTGATGAAAGATGATCAAAAACGTTTAGAAGAACAACAAACTCAAATTCTTGCCCAAGAAGAAATTGATAAAAAAGTAGTGGAAGAAATGAAAGCTAAAACCTTAGAATCACAAAACATCTTACGTTCACAAGAAGCAATCATTGAAGCTAAGATGCGTGAAGTTCAAGTTAAAATTGACGATGTAATCGCCTTTATGCCAAATCGTGGTGGCCTTGTTGGAGACGTTTCCAATGCTGGCTTTATTCGCCCAATTCAAGGTGCTTACATATCAGCAGGTACTTGGTACTATCCATCCAGTTTTGGTGGAGGAGTACATTTAGGTGTCGATTATGCAGTTGGTAGAGGTACCCCAATTGTTGCCCCAGCAGAAGCATTTGTTATGTATGCGAACAATCCATGTGCCTCAACTGGTTTTTATGGAAGTCAGTGTGGCTATCCTTATGGTGGAGGTAATACCGTTCATCTATTAACAAGTGTTAATGGAGTTAACTATGGTTTAAACTTCTATCATCTTCAACAGAACAACTTATATGCGATTGGCAAAAACCGAGTATTTGCCGGCGATGTGATTGGCTTAGTAGGTAGTAGTGGAAACTCAACTGGACCTCACTCCCATATCGAAGTCGTTAAATTAAATGTTTCACTTAATGAAGCAGCGGATTATTTCTCTCGTACCGCAGATTTCTCTTATGGAACTGGTTGGAGGACGCCGGGTGGTTGTAGTAACTTAGGTTGTCGAATAAAACCAGAATCCGTATTCCCATAAAATCATAAAAGATGACAGGTAATGGTCATCTTTTTTGTATACCAAACATTCAAATAAGGTTTAAAAGGAAAAGAATCATGGTATAATACTAACATGAATAAAAAGCGAGGAAGTTAACATATGGAATTTTTAGAACTAAAGGAACAAGAATATAATGAATTCGCTCTTCAACATCCTTATCGCAACTTCTGGCAAAGTATCGCAATGGGAAATATGCGTAAAGAACTTGGGTGGCAGGTTGTATATTTAGGTGTAAAAGAAAATAATAAAATCATCGCAGGAAGTATGGTATCTTATCGAGATGCTCATTTTGGTAAGACTTATTTTCAGGCAATGCGTGGATATTTAATTGATTTTAGAAATAATGAACTATTAACTTTCTTTCATGAACATTTAATCGCTTATGCGAAAAGTAAGAACTGTATGTATTTAAAGATTGACCCCTATATCTTTCTTCAACAACGAAATGGTGCAGGAGAAGTAGTAGAAGGTGGCTTTGATAATCGAGATATTGTAGATCGTTTAAGTAAACTTGGTTATCAACACCAAGGCTATAGCGTTGGTTATGATGATTTCAGTGAACCAAGATGGATGTATTATCGTGATTTAAAAGTCGATAATGAAGAAGCATTATTAAAAAGCTTTGATCAATTAAGACGTCGTTCGATTAATAAAACGATAAAAACCGGAATAAAAGTAGAAGATGTGAAATATGAAGAACTGGATGGCTTTAAAAAAATGATGGAACATACATCAAGTCGTCGCGGTTTTATTGACCACACTTTTGAATATTATCAAGCGATGTATCGTAATTTTAGTAAAACAAATAATCTGAAAATGTTATATGCAAAGTTAGATTTAAATGATTATGAGCCATTGATGCAAGCTGCTTTAGAGAAAGAAAAAGCGGATTTAGTAGCACTTGAGAAAGCCAATGAAATTCAAGTATCAAAAAAATATGAAATGAAAAAGCAACAACTTATCGATGCGATTAAAGTTTATGATAAGAAAATGGAAGAGATTAAAGAATTGCGAAAGCAAGGCGATGTGATTAATCTTGCTGGTGCTATTTTTATTCCTTATGGGGATGAAGTAATGTATTTGTTCAGTGGTGCCTATGATCAATATATGCATTTTAATGGACCTTATGCTTTACAATGGTACATGATGAAATACACATTGCATCATGATTTTAAACGTTATAATTTTTATGGCATTTCTGGCATTTTTAATGAAAGTGCAGAAGACTTCGGTATTTATGAATTTAAGAATGGTTTTAAAGGTGAGGTTGGAGAATTGATTGGTGATTTTATTTATGTCGTTGATCCTAAATCTTATCATTTATATGAAGGCTTAAGAAAACTAAAAAATAAGATAAAACGTTAACCTTGTTTTATCTTTTTAATGGATTGTAATCGATTTACACCTGCAGCATAACTTAAGGAGTGAGTGATATGGAGAATAAAAAAACCGTGCGTTATAAATTAGTGAGACATAAATGGCCGGATGAAGTAGAAGCTGAAAAGAAAAAACGAAATCGTCGTATTGCCACGGTTACTTTTTGTATCGTGTGTTTTTGCTTAGGTTTCTTTGCCTCAAATCTATATCATGGTAATAGTTCAAACAATTCATTTGCTTCTGAGAAGTTTGATACCATCTATCAAATCATGAAGAATGAATGGTATTTTGGGAAAGACAGTAAAAAACTAGATGAACAGTTAATGAGTGGTGCGATTGAAGGTATGGTAAACAGTGGTGGCGATATCCATACGCGTTATATGGATGCGGATGTATCAAAGAGCTTTGCGAGTTCTTTAGAAGGCCATTTTTATGGAATTGGGATTCAGTATTATAAGGGAAACGACCAATTTATTGTCGATCGCGTATTCCTTGGTAGTCCTGCTCAAGAAGTAGGAATTGTTAAGGGAGATATCATTCATAAAGTAGAAGATAAAACATTAGAAAAATACACAAGTGATGAAGTATCAAAATTAATCAAAGGTAAATCGGGAACAACCGTAAAAATAGAAGTATTGCGTGAGAATAAAGCAATTGAATTTAATGTTGAACGTAGAGAAGTAAATAATTCAGTTTTTGGCGAAGTAAAAGATCAAATTGGTATTTTAGAAATTTCTTCCTTTGCGGATACAACTGGTGAAGAAGTAGGTCAATATTTAAAGAACTTTCAAAAACAAGGAGTTAAAAAATTAGTAATTGATTTAAGAGATAATGGTGGTGGTTACTTAGTAGCTGCGGTTGATATCGCCTCTTATTTATTAGAGGAAGGTAAAACTATTTTCAAACAAGAAAACATCAAAGGTGAAATCACACCTTATTATGTGAAAGAGAATACGAATCATTTTAAATACGATGATATCGCAATTCTTGTGAATGGGGATACGGCTAGTGCATCCGAAGTGTTAGCTGCTTGTTTAAGAGAACAAGTAGGAGCTAAATTAATTGGAACTAAGACATATGGAAAAGGAACCATTCAAATCACAGCACCTTTTAAAGATAACAGTACTTTAAAGTATACAACCGGTGAATGGTTAACTTCCAAAGGAAAGAAAATCAATGGGAAAGGATTACAACCAGATATTAAGATTTCTCTAGATGAAGCATTAATGACAAGAGTACCACAAATGAAAAAAGATGTTAGCGTAAAAGTAGACAGTGTATCAACAGTTGCGAAAGTCGCTCAAATTCATTTAGGTTTCTTAGGCTATGATGTGGATCGAAAAGATGAGTATTTTTCTTATAAAGGAAGTGCAGCTTTAAAACAATATCAAAGAGATAAAGGCTTAGAAGTAACTGGGGAAATTAATAATGAAGTTTTAAATTCTCTATTATCATCAAGTGCTTTAAAATGGCGTGAAGAAGAAAGCCAACTTGATTTACAGATGCAAAAAGCCTTTGAGGTACTCCATGGATGAACATCTATTTAAAGTAGTATCAAAATTCGAGCCAGCCGGAGATCAACCAAAAGCCATTGAAGAATTGGTGAAAGGAATTGATGAAGGCAAGAAACAACAAGTATTATTAGGAGCAACGGGAACTGGTAAAACCTTTACGATTTCTAAAGTAATAGAAAGAGTGAATAAACCAACCCTTGTATTTGTTCATAATAAAACACTTGCTGGTCAGCTTTATTCAGAATTTAAAGAATTCTTTCCTGAAAATCGAGTTGAATATTTTGTATCAAACTTTGATTATTATCAACCAGAAGCATATTTGCCAAGCAGTGATACTTACATTGATAAAAATGCGACAACGAATATGGAACTAGATATGTTGCGAATGGCCGCGGTTAATTCCATTCTAGAGCGAAGAGATACGATTATCATCGCATCGGTTGCCTGCATTTATGGTGCAAGTAATCCAGAACAATATCGCGATATGTTCTTTTCGATTCGCGTAGGCGAGCTCATTGATCGCAAAGTTTTAATTTCAAAATTAGTAGCTCGTCAATATACTCGTAATGATATCGATTTACAACGTGGTTGTTTTCGAGTAAGAGGCGATAACATTGAAATTGCTTTAGGTCACAGTGATGCATATATTCTACGAATTGAATTATTTGATGATGAAATAGAACGTATTTGTGAAGTTGATCCACTCAGTGGAAAAGTACTAAATGCTTATAGCGTTTATGTTATTTATCCAGCAAGTGGTTATGCCACAAGTCGCGATATTATTTTAAGAGCGTGTGATACAATTAGCCAAGAAGCACAGGAGCGCTTAGCGTGCTTAGAAAAAGAAGGTAAACTTCTAGAAAAACAACGCTTGGAACAACGCACTCGCTATGATGTAGAAGCACTACGTGAATTTGGTGTTTGTCCAGGAATTGAAAACTATTCTCGTCATATTGATGGGCGAGCACCTGGGGTTCGACCTTATACATTATTTGATTATTTCCCGGATGACTTTTTACTAGTTGTCGATGAATCCCATGTTTCTCTTCCTCAAGTAAGAGGCATGTATAATGGAGATCGTGCTCGTAAAGAAGTATTAGTAAACTATGGCTTTCGCTTACCAAGTGCATTAGATAATCGACCACTTCGTTTTGAAGAATTTGAGTCAATGATTAACCAAGCAATCTTTGTATCAGCAACACCTGGTGATTATGAACTTGAAAAAACCAACGGTGAAATTGTTGAACAAATTATTCGACCAACCGGCTTACTTGATCCCAACATTGATGTACGTCCAAGCAAAGGTCAAATTGATGATTTAGTAGAGGAAATACACAAACGAATCGAAAAGAATGAGCGAACGCTTGTGACAACTTTAACGGTACGAATGGCAGAAGACTTAACAAGATATTTAAAGAGTATGGATTTTAAAGTAGCTTGGCTACATCATGAAGTAAAGACAATTGAGCGAACGCAAATTATTCGTGATTTACGTAAAGGAAAATATGATGTGCTAATTGGTATCAACTTATTAAGAGAAGGTTTAGATATTCCTGAAGTATCCTTAATCGCAATTCTGGATGCGGATAAAGAAGGTTTCTTAAGAAGTGAGCGATCTTTGATTCAAATAACGGGACGAGCAGCTCGTAATGAACATGGACAAGTAATTATGTATGGCGATACAATGACCAAATCAATGCGTAAAGCGATTGATGAAACATATCGTCGTCGTTCCATTCAAATGGAATACAACAAAGTTCATGGAATTACCCCTAAAACAATTATCAAAGAAATTCATGAAGTGGTTCGCAGTAAAGAAACACAAAGTATGACGGCTTTATATTTAAAGAAGAAAAACAAAATTGATAAGAAAGATAAAGATAAATTGTGTAGTAATTTAGAGAAAGAAATGAAAGAAGCCGCAAAAGTATTAGATTTTGAAAGAGCAGCTCAACTTCGTGATATTTTATTAGAACTTCGTAATTCATAAGCAAGGATAACCTTGCTTTTTTAGTATAAATTATGCGAAACATTAGAACTTTGGGGTATACTAATGTATAATAAGAAAGTAGTAATTGAGGTGAGAATATGAAACGTGATTTCATTACGATAAAAGGTGCAAGAGAAAACAATCTTAAAAATATTGATATTGATATACCTCGTGATCAGTTTGTTATTATGACGGGTGTATCAGGATCTGGTAAAACATCGCTTGCTTTTGATACGATCTATGCGGAAGGACAACGACGCTATGTAGAGTCTTTAAGTGCTTACGCAAGACAGTTTTTAGGAAACAGTGAAAAACCGGATGTGGATAGCATTGAAGGATTATCACCAGCTATTTCAATTGATCAAAAAACAACGAGTAACAATCCTCGCTCAACGGTAGGAACGGTTACTGAAATATATGATTATTTAAGACTGTTATATGCACGGATTGGAATTCCTTATTGTCCCATTCATCATGAACCAATCACTTCTCAAACAATTAAACAAATGGTCGATCGAATTATGTTAATTGAAGATAAAACACGATTAATGATTTTATCACCAATTATTAAAGGAAAAAAAGGAACCCATAAAGAGTTATTAGAAAACCTTCAAAAAGAAGGTTATATTAGAGTAAGAGTAGATGGAACGATTCATTTAATTGAAGATATGGAACCATTAGAAAAAACTAAAAAACATACGATTGATGTCATAGTTGATCGAATCATAAAAAGTGATGATCGCTCACGACTTCATGATTCCCTTGAAGCAGCATTAAAGCTAAGTGATGGAAATGTTGTTGTTGCTTATAATGGAGAAGAAATCTTATTTTCAAGTAACTATTCCTGTAAGTATTGTGGCTTTTCAATTCCTAAATTAGAACCACGATTATTTTCATTCAATGCCCCGTTTGGTGCTTGTGATAATTGTAAGGGACTAGGTATTACGATGGAAGTGGATGTTGATTATTTAATTCCAGATAAGAAAAAGAGCATTCGTAAAGGTGGAATTATTTACTATAAGAATATTATTAGTAAAGATAATTTAGAATGGCAAAGATTTAAAGCCCTTTGTGATTTTTATGATATTGATTTAGATAAACCGATTGAAAAATTCACAAAGAAAGAAATGGATATTGTTTTATATGGTAGTAAAGATATTATCACATATAAGATCTATTCAAAATCAGGTAATATTGCCCAACGCAGTGAATTGATTGAAGGAATTTGTACTTTGATTGAGCGAAGATATCGAG
>JAVXTH010000029.1:0-17727 GCA_036642795.1 Erysipelotrichaceae bacterium
AATATTTTAGAAGGTGAGAATTTTGTTTCACTGTGAACATCAATTTTTCCCTTCATGCTTGCCACAAGACTTTCATAGAGTGGATCAACGATATCATTTTCTTTATCACTATTAATATCAATGATCATCATCATATGATTATCTTTATTCTTTATAAAGAAATTAATATAAGGTTCTTCTTCTAGCGTACTAGCAAGGGATGCTTTCTTTGCTTTATCTAAAAAATGAGCAATTAAGAAACTTAAGTCTATTTCATTAAAAATAAGTGGATTATTTAAATTAATAGTTGTATGTAGATAAATACCAGATTGTAGATATTGGTATTGATAGAATGCTAACACTTTATTAATCGTTTCACTATCACATAAGTGTTTTAAACGATAACTTTGTGATTCTAGTTCTAATTGATCAAGATATACTTTAGCGGTTAAGGAATTGCTGTTGGCAAGGGATTGCGATAATTTTTCATAAGTTTCATGATCCATACAAATCTTATTTTCAATGACTTGATAACCAAGTAATATATTATCAATGAATTTACTTTTCATTAAATCCACATCATCGATTGTTTCTTCTTGTGGTTCTTCAGGAATTTCTTTTTCTACTACAACTGTTTCCAAAACCTCTGGAGCAATTTTTTCTTTTGAAGGTCGCATGACTAAATAACAATGAAAGATAAGCGCAAGTAAGAAAAAACTGGCATGCAAGATAATTTGTAGTTGTAGATAGTCAAATTGAATCAGATGAAATTCATTATATAAATAAGGATAAGTAATTAAGATAAGTGAGCATGCGATATACAAACAAGACAGGATGGATATCGTTACCAGATGAGTGGTATTGATTGCGCGCTTGATTGACTTGCTAAGTAAGAAGTTAATGAATAAGAAAACAACGAAGTAGAAAGCAATCATAGCTTCAAGTTTATAGGTAATTAAACTTGGTGGTACTTGAATAAATGCACCCTGGAAAAAAAACAACATGAAATTTGAACAAACGGTAATAAATAAGAAATTAAAACCAAAGATATAAAGAATCTTTCTTAATTCATCTTTGAATAATAATGGCGCTATGATAAAGGGTAAAAACCCAAAGATATAAGCAATATATTCTAATTGAGGTAGTATATCAATAAAGAAATAACAACAACTAGCCCCTGCATATAAAGCTAACATGATGAAAAAGGAAACACTAGTGGATGAGAATTTTCTCATTGTTTTGTGACAAAGATAATAAAAAGACCAAAATAGTAAGGATCCTAATATAAAATTATTTAGTAATTCACTCATCATAGCACCTCTCTCTTATTTCATATTATATAATAAATTAGAAAAATATGATATGTCTTTCAAAAAGAAACCGTTTCTTTTGGACAATTGAACTGATTTTTACGGTTTTCAATATAAAAATATAAAAAAGATAGATAATATCTTTAAAAAGTGCTTTAATTAAATAGAATGTTTAGGATCAAAGGAGGTAAGTAATAAATGAGAATTTTATTAATGTGTTCAGCAGGTATGTCAACTTCAATGTTGGTTAATAAAATGCAAGATGCTGCGGATGAAAAAGGTGTTGATGCGACGATATGGGCGATTGGTGAAGTAGATAGTGAAAAGCATATTAAAATGGCCGATATTGTTTTACTTGGTCCCCAGGTTCGCTTTATGCTAGAGAATACGCAGAAAATTGCTCGTGATATTCCAGTAAGAGTAATCGATATGATGCAATATAGCACAATGAATGGTGCTGCTGTGTTAGAGGAAGCACTGAAAGTATTAGAGGAATATAATGGATGAAAGATACCGACTATATTTGTTTAGAAATTATATCCTCGGTAGGTAGTGCACGTTCTGCTTACATAGAAGCCATACAAGAAGCTAAGGCCTCTAATTATGAACGCTGCAATGAATTATTCAAAGAAGCAAATGAACTGTTCACCAAAGGTCATCGAGCTCATGCCACACTGATACAAGGTGAAGCCAGTGGCGATAATCGAGCAGTTGATTTATTAATGGTCCATGCCGAAGATCAACTCATGAGCGCAGAAGCATTTAAGATACTATGCCGAGAATTTATTGATTTGTACAAACGCTTCGATAAAACAGAAATAAAATAGCTAAGATACTCGATTGAGATATCTTAGCTATTTTTTATACTAATTTCGATTAAAGCGCAGGATAACTTTAAACAAATCTCCATCGATTTGTACTTTGAAGCTACCATTTTGAAGCTCTGTAAAGCTTTTCGCAATCGCAAGTCCAAGTCCACTACCTTGTGTGTTTCTTGACTTATCACCACGAGCAAAGCGCTCGACGATATCTTCAGGATCAAAATCAATCTCTTGAGCGGATATATTTTTAAAGGATATTTCTACTTGTTCCTCATAATCAATCATTTCAATGTAAACACGAGACTGTTTCATTGCATATTTAATAATATTAGTGATTAAATTTTGAAGAATTCGATAAGTTTTTTGTGAATCCAAATTTAATAATATCTTTTCATCACTATAACTTTCACGAATAATTAAATTTGTTTGTGCTATTTTGTCATTGTTTTCAAATAATATTTGTTTCATTAAAGAAACAATATCAATTTGAGTAAGGTTTAAAGAAACATTTCCACTGGTTGCTTTACTAATATCAAATAAATCTTCAATTAATACTTTTAAGCGAACACTATTACGATCTAAAATATCGATATATTTCTTTCTTTCTTCTTCACTTATATCGTTGTTTTTTAGTAAGTCAACATAAGTAATAATCGAAGTAAGTGGTGTTTTTAAATCATGAGAAACATTCGATACTAATTCTGTTTTCATTTTTTGACTTTTAACTTCTTCATTAACAGCTGTTTTAAAGCCATCTTTAATCTTATATAAATCATTCTTTAATGGTTCAAAAACGCCAAGGTCTTCATTACTTTCATAATCCAAATTACCATCCGCCATTGTGTTTGTAATATTCTTTAATGATTTATAGTTCTCTTGAATTTTGTTTGATATATATTTCCCAATGATTAGTAAGCCAATCGAATATAGAAATATAAAGAATAATCGAATTCTAAAGTTGTAATTACTTAGGATGCTAATAAATAATAAAAAATTAAGGGAGATTACAATTAAGATTCTTTGATTTATGCTTTTTGATAAATCGAAGCTCTTTAAATACTCAATAAAATAATGAAGAGCCTTACCAGTAATTGTGTTTTCTTTAAAGTAGGTTTTAATTCCTTTATTAAAGATTAGTTTTATCGTACCGATAGCGATAAAGATAAATAAGAAAGATATAAACCAAGCACCAAAGTTAAGCCAATAGTAAAATGTAATATCTAAGTTATTGGCACTTGGTAATATGCTATTCGTTAAATGATCAATAAATTGTGGCATTGCTAAGCAAATGCTAAATGCTATCCCTCCATATAAGATAATAATCTCAATTGGTAGTTTCATTAATTTATTTAAGACTAACATATCCTTAAACTTCCTAAAGGGAACACATAGAGCAATTAAGGTTAACAACATACAAGCAATGGATACAACTTTTGAAACGATATCAGAAATTAAATTTTGGGTGTTGTTGTCGATGATTGAAATAATCGCATCGTTATGGATTGGTACATTTGGAATTGCAAATATAAATTGTTTGTTTTTAATGGAAATTTTTTGATAATCACTAAATAAATATTCACTTGACCCCTCATTATTATCCGTTTGAGGAGCATTTCGTAAAAGGAGGTTATTTGCCGTATTAATTAAATTGTCTTTTTTATTATTATAGGTATCTTGAATGAAATCATTGTTCAGATTTTTGTGATTGCTTTCATATTTGAGTTTGCCATTCTCATCAAAATTCAGGATAAGCCAAATTTGATAATCTTTGTTCGAAGGTTTTGTATTTTGATTTAAAATGTAATTCTTATATAAGGAAGATTCATCACTTGAATTCATAAAGATATTGGTTTCGTTATCTTTGACGATATAGTCAATATTTTGATAATCGTTTTCAAGATAAAATACACTTTGTTCAATTGCTTGCGTAATCGCAATCTTTTTTTCTTCACTCTTTACTTGAGGCTTTGTGATGAAAATATCATAAGCATCGTTTTGATTCTCTTTGTGTGTTAGTAAATAATTAAGTGGTAATACATTTTGAATCATCACATCTAATAATTGTTCAGAATTTTGATTCACACTTTCAATTTTTGCTTGCTCATTGATTTTCGGATAGGCAGCCATGATGCCACAGGTGCATAAAGTGATACTTAATAATACTAAAATAAGTATTGAATATTTTTTCTTCATTTCGATTTTCCTTTCTTTGATGAAGAATTTATGATTTTTCGATCTTATAACCTACACCCCAAACTACTTTTAAATAGCGAGGATTTTTGGGATCGATTTCAATCTTTTCACGAATATTACGAATATGAACCATAACCGTTTCGGTATTGATTGCATCTTCCTGCCAAACTTGCTCATAAATTTCATCGGCGGAATAAACGCGCCCTGGATGTTTCATTAGTAGTAATAGAATTTTAAATTCGAGTGGGGTAATTTTAACTTGTTCCCCATCAACTAAAACTTCTTTGGTATCTACATTACATTCTAATCCTTTAATAATGTAACGATTGTTTGTACTTTCCGTTACGTTCTTTAAATCGAGAAATCGTTGATAACGTCTAAGTTGTGAATGAATGCGAGCTAGTAGTTCCATTGGCGTAAAAGGCTTAGTAATGTAATCATCTGCTCCAATATTGATATTAGTAATCTTATCAATATCTTCTGACTTAGCGGATAGTACAATAATTGGGAAATCATGTCGCTCTCTTACTTTCATAATCATTGTCGTACCATTCATAACTGGCATCATCATATCAACAATGGCTAAATGAATCTCTTCCTTCTGAATGATATCTAAGCCTTGTTGACCATTAAAAGCTTTAAATACTTTATATCCTTGATTAACTAAATAAATCTCAATCGCGTCATTAATCTCTTTTTCATCTTCCACAATTAATATTTGATATTGTCCCATGATTGAAATCCTCGCTTTTCATTTATTATACAATAGATAGCTAGAACTGTCGCTAATGTTTTGCTGATCATAATTGTTTGTGTTCGCTGTAATCAATGCATTTCATTATACTAAAAGTAATCAGAATCGCAACAACGAGGATAATAATGAAAAAGAAATTGCCAAGCGATACTATAATTGATTCCATGTAATCATCTCCTTGTCTTTATTATAGAAGTAATAACTTAAGGAATTATTTCTATAAATCAAAAGAATTTCTAAAGAAAAAGTGGAATTGGCTTTAAAAGCTATGATATACTAGCGCTAGATATGAAATGTGAGGGTTTATTTATGAATGAAAAGATAATTACGGTGGTTGGAACAAATGCATCAGGAAAAAGTGATTTAGGTGTTTTCTTGGCTAAGAAATATAATGCAGAGATCTTATCCGCAGATTCTCGTCAGATATATAAAGGATTAGATTTAGGTACCGGTAAACTTACAAAGGATGAAATGCAAGGAATCAAACATTATATGGTAGATATTCTAGATGTGAATCAACCATATTCCGTTGTTGATTTCCAACAACAAGCCTATGCGATTATTGATGATATTATAAAACGTGATAAATTAGCGATTATTGCTGGAGGGACTGGTCTTTATACTAGATCGGTTGTGAAGGGTTATACCTTTAATGATGTGGATGCTAATCCTAAGTTACGAGAAGAATTAGAAAAGAAAACAACCGAGGAGTTATATCAACAATTAGTGGATATTGATCCGGAAGTTGCGAAACGTAATACAAAGGAGAATCGTCGTCGGATTATTCGCTGTCTTGAGAAGTATGAAGCTTTAGGTAAAGATGGCTTAGAAGACACTTATGAACCACGTTATGAGGTATTACAGTTAGGTGTTACTTGGCCAAATGATATCCTGCATGAAAGAATTGATGAACGAATGCAACGTCGTTTTGATCAAGGTATGATTGAAGAAGTAGAAACTTTGATGAAACAAGGGGCAAGTGATGAATTCCTAGAGAATCTTGGCTTAGAGTATCGTTTCATTCATCGTTATTTAATCGGGGAAATAAAGAGCAAAGCCGATTTATATGATCAACTAGGAAGAGCGATTAAACGTTTTGCGAAGCAACAAAAAACTTGGTTTAAAAGAGATAAAGATATTAAATGGTTAGATATGAGTAAAGATTATAAAAAGGAAGCATGTTTATTAGTAGATGAATTTTTAAATAAGTAAAAGCGATGATTAAGTTCATTGCTTTTTTTTGATTCTTAACTACTTGCGTGCTACAATAGGATTAACAGAAACGAGGTATTTATTATGATTCAAATAATTGAGAACGTTCGTTTTATTCAAGATGGTACAATGGTATTTGGAGATATATACTTAGTAGATGGTTTTGTCGAGCGTATTTACTATAAAACACTCAAAGGTCCATCGGATTTAGTAATTCCAGGCTTTGTCGATCTTCATATTCATGGTTATCATAATTATAATTGTGAAAGTACAAATCCTCATGACATTCATAAGATGGCTGTAGCAATGGCTAAGCGAGGCATTGTTGGCTTCTGCCCAACAATAACACCGCGTCCCTATGCTTTGATTGAAAAGATGATTGAAGCGTATCACAGTGCCTTTATGACGTCAGGACAGTTTGCTCGTTTTCTAGGTTTTCATTTAGAAGGACCTTATTTAAGTGAAAAACGGCTAGGAGCCATTGATCCAACTCAGATTAGGGAAATTGATCTCGATGAATTAGAAACATTCTTACATAAGTATCACGAAGATATTGCGATTATGAGCATTGCCCCAGAATGTGTTAATGGCATCGAAGCTATTGAGATGTTAAATCGCTATGGCGTAATTGCTTCGATTGGACATAGTAATGCTACTTATGAAGAATGTATGGATGCCTTTGCTCATGGGGTTCGTCATGTAACTCATTTAGGGAATGCAATGAGTGAAGCAAATCATCGCCAAGCAACCATGAGTGATGCCATATTCAATCATAATAATGTAAAGTGTGAATTAATTTGTGATGGTGTACATAACGATAAGCGACATTTACAATGGTTAATTCCAATGTTAGGTTTTGATCGGGTTATGGTGATAAGTGATGGAACTCGTCAATGTGGAATGAAGTATGCAGATCAACATCAATTTAAAGATGGAAGCATCGTAGTAAAGGATGCTATATATAAGGAAGGGATTTTAATGGGAAGCACAAAAGATATCCTGGATGATTTGCCTTTACTGTATGAAGAATTTGAATATTCAATCGATGATATAATAAAAATGACATCGATCAATGCGATGAAGTCATTAAATGAAAGTGATTCAACGATTTCTTTAGGGAAGAAAGTAGATTTAATTGTATTGGATCAACATTTAAAACTAAAAGAAGTTTATATAAACGGAAACATTGTTAAATAGAAGAAGAAAAGAAATATTTCAGTTACTTAGAAATGTTTCTTTTTTTATATTTATTCATAAAAATGGATTAACAAGGAAATACTGATGTTAGTAAATCTTTTATAACGTAAGCGATTACATTGTTTTGATTTCACAAAGTTGAAGATTTTTGAAATCAATGATTATTAAAGGTTGATAAGGTTGTTTTTAGGTAATCTTAACTCTTTTTTAGGGAGTTGTATGTGAATTATTGAATTATGTTCACAAGTATAAAAATGGCATAATATGAATGAGTTAAGCATATAAGTAGTCATAAGTCCCCTGTTTAAAGGTGTGGATAATAAATACCTTTTTATATTCGTGTATAAATTGGGAATTGTTGGGGATATTTAAACAGTAACGCATGTGAATTATAGAAATATTGGACAAGTGAAGTAAAGTATGCTAAAATACTTCAAGTCCGATCTAAAGGAGGAAACAATTTGAAATTAAAACGAATCGCATTCGCTTTATTTATAGCGATATTTGTCTTAAACGGTTGTGTTGATACCAACTATTTAAGAGAAGAAGCAATAATTGCTCCCAAGCTAAAAACGGCAGATATAGGTTTCAAAAAAGAAAGAATCACAAAAGATTTATTAAACGAAAAACCAAACGCTGATATTCCACCAATGGAATATCGTGAATATGATGGAAGAGATGGTCTTGATTGGATTGCGAGTTTAAGCGATCAAGGTTCATCCGGTAGACTAGTAGAAGATTATGATGTAATGAGAGATAGTTTTGGAAATGTTATTTCGATGACATTAGTAACGGATTCAAAAAGAGTCGAAGATCGTCGTCCCCCAATTATGCAGTTTGGTGGTAGAGTTGAAGTAGGAAGTGAGTTCTTTCCAAGAACTACAACCTATGGTTTAGACTGTAATGGCTGTTATGGAGCTCAAAGTGGTTCTGGAGGCAGTGCTGCAGGTGTTAAGTTTAATATTGATCGCGGTGTTCAACAAAGCAATGGTGAATGGTTAGCTGGTATCACGTATGATGGTTATTATATTGTGGCAGCTGATCGTAATATTCCAATTGGTTCTGTATTGGAAATAAGTGATCATGGCTACAGTGGAGCAGGTTTAACCCCAGGAGTTCCCTTTCTAGCGAAAGTCTTGGATCGTGGTGGTGGAATTTCAAGTAATCATTTGGATTTATATAGTGGTAGTGAAAAGAAACCAATTTTATCGATTAATCGTCAAATACATCAACCAAAAGTTACCATCGTAAGTATTGGAAACGGACATAAGTAATGAATAAGGGAAGCGAATGCTTCCTTTTGTTTTGTTTTCTAATGTGTTAAAATAGGGTCAGGTGAAAATATGAAATTAAAAGAAATAATTGTAGTAGAAGGTAAACACGATAGTGATACTTTAAAAAAATATATTGATTGTGATACCATTGAAACAAATGGTACCCATCTTGGCAAAGAAATTTTAGCTTTGATTCAGCAAGCTCAAAAAACCCGTGGAGTTATTATCTTTACCGATCCTGATGCACCAGGAGAAAAGATTCGCCAGATCATCAATCAAAATGTAAAAGGATGCAAGAATGCATTTGTTGAAAAAGCAAAAGCAAAAACGAATAAAAAGGTTGGCATTGAACATGCAAGCAAAGAAGTGATTCTAACATCGCTTCAACATTTAATGAGTTATAGTGATGAAATAAAAGAAACTTTGCGTTATGAAGAATTTATTGATTTTGATTTCATGGGAAAAGAAAAGAGTGCCTTATTAAGAGAAAAGCTAGGTAAACGTTTATTCATCGGAAGACCAAATGCAAAGACTTTGTTTAAACGATTAAATATGTTGCAATTAAATAAGCAGGATATTGAGAAACTATTAGAGGAGATCAAATGAAAAAAGCAATTGCAACCCCAAGTAGAACAAGAGAAATATTAGAAACTTATCATTTGTTCGCAAAGAAGAATTACGGACAGAATTTTTTAATTGAACCCGGCATTGTGGAAAAGATTGCTCGACATGCGATTATCAGTGATCATACTTTAGTCATTGAAATAGGGCCAGGGATTGGAGCTTTAACTCAATACTTAGCAGAGTATGCAGCAAAAGTTATTTCATTTGAAATTGATGATCGTTTAATTGAAGTATTAAATGATACGTTAAGTGAATATGATAATATTGAAATTATTCATCAAGATTTTTTAGAGGTTGATTTAAAAGCATTCTGTAAACCATATCTTGAAGAAGGCTTTGATATTGTGATTGCGGCAAATCTACCTTATTATATTACAACCCCAATCTTATTTAAGATATTTGAATCAGAAGCAGGGATTCAAGCAATTACCGTTATGATGCAGAAAGAAGTAGCGGATCGCTTTGGCGCAAAAGTGAATACAAAAGATTATAATGCGTTAAGTGTTGTAACTCAATATCGATGCAATGTGAAAGCAGTTATGAAAGTAGGAAGAAATGTATTTCAACCTAAACCGGCAGTAGATAGTAGTGTTGTTCAGTTTACTTTTAAAGATAAAGTAGATGTTGTGAATGAAATGGAATTCTTTACAATGGTGAAAGCTTGTTTTAAACAGAGAAGAAAAACGATTCGTAATAATTATTTAGAATTTATTCAAGATAAAGAAAAAGCATTAAGCGATTTAAAACTTGCTGGTATTGATGAGGCAAGAAGAGCAGAAAGCTTAAGCTTGGATGAATTTAAAAAACTTTATGAGGTGAGGATAGATGATCAAACAAGCACATGCGAAAGTTAATTTAGCGTTGAATGTAATCGGTAAAAGAGAGGATGGTTACCATGAATTAGAAATGATTATGGTACCATTATCACTTCATGATACGATTCATATTGAAGTAAGTGAACAAGATTGCTTGCGTAGTAATGATCCAAGTATGCCATGTAACGATAGTAATACAATTATGAAGGCAATTAAACTAATGCGAGGTAAATATGCACTAAAGCAATGTTACAGCGTATATGTGGAGAAAGTAATCCCAATGCAAGCAGGACTTGCTGGTGGTAGTAGTGATGCTGCTGCGGTATTGAAAGCGATAAATGAAATGGAAGGATTGAAGTTATCGGAAGATGAACTTGTTTTATTAGGAAAACAGATCGGCGCTGATGTCTGTTTTTGTATTAAAGATACTTGTGCTTTAGTAAGTGGAATTGGAGAAAAGATTGAACCATTTGAAAATCATTGTGATTTCTTCATGTTACTAGTTAAGCCATCCATTGGCGTATCAACTAAAGAAGCATATGAAACATTGGATATTCAACAGGCGATTCATCCGGATTGTCGAAGCGTGAAAGAAGCATTAAACAAGGATGATTTTACTTACCTGTGTTCAAATTTAGGAAATACGTTAGAATCAAGTGCTTTTAAAATTGCGCCAACAATTTCAGAATTAAAACAACAATTAATTGATTATGGTTTTGAAGGTGTCTTAATGTCAGGCAGTGGTTCTACGGTATTTGCGATTACTAGAAACAATGAATTATTAGAACGGGCAAAAGATGCATTCAAAAAGCTTTATCCATTTGTGGAAGCAACTAAAATCAAGAACTAAAAAGATCTCATCCTAGGATAAGATCTTTTCTTCATCCTGTTAAAACAATTTTAATTCTTTACATGCATAATAAATGCCATCATCATCAACTGCTTTTGTGATGAAATTTGCGTAAGGAGTTAAATTCTTATCGCCTTGTCCCATTAAAATAGCACAAGAGGCATGTTGAAGCATTTCTTTATCATTCATAGCATCGCCAAATGCGATATAACCATCTAGATTTAAATGCTCACATAATTTCTTTATTCCAATATATTTATTCACATGACTTAAAACTAAATCCGCATAAGTTGATTGCGATGTTGCGATACTTAAATGTGGTATGTTGGCAAAAGATGCATAGGTTGATTGAAGTGAATCGTAGACAGCCATCATTAAAACAGTTTCATTATGATAAGTTTTTTTAATTGGAATTGGTTCATGAAAGAATTGATGAGCCGTTACTACATTTTCATTGACATCACCAATTAAAAATTGACCTTCATCATTTTGATAGGCAATTGGAATATTAAGTTTATTTGCTGTATCAAGGGCAGCTTTAATTGCTGATAGCGGATATTTTTCTTGCGCAATGATAGCTTGATTTTGATCCAATACACTAATTCCATTATCACAGATGTAAGCATCCCAATCGATCAATTGATGAAAACCACTCTCACATACCGACTTAATATTTCTACCGGTTGCGATCGCCAATTGATAACCATTTGCTTTCAATTGGCGTAAGGCCAATCGACAAGATTCACTGACTTGATGAGTAGCTGGATCGTTTAAAGTACCATCGATATCAAAGCAAATTAATTGTGTCATAGAATACCTACTTTCTTACGTATTATATTAGCACAAAGAGAGTGATAAAAGTATAGTTCTTTAAAAGCATTATTATTTATTTTACTTATACTCTATGTTATGATTGTGGCAAGGAGGTATCTTTATGCCTAAGCACGTGAAAATGATGATGTTGGATACATGTCCACATTGTAAGAATGCATTTAAAATGATGGAAGAATTAAAAGCAAAGCATCCTCAATATAACGAAGTTGAAATTGAAGTAATTGAAGAACAAAAAGAAGAAGAAAAAACAAAAGGTTATGATTATTGGTATGTTCCTACATTCTTTGTAGATGATGTGAAAATTCACGAAGGAGTACCAACAATAGAAAAAATTGAACAAGTCTTTATTGAAGCTCTAAAATAATTAAACGGGAGATATTAATTATGAAGAAATCAAAGGGCATGATTTTTGCGTTGTTGATTATCCTGTAGCGATTAAAACAATCGGCATCATTATTTCGCTAGCAATACTAATAGGTGGATTGATTGGGAATTTACGATTATATAAGGCGTGAAGATTCACGCTTTTTTTATGTTTTAAGTGATTAAGAAATTTATAAATAAATGCCAAGAACGCTTTTTTAAAGATCAGAAAAGTAGTGATTGATTGTTTCAATCACTACTTTTAGACATATGTTGGAATAAAAGATGTAAAAACTCATCTAATTACATAAATAATCAAAGAAATATGAAATAAACCTTTTTTTATGTCGAATTTTTGATAAAATAATAGGTGGAGGTATTTATTCATGAAATCTGCAATTATTTTAGCTGCCGGTAAAGGCACGCGAATGAAATCTGCATTTAATAAAGTTATGCATCCGGTAAGCAATAAGCCAATGATATCTCATATTGTAACGAATTTAAAAAAAGCAGGTGTGAGTAAAATTGTTGTGGTTGTTGGATACGAAAGTGATAGCGTTAAAGAATTACTTAAAGATGAAGTTAGCTATGCACTTCAAGAACCTCAATTAGGAACAGGCCATGCCGTTCAACAAGCGTGTGCCTTAGAAGGTCTTGGTGGTGATACACTTGTCTTAAATGGAGATGGACCACTAATTCAACCAGAAACGATTCAAGCAGCCTTCAAGGCCAATGAAGAAAGTTCGATGGTTGTACTTACTTCAATCTTAAAAGATGGAGCACATTATGGAAGAATTGTTCGAGATGAACAAGGAAATGTTGTAAAAATTGTTGAAGCAAAAGATTGTACACAAGCAGAGCTAGAAATTAAAGAAATTAATACTGGCTTATTCTGCTTTAAAAACAAATTGTTGTTTGATGGTTTAAAAGAGATTAAAAATGATAATGCTCAACATGAGTATTACTTAACCGATTTAGTAGAAATATTTAATAAACATCAACAAAAAGTAAAAGCGATGATTGTAAAAGATGCGGATGAATTAATGGGTGTAAATGATCGTGTTGATTTAGCGAAAGCCAATGCTTGGTTGAAAGAATTTGTAAATCATAAGCATATGGTTAATGGCGTTACGATTGTTGATCCTAATAATACCTACATCGATCCAGAAGTTGAGATTGGAAGAGATACAATTATCTATCCCAATGTACATATAGAAGGCAATTGTAAGATTGGCTGTCATGTTGAAATCTTATCTGGTTCCTTCCTGCGTAATGCGATCATTGATGATGATGTAGTGATTGACTCAAGTAAGATTGTTGAAAGCAAAGTTGGCAAGAAAACAACCATTGGACCGATGAGTCATTTACGTAACAATACTGAAATCGGTGAAAATTGCCGCATTGGTAATTTCGTTGAATTTAAGAATTCGAAATTTGGCGATGGTAGCAAATGTGCTCATTTAACTTATATTGGCGATTCAGATTTTGGTAAGCATATCAATGTTGGTTGTGGTGTTGTAACCGTAAACTACGATGGTAAGCATAAATTTAGAACGACCGTAAAAGATGGAGCGTTTATTGGCAGTAACTGTAACTTGATTGCACCAGTTACGATTGGTGAAAATGTTTTATTAGCAGCGGGATCAACCATTACCGATAGTGTTGAAGATGGCGATATGGGAATTGCGAGAGCAAGACAAACAAATAAAGCCGGATTCGGTACGAAATATAAAAACAAATAGAAAGGGATAGGAACTATCATGAACGAAAAAACAGTTGTATTCGCATTAACATCCAGTATTAACTTAGCAAACGAGATTGTAGCACAGCTTGGGATTCCTTTAGGACAATGTGATGTACGTCATTTTGCCGATGGAGAAATACTTGTTGAATTAGGGGAATCAGTTCGTAGTAAAAATGTTTATATTGTTCAATCTACTTGTAAACCTGTATCAAGCAATTTAATGGAGATTTTAATTGCCCTTGATGCTTGTAAACGCGCAAGCGCAAAACACATCAGTGTTGTAATTCCTTACTTTGGTTATGCTAGACAAGATCGTAAAGCAAAACCTCGTCAACCAATTACTTCAAAACTTGTTGCTGATTTATTAGAAAAAGCAGGCGCAAATCGTGTCATTACAATGGAACTACATGCAACGCAAATCCAAGGGTTCTTTAATATTCCTGCCGACGATATTACTGCTTTAGGTATTATTGGCCGTTATATGAATGACAAGCACCTAGATGATATCGTTGTCGTATCTCCCGATCACGGTGGAACAACACGTGCTCGTAAATTAGCCGAAATGTTACATGCACCACTTGCTATTATTGATAAACGTCGACCAAAGCCAAATGTGGCAGAAGCGATGAATTTAATTGGTGATGTACAAGGCAAACGTGCCATTATTATTGATGATATTGTCGATACGGCAGGAACTTTAATGTCTGGTATTGATATGTTATACAATAAAGGTGCGGTTGAAGTATATGCAGCATGCATTCATGGTGTATTAAGTGGACCAGCAATTGAACGACTACAAAATAGTCGCATCAAAGAATTTATTTGTACGAATACGATCCCTCAAGAAGAAAAACAAGCATTGTTACCTAATATGACAGTATTATCCGTAGGTGAAATTTTGGGTCAAGTAATTAAACAAATTGAAGAAGATCATTCGATCAGTGAAGCGTTAATTAAATTTAGCGTTTAAATATGTTAGAAAAAATTATTGTCACAACGTTACCCGAAATTACTGCCCTATTAGAAATCATTGGTATTATTGTTATTACAACAGGTGCCATTAAAGCATTTATTCATTATGTTGAATCCGTTATAAAGGATAAGCATTATGCAATTAAGATTGAACTTGGAAATGCTTTAGCTTTAGGTTTAGAGTTTAAGATGGGTGCCGAAATATTAAAAACTGTTTTGATTCGTGATATGAATGAAATATATATATTAGGAGCGATTATTTTATTAAGAGCTATTTTATCTTTATTAATTCATTTTGAAATAAAAGCGGAGAAGTTAAATGGTGATGATCACCATGCTTCCCCTAATAATTACTAAGAAAGTCGAGCAATCGGCTTTTTTCATATGAAAAAAGAAGTATCCTAAGATACTTCTAACCAATTTTTAATTTACGAAGATAATCAATTACTCCATCTTCATTGTTTGTTTTATCACTCAATAAGGTTGCTTTCGCTACCGTATGTTTGTAACCATTTTTCATCGTTACGCCAATTTTAGCGGCAGCAAGTAAACTTTCATCGTTGCCACTATCACCAAAGGCGATGACATTATCCATGGTGATACCTAATTCCTTACATATATATTGCGTAGCATTCTTTTTACTAACACTCAAATGCACGAGTTCTGTGGCAACACTATTGACGGTAAAGAAATGGTATTTATTTCCATAAAGCCTCAATACTTCTTTTTCAAATTCAGGAAGATGACCAGCTAAAGAAATATAACATATTTTATGGAGATCTTTATGATCTAAAACTTCACTAATATTGCTCGTAAGTTTTAAATGCGATAATCGATATAAAACATAATCAGCTCGTCCCGTTAAAAAGATTCTAAGGATTGGGATAAAGATACGAACGAGACGATAAAGTGTTTTTAAGATGGTTGTACCTTGAACATAATAAGTATCGTTGATATGTACATAAATATTTAAATTATATTTCTTACCTAATTTAACTAAAGCATCGACTTCATCTTTCTTTAGTTTTTCAAAGGATAGTTCACGTTTATTTTTAATATCATGAATGGTTGTACCATTACTTGTAATGGCATAGCCACCGTATTTAGCTAATTGTAATTGTTCTATATAAGGTTGTGTTTCACTTAAAAATCGTCCCGTAGCGACGGCTAGTTTTAATCCTCTTTGTTGAAGGTGAATGAGATACTCAGCCGATTCTTTTGAAATCTTTTTGTTGTTATGTAATAGAGTATGATCAAGGTCACATACGACTAGTTTTATATCTGTGGTCTTCATCTTATAAATCCATCTCCTTTATCATAACCGACACCATGAAACTGCCTATTCATGAATACGTATGCTTATTGTATCTTTCATTTAACGCTTTGTCAACGTAAGATATTACCAATTTCTTGCGTATAATCGCACATTGAAAAATGAAAGTTGCGTTGATGTTTCGATAACGTTGGGGTATAATAAAAATAGATAGAGACAGGAGGAACAACCTTATGGAAAAGAAGATATTAGTAACAATCTCACGTCAGTTTGGTAGTGGTGGTAGAGAAGTGGGACAAAAGCTAGCAAAAGCTTTAAATATTCCTTTTTATGATAAGGAACTAATTGAATTATCAGCGGAGCAAAGTGGTATCGATAAAGAACTATTTGAAGAAGCTGGAAGAGGAACGAGTCGTGGATTGTATTTATTAGGTGCGATTGGTTATACCTTAGGTTCACCAATCACAAGTTTAAGTGAAATGTCTTTAAATGATCGAATGTTTTTAGTAGAAGCAGAAATAATTGAAAATATCGCAAGTCAAGGTAGTGCTGTTATTGTTGGTCGTTGTGCAGATTATGTCTTACGTGATCATCCACAATGTATCAATGTATTTATTCATGCGAATATGCAATTCCGTGTGGATCGTGCCATTCATTCCTATGAAGTGGACGATAGTAACGTAGAATCCTCCATTACAAAGATTGATAAACATCGTGCTAATTACTATAATTACTATACGGATCGTAAATGGGGTAAAGCTGAGAACTACCATTTAGTTATGGATTCTAGTAAGTTTGGTATCGATGCTTGTGTTGAAACGATTAAAAGATTAGTTGAATAATTTTATCGGATTGTTATCGCAATGATAACAATCTTTTCTTTGTTAATTTCACATATTTTTTAGACATTTAAATATCTTGATTATGCTATACTTAACATAGAAACAAATGGAGGATTTTATGGAAAAGAAATGGAAACTTGTTCATAAAACAAAGTATCATTTGATTGAAAACAACGGTGGTTTAACCTTAGGTTATTCACCAGGAGCTGGTATTCGTATTTTAGAAGATGATGGGTTCGCCTTTAAAGATTTCAATGATAATGGAAAGATTGATGTTTTTGAAGATTGGCGCTATCCCTTAATTGAAAGAGTTAAAGCATTCGCAAAGTTCTATCATTTGGACCAAGACGAAAATAATCTTCTTTATTTTGGAAAACCAGTAGCGATGTTAGAAGAATTACATTTATCGCAGATGTTTAATGATTTGTTGCATCATCATTTATCCCAAGATTACAAGAGTATCAAACAATTAGATGGTGAAGCAGAACGCTATCTTCAAGAGCATTATTTATTGGTTGTCTTAGTTATGATGATGGATAATGTTCGTGGATTTGCGACCCATGATTATCATGTTCAAGTCTTTATTCAAGGCTTACAAAGCAATATGATTGATCATATTATTTATTCTTTGGGAGTATCGGTTAAAGAATTCTTAGAGAAGATGCAAACC
>JAVXTH010000030.1:0-17195 GCA_036642795.1 Erysipelotrichaceae bacterium
CAGTAGATCCAACTGCCCCAATCACACCTGGTGCATAAAGAAAAAAGTTGTAAGTCAGCCTATCTATTAGGCCAACTTACAGCTTTTATTTTGCTTCCCAACGAATGTTGCGAATCATTGAAATGGCTTGTTCTTTAAAACTTAAATCACGAATTGAAATCGATACCAACATCATTTCACAATCATGATTACATTGCGCTTCGATTGCCACATAGCCATCGTATTGAGATAGGTTACCTTTAACTGCAACGCCATTCTCTTCAAAGGCAAAGGTATCCATTACCTTTTGATCTTTTTCTTCAAACAATTCAATAAAGGAAGTGATTGTTTTATTAAACGTATAAGCAGTTGAGCGCATAATCCAACTCCAACTCTCATCCTCGCTCTTATAAGGAGCAATTAAGACATAAGCACCGGTTGTTTCATCGATATCAGCATCACAAGTACCAGGTGCTTGAATACACCAATTTCCAAAGTTATAGATAACATCATGGCGACGATATCCAATATCTTTTATTTCATAATCTTCAACATCATGAAGGATCTTTTCGCAATCCATCGTATCACATAACAAATTATATAAGCTCAATGGTAAGGCTAACTTAGGATCTTTTTCATGAGCTAATTCTAGTAAATCAATGATTTGATGCGCATATTTATCGCTCTCTTCATTCATTTTAGAATATTCAAAATAACACTCTTTCCAAAGATAATGAATTGCGCAATTACGATAATATAAAGCATCTTTTTCAAGATGATTCCAAATAAAGAATCTTGGTGCTAACTCTTTTGGATCTTTATTAAACTCATCAAAACCAAAATAACCCATTGGCGTAATTAACGTGTTTTCTTTCTTTAAAGGACGATAATAATCTTTAGGCCACGCGAGACACCAATCTTTGGTTGCGACTTTTTTTTCTTTGATTAAGCTTGCGATACTTTCAATCCAACGATAAAAGAATTGTTCGTTTAATTTTTTAAAATTACGATCAAAATAATAATTGGTAGCATCGATCACGGAGAACTCTATCTTACATTCTTCGATTATCTCATCGTATAACTTAGCGACATAAGCATGAAAACCTGGCCCAGCAACCTCACTTTGGGCAACGAGATTTACATAGTCTTGATCAAAGCTACATTCAATATAACCTTCCGGGCATACTTCTAATTGTAAGATATTTTCATATTCATTTACTTTACAAAATTTATGTTTTGCAAGATGTCTTAAATAATCTAAAAAAGGATCTTTATCATCTTCGCCAATTTTTCCTTCTAATCCTATTTCAATTGCCATTCACGTTTCCTCCTTGATAAAAAAATGCTGAACAAGTCAACATTTTATTGTACGGCTACTACTTTAAAGATTGCATCTTGATTATCATAAATAACTTGAACTTCCATTTTTGTTTTAAGTTTACTTTGAGCTAAATCACTCTCTTTGTATTTACAATCCAAAGTTACGATGTAACCATCATAAGTTAAATCTTGATAAATAATTTTCGCTTCTTCACTTTTTTTAACACTGCATCCATTCATATAAGGTAAAGCTTCTTTTCCATATTTGTTAACGATGTTCATGTAGTTACCATAATAATAAGACAAAGCATAATTCGTGAATTCTTCACGACTAATTTCAGGAATAAAAGTTAAACCACCAACTTGATTCTCATCTTTTTTATTAGCTAATGTAAAGAAATCATAAGCAAAATTGACGGCAACTAATTCTGCGATTTTTTGTTGGTTGTTACCTTCTAATGCTTTTGATAATTTATTATATGCCTTTGTTGCTTCTAATGTTGCTTTTTTTGGTGTTTCATATAAATCATTACTTACAATTTTAATTGTTTCTTTCTTTGGTTCTTCTTTTTTACCACAACCTGCGACAAGTAATAAAACGGCACATGCGCAAATGGTAATTGCTTTTAGATTTTGTTTCATAAAACCCTCCTGTTAAATCCTATATTAGTATACCACATTTTTATTTTTTATTAATCCTTTGTGACAGAATTAATATATTCCAAAATAGCAGAAGAGTACATACCTCCCCCTTGTGCCATATACTTATTGCCACTTCCTTTTAATTTAAACTTTTTACTAATATCTTTAAAGACACTTTCACAATCAAAATCAATCGATTGATTGCTTGCGATTACAATATGACATGAATCGTATACTTTCGCAATTAAGACAACGACTTTATCATAATTACTAACTACATAATGAGCCAAAGCACTCAAGGATTTCACATCGATATCATGGTATTCCTTTACGATGAGTGTTTCATCCATATTACCAAGGATATGTCCTTCTAATTCATAATACTTTTGTTTCCAAACAACCAAATCACCACCTAAGCTTTTAACTTCATTTACAAGCTTATTAATACCGGTATTGATATACATATGGGATAAGGCTAATGATTTACTAGCTTCATCTAACACATGATAACGGCGACTCATACAATCTAGTAATTGATCTCCACAGATATATTTGATTTTGTAGCCTTTTTTAGTCTTTTCATAACCTAATATTTTTATTAATTGAATATAACGCAGAGAAGGTACATGCATACAACCACAAAGATTATAATCTAAATTTGCAATCGTAACGACGCGTAATTGATCTTGTTTCATTAAAGCTTTGGGATTAATTTTTAATGCTTCAGCATGTGTTGGATATAAAATATTAACTTTTAAATCATCACGAATTAATCCATTGCATAATATTTGTAATTCAGAGCTTTGTTTATCACTAAAGCTTTCAAAATTGAATTCAATATCATTTTCATCTTCTCCCACATGGTGAGATAATGTTTCTACATTATAAACATTATGAAGCAAAGCAGATATTAAATGTTGAGTTGTATGAATTTGGCATTTGCGAAAACGAACATGTAAATTAACTGATAAATGTACTTTACCTTCAAGTTTGACATCGAGTAGATGCCACAACTTGCCCGCTTCCTCTTTTAAGTCTAATACTTCATTATTATTGATAGCACCAACATCACTGCTCATGCCACCACTTTCCTTAAAGAAAATTGTTTCTTTAAAGGCATGCCAATAACGGCCATTTTCTTCGATAACTTCGATTACTTCGCTATTGAGTTCGCTGGCAAAGCAGTCATCTAATAAGTGATTTATCATAACTTTTTACCTTCTTTCAATTAGTGGTATTGTATCACAATTGCTTCGATTAGTGTAGTGTACTTTTTATATTAAAAAAAACATTTACATGTTATAATTAAACGCAAGTGAGGTGTCGACAATGAATCAATTAGCAAGTGAATGGGAAGATTATGAATGTATCGATGCAGGGAATGGAGAAAAACTAGAGCGATGGAAAGATGTTATTTTAAGACGACCAGATCCTAGTGCTTTATGGCCTTGTGATAAAGATGGTTTATGGAATCATCCCCATGCCTATTATCATCGTTCCATTAAAGGTGGTGGTGAGTGGGAGTTTAAACAGAAGTGTAAAGAGAGTTGGGTCATTCATTATAAGGATTTATCTTTTAAAGTAGCTCCAACCGGTTTTAAACACACTGGAATATTCCCAGAACAGGCTAGTAATTGGGATTTTATGATGGATAAAATTAAACATGCGAATCGTGAAATTCGGGTTTTAAACTTGTTTGCTTATAGTGGTGGTGCCACGATGGCTTGTGCTTATGCTGGGGCAAGTGAGGTTGTCCATGTTGATGCAAGCAAAGGAATGGTAACTTGGGCCAAAGAGAATATGGTTTTATCCCATTTAGAAGATCATAAGATTCGCTTTATTGTCGATGATGTGATGAAGTTTGTAGCTCGTGAAAAACGTCGTGGTCATTTCTACCATGCGATTATTATGGATCCACCTAGTTATGGTCGAGGTCCCAATGGTGAAACATGGAAATTAGAAGAACAACTCTATCCGTTAATTTCTGCTTGTATGGAAATTCTTGATGATGATCCATTATTCTTTTTAGTAAATTCTTATACAACTGGGTTCCCCTCTACTTCCCTCTATAATATGCTTTCACAAACCATGTTAGCTAAATTTCCAAGTGGTAAGATCACTGCCGGTGAAATTGGTTTACCAATCACAAATACTGGTTTGATGTTACCTTGTGGCATTTATGGTCGTTGGGTTAAATAATGGGAAACGATACAACTAGAATCCCTAATCCTAATGTTGTTTTCCCAAATAAACATAAGTCTTCTTGTTTCTTAAAAAACGTTATTAAGGCAAGTAATATTAGCGTTGGTGATTATACTTATTATGATGATGAAAATGATCCAACTGCATTTGAAAAGAATAATGTAATTTATAACAATCAACAATTTGGTGATCGTTTGATCATCGGTAAGTTTTGTATGATTGCGCGTGGTGCTCAATTTTTTATGGGTCCTAGTAATCATCGCTTGAACAGTGTGAGTTGTTACCCCTTTAATGTGTTTGGTGGTGCATGGTCGCAAAACACCCCCGCTCATTTAACGCAAATTGAACATCGTGGTGATTTGATCATCGGTAACGATGTTTGGATTGGCAGTGATGCGAAGATTTTACCTGGTGTTCATATCGGCGATGGTAGCATCATTGCGGCAGGCTCAATCGTCAGTAAAGATGTTCCGGCCTATCATATCGTTGCTGGTAATCCAGCTCGCATCCTTAAGAAACGCTTTGATGATGAATTGATTGAATTATTATTGGCTTTAAAGTGGTGGGATGTAAGCAGTGATGAATTATTAAAACTGCTTCCGATTTTATGCAACAGTAACTTAGATGAAGTAAAACTTGAAATAAAAAAATATTTAAAGAAAAAACCTGAATGAGTATTCATTTCAGGTTTTTATTTCATAAATTCTTTAATGACTTCTAAACGATCTTGGGTATCTTTATATCCTAAATCAAACCATCGTTGTAAGAGTTCTTTATCATGTGTATAACGTGTTACTCCATAATCCGCACTTGGACGAAGCACCAAAGCTTCTCCTTTTTTTTCTAAATCTTGAACGATTCCCCATTGACGTTGATAATTCAAATGACGAATTTTTAAGTTTTCACGTACTGCTTTATTACCCGGGTAAATAATACGAGCTGCATTTATTTGCCAATTTGGTGCTGGCTTTCTTACATAATTTTCTTCTTTGGTCGAGATGAAGACATGTTTTGTATTACCATGAGCAATGCTTTGTTCGATTGGAATCATATCGATTAAACCAGCATCCATATATTTCTTCCCTAGAAATTTATAAGGTCGAACTAAGAGAAACAAAGCACAACTTGCTTGCATTAAGATTTGATCCTTCGGATCAAAATAATCTTTACTAAAGTATTCTACTTTATTTGTTTCCATGTTATAAACACCAATATCTAATAAAGTATCTTCTTTCATGAAGGTTTCATAATCCAATGGAGCTTTCGATTCAATAAATTTACTTACATAATGAATACCGAATATTCCCCGTTCCGTAAGCATCGGATAAAGCCCAATTGCTTTTGGATCACTTGCGGCATCAATGCCCGTTATTCTAAGTCTTTCTTTCTGCTTTGCGACATATGGTAGTAATACTTCAGCCCCTGCTGATATCCCTACACAGTATGGAAATTTAATCCCATTATCTATAAAACACTCGAGAACCCCACAGGTATAAGCGGCTTTTGTTCCACCGCCCTCACAAATCAGTCCTATTTTTTTATTCATAAATACACCTCACGAAGTTGAATTATACTATTAAATGAAGAATTCGTAAAGATATGATTTTAACTCTTTACGTTTTTAAAACATGGGCGAAAATAAATTTAAAACGGCTCGTAACATTCTGGTTGGTAATTTTACCTTTAAGCAATCTTCCATACTCATTTCTTGAGAAAGCGTTAAAGTTTTAAGATAATCCTTTTTTAAATCCATAACAACTTTACTCTTATAGAACCAAACACCACATTCATAATGTAAGTAATAACTTCTAAAATCCATATTAACCGTTCCCACAATTGCCATTTTATCATCCATCACAAATGTCTTAGCGTGGACAAATCCTGGTGTATATTCATATACTTTTACACCACTGTCAATGAGATCTTTATAATTGGAACGAGTTAGCGCAAACACATACCATTTATCTGGAATATGAGGAACTAAGATCCTCACATCGACACCATTTTTCGCAGCTAACATTAAAGCTGTTTTCATTTCTTGGTCAATTACCAAATAGGGAGTGGCGATGTAGATATATTTATTTGCACCATTGATCATATTAATATGCGTGTATTCACCAACGTGTTCATCATCGGTCGGCGAATCTGAAAAAGGTTGGACATAGCCATCATCTTCAAGGTTACCAAAATAGCGAGGATCTGGAATATAATTTAAATAATCATCTTTGTTTACTTCATCATAATTCCAGAATTGAAGGAACATTAAAGTGAAGTTCCAAACCGCTTCCCCTTTTAGCATAACACTGCAATCTTTCCAATGACCAAAGCGATGGGTTACATTAATATATTCATCGGCTAGGTTAATACCACCTGTCATACCCACATTGCCATCGATAATCAATATTTTTCGATGATCACGATTGTTCATCTGCATCGCTAATCGAGGTACGATTGGATTGAAAACTTTACATTTGAAGCCCATTTTTCGAAGTTGTTTATCATAATCATTCGGTAGTTTATTAATACAACCAGCATCATCATATAAAATTCGAATATCTAAGCCAGCTTTTAATTTACGTTGAAGAATCTCAAGAATCTTATTCCACATAACCCCTTCTTCAATAATAAAATATTCAAGAAAGATAAAACGTTCGGCTTTTTCAAGTTCTTCTACCATTGCCTTAAACTTTTCTTCCCCAACCGAAAAGAAGGTAGTTTGCGTTTTACCATAGATTGGGAAATCGGCATTTTTCCAAATATAATTTGCTTGTTTATGAGCAATCGGATCTTCTACTTCTAATTTTTTTAAAATGCTTTCTTCTTGTTTGATCATTCCTTGAATTTCTAATTGAGAAGCATGATCACGCTTTTGTAGCTCCTTAGGTACTTTTTGTCCGCCAAATAAAACATAGATAAGACCACCAAAAATGGGTGCTGCCATAATCATAACCACCCAAGCTAGTTTATAACTTGGATTATCATTTTTATTAATGACATAAACACTCATAATTACGCTTAGAATAATAAGTAAAAAATAAATCGAAACAAAATATTCACTTAAGAATAATACAATTCCAAGCAAGATAGCCAATTGTAATAAAATCAACATGGCGACAATAAATAATTTACTGCGAATAAAATTAAGGAACTTCTTCAAGCATATCCCTCCTATTGATTAACAATATAGTTTGTTAGCATATCAACGATCACATCAACATTTTCTTTTTCAATGATGGTATCGCCTTTACGGTTCACATTTGTAATTACTAAATTCTTTTTCTCATCATAATTACCAGCTGTAATTAAAACAGCTTTCTTCCAATGGTCCATTGGATTTTGAAAACGCATATTATCGTTCATCTCACATTTGCCAACGCTGCGATGATTTTTATTTTGTTTGATTAAATCTTGTGCTGTTTTACGATTATCACTTGTGAAACCAATCATTAAGTTTTTCCCATAAGCAATACAATTTAATAAGATAACATTAGGGTTTTTACTCAATTCTTTTAAACGCAAAGCAACTAATTTAGAACCATGAAAACGATTCTCATTGCGATCCGTAAAGACAAAAGCCGTTGTTTTTCTTTGTTCCTTTGTTAAGCGTTGAGCTAATTCAATCGCAGCAACCACGGAGGCTGAATTGCGATTATCATTATTATGGTTAGGATAACCAACAATGAGTAATAAAAAGAGTAATAAAAATAATGAAAAAGTAATAAAGCTAATGATAAACATCAACATTTGTGACTTAACAAATAATGGTGCTAAGTACATAAAACCTAAAAAGAACAAATAGAAAATCAAAATAGGTCCATACGTTGGTAAGATTGATTTTGTAGAGGTTTTATTGCCATCCAGTGGATAGTAATTATATTTGTGCCAAAATACCCGTGATGGCGTATCATAAGGCACCACAATAACGTTTTTAGCCATTTTTAAGTTGCCATAAATAATATTTCTTGTTTTAAACACGGTTTGACGTTTTTCATCAATTTCTTTTTTATAATCCATTTCATTAAAGAAAACATCTAATTTAGTTTCATAATTAAGCTTTTGTTTATAATTAAAGCGAACACTATTTTCTTTCGCAAATATTTGTATTAGTTCATCTTTCATTTATATATCCCTCTCTATCGAATTGTTACTTCGTTAACATAATTTAATTCTAAACCTTCTAGTAATTCATTCGCTGCTTCAATTCTGCTGCCTTCAAGTAAATCAGCTGGACAATGGGCATCGAAACCATAGACTACCTTACATCCATAATCAGCGACAATCTCCCAAAACTTACGATTAGGATACGGTGGATGTTTGCCATCATCGTAGAACATATTTCCTTTTTTCATTCCTTTTAAATTCACTTCCAAAGGAATATCATAGGTAAGCGATGCTTGGGCAATGCGTTTGCTAGCAAGCACACAGGCTTCATTAAAATCACGACGACCTAACATAAAATAATCCGGATGAGCTAGAATTGATACCAAGCCAGAAGCAAAGGCTGTTTCGATTTGCGTGGTATACGCTTCTAAATCTTCATCGTTACACAAATAATCATAACCATAACCATCTACATATTTACAATGTTGACCAAGGATCATATAATCACAATTCTTACGCATATCGACTAAATAATTACGACAATTGTCATACCATTCAATTTCAAAACCAACCAAAACTTCTATTTGATCTTTGTATTTTTCTTTCAATGCATACATTGAATTTAAATATCCTTCAATCATTTCATAAGCCATACGATCGGTGGGAACATCTTTTTGTGGATAACCCATATGATCTGACATTCCAATTGTTTTAAAACCCGCCATCAGGGCTGCTTTAATATATTGTTCATCTTCACCTGTTGCATGACCACAACGATAGGTATGAGTATGATAATTAAAACTTTGTTGCTTCATGATATCACCTACATTCCTAACTATTATAACGTAAATCGTAACCTTTTCCTAGGCTAACCTAATTTTTAAGGAATGAATTAAGTCAATCGCTTTTATTTAGTCAAATGGATGAATGCATATGTTCTTAAATCATATACTAGTGTTAGTCATTTAAATACAAATGACGGATTATGTTTTCAAACTATTTACAGTCTTGAAAGTTTTTACATTTTCTTTACATTAATTTTCACTTGTGTAATTTTTGTGCTATAATTTATTCATCAACTTAGAAAGGATGATGATTATGAGCGAACGTATTTTTAATTTTTCAGCAGGACCTTCTCAACTCCCTTTCGCTGTCTTAAACAAAGCGAAAGAACAACTTCTTAATTATGAGGATAGTGGCATGTCCGTAATGGAGATGTCGCATCGATCGCCCGTATATCAATCCATTATTGATCAAGCAAATCAGCGATTAAGAACCTTACTAAATATTCCTAGTAATTATAAAGTATTATTTCTTCAAGGGGGAGCTACCATGCAGTTTTCAATGGTTCCAATGAACTTATTGAAGAAACAAGCAGATTATATTGTCAGTGGTTATTTCTCAAACAATGCTTATAAAGAAGCGAAGAAGTTTGGACAAGTAAACCTCGCGGCAAGTAGCGAAGATAAGAATTATTCCTATATTCCAAAACAAGCGGATTTAAAACTTAATCCCGATAGTGATTATGTATATCTTTGTGAGAATAATACCATTTATGGAAGTGAGTTTCATTATGTTCCCGATACGGGTAATGTACCAATTGTAGCCGATATGTCGAGTGATATCTTGTCAAAAGAGATCGATGTATCTAAATATGGAATCATCTTTGCAGGGGCACAAAAGAACATGGGAATCGCAGGGGTTACCTGTGTTATTATCCGTGATGATTTAATTCATTTAGGCGATGCTACTTTGCCCGTTATGTTGAATTATGGACCACTTGCTGATAAAGATTCAATGTACAATACACCACCTGCTTATGCCATTTATGTATTAGGTTTAGTTTTAGAATGGATTGAAAACAGTGGTGGAATTAAAGCAATTGAAAAAGCTAATATTAAGAAAGCAAATTTATTATATGATTATTTAGATGCTTCTTCTTTCTATCATACGCAAGTAGCTAAAGAGGATCGTTCTAATATGAATGTTACCTTTACAACTGGTGATGCGGATTTAGATGCCTTATTTGCGAAGGAATCAAAAGCTGCTGGCTTAAGTAATTTAAAGGGACATCGTGCCGTAGGTGGGATGCGTGCTTCCATTTATAATGCAATGCCAATGCAAGGGGTAGAAGCTTTAATTGCGTTTATGGGAAAATTTAAGAAAGAACATGAGGTGAAATAATGGTTGATGTAAAACTATTTAATAAAATTAGTAACACTGGTTTAAAGCATTTCACACAGGATTATAACTGCAGTGAAGATAGTGAAAACTATGATGCAATCTTAGTTCGTAGTGCTAAGTTACACGAGGTAGTCTTCCCTAAATCATTATTATGTATCGCAAGGGCTGGGGCTGGTGTTAATAATGTTCCAATCGATCAAGCGAGTGAATTAGGTATTGCCGTGTTTAATACACCAGGGGCGAATGCCAATGCGGTTAAGGAATTAGTTATTGCATCCTTATTGCTTGCATCACGCGATATTGCACAAGGTATTGCTTGGATGAAACAATTAGAAGGTGATGATATTTCACCACTGGTAGAAAAAGGTAAATCATCGTTTGTCGGTCCTGAAATTGCCGGTAAAAAATTAGGTGTGATTGGTCTTGGTGCAATCGGTGTTCAAGTAGCCAACGTAGCAACTGCTTTGGGAATGGAAGTTTATGGTTATGATCCTTTCATTTCAATTGATGCAGCTTGGTCTTTAAAAAGAAGCATTCATCATTCAAGTGATGTGAATGAAATTTATGAAAACTGTGATTATATCACCTTGCATTTACCATTAAACGACGAAACAAAGAATATGATCAATGCAGCAGCCTTTAAGAAAATGAAAAAAGGGATGCGCATTCTAAACTTCGCTCGTGGTGGTTTAGTCGATGAAGATGCTTTAATCCATGCCTTAGATGATGATATCTGTGCACGTTATGTCAGTGACTTTGCCAGTGGTAAAATCTTAAATCATGAACATGTGATTGCGATTCCTCATCTTGGTGCCTCCACTCCTGAAAGTGAAGATAATTGTGCGGTAATGGCCGTCCAAGAAATACGTGAATACATTGAAACTGGTAATATCACAAACTCAGTGAATTTACCAAATATGGATATGGCAATGTCAGCCAAACATCGTATTTGTATTATTAATAAAAACATTCCTAACATGGTTGGTTTTATCTCAACCATTCTTGCCCAACATAATATCAACATTGATAATATGGCCAATCGTTCCCGAAACGATTATGCTTACACAATTGTGGAAACGAACGATGAAATCAATCCTACCATTCTTCAATCATTACAAGATAAAGAAGGTATTATTAAAGTACGTTTGATTCATTAAACTAAAAAGAAGCTAAGGCTTCTTTTTTCTTTGTCATAGATTATTTACTAAAAATCTCGATTACGATAAAACTTAACACTTATTTGATAAGATATTAATTCAACTAAAATTAGCGCAAGGCTTCCAAATACCTCAATATGTTTCATAATAAAGATTAAATCATCTTCTAAGAAAACTAAATACTCCATTGGTATCAAAACAAACATCATTGGGAGTAAGAATATAACCATGAAAGCAAATCTAGCTTTTTCAATCCCTAGTTTGAATATAAGCGGTAAGCTAACAGCACTCAATATATTAACGATAACAAGTAAGGTAGCTATCGTTGCAAATAATTCCTTGCCACCAAGTATCTGTACATGAAATATAACACTTGAAATCATCATGAAGAAGTAACCAATTACTGCTCCGATAAGTGATAAAACAAAAGAACCAAGATATTTACTAAGAACAATCCAGTTGCGTTTGATTGGTAATGCAATCGCATAGGCTTCAAAATGAGCTCGCTCATCCAATGAGAAAGAAGAAATCATTAAAAAAGAGGAAAAGAAAATGGGATAAGCTAGTTGAAACCCACCACTATTTTTATTGGTACAATTTATAATCAAAATAAAGAGCGTAACGAATAGTAATGTTTTACCAAATGCTTTTATGTTTAAAAAATCTTTAATTAATAAACCTTTCATGCTTTATCACCTCTTGCGTAAAATAACATAATATCCTCTAATCGAGCTGGATCAAGGATGGCATCCCTATATTTTTTTCTTACCTTAATGCGATCACTTACTAAAACTTCATAACCAAAAGCATGTTTACGATAGTTAACAATATCCTTTTGATCCATTTCTTTAAAGGCCGTTTCTCCTATTTTTAAGATTCCTGCATTTTCTAATAATTCATCCTTCGCTTGTGAAAAAACAATTTCTCCCTTTTCAATAAAGGTAACGTAATCAGCAATCTTTTCAACATCACTCGTGATATGAGAAGAAAATAGAATACTATGATTTTCATCTTGAATAAAATCTAGAAACAGATCAAGAATTTCATCACGAATAATCGGATCTAAGCCACTGGTTGCCTCATCCATAATTAATAATTTAGGATGATGGGCAAGGGCTGCCGCAATCGAACATTTCATCTTCATCCCTTTAGATAAGTCTTTTATCTTTTTATCTAAAGGCAATGAAAATTCTTCACATAAATGATAGAAATAATTTGAATCCCATTGCTTATAAATGTTTTTCAACATTAAGTCAATGTCTTTAGGTCGAAAGCTTTCATGAAAACAACATTCATCAAAGACAACGCCAATATCTTCTTTGATCTGCAATTCATCTTTTTTCGCATCTTTCCCAAATAAAGAAATCGAACCACTACTTTTAATAATTCCTAAGATAGCTTTTATGGTAGTTGTTTTGCCAGAACCATTCTCACCAATAAAACCCATAATGCAACCTTTTGGTAAGTTAAAGCTTATTTTTTTTAATGAAAAGTCTTTATATACTTTTTCTAAGTTTTCTACTTTTAAAATATCTTCCATAGCTATTCTACCTCCTCGTATAATAATGATAGAATTTCTTTCATTTCATCTTTACTAATTCCACTTGATTTCGCAATATCAACGGCTGCTTGGATTTTTTCTTCAATTAAACGTACTTGTGCTTCTTTAATAAGTTCCGTATTACGATGGGCAACATAACTGCCTCGTCCACTTATCGTTTCAATAAAACCTTCTCGCTCTAATTCTTCATAAGCACGTTTCGTCGTGATTAAAGAGATTCGACATTCTTTCGCTAACAAACGCATCGAAGGTAGGGCGTCCCCTGCATTTAAAGAACCATTCATAATCAAGTTCTTAATCTGTGATGTTATTTGTTCATATAGTGGTTTATCACTTGAATTACTTATTATAATGTCCATCTTTTCACCTCTTATCAGCATACTGTGTATACTGACTATATACAATATATACTGCTGCGAATATTTTGTCAATAAAAAAAGAGAAATTTCTTTCTCTAAATTAATTTCAAGATTGCATCAATTGAAAATATTATTCCAATCCCCACTATAATAATAAATAATAAACTAAAGTAAATAATGATCTTATCATATTTATGATCCACAATATCCCCACCTAATGTATTATATTCAATTCACTCGATATTGTGCTATTTGTCTAAAACATAGTCAAGATTTGTTCAACGATAAAGACACAGGCAACTGCTGCCATTGCTACACTTAATAAACCTTTTTCTTTATAAGCAAGAAAGATTGCCACGATTAGTCCTGCACTTGCGGAAATAAAGGATGTAGTCGATGATAAGATGGCTGGTAATGTCATTGCCGTTAATACAGTATAAGGTACATAATATAGAAACGATCGAATAAATTTATTCTTAATTTCTTTTTGAAAGATAGCAAGTGGTAGCATCCGAATTAAATAAGTAACACCTGCCATAACAATCATATAAGGTAGATAATGCATCATGATTCCACCTCCTCAATGGGGAATAAATATGCCCCAATCGCAGAAGCAATCACCGCGCATAAGATAATCGCAAAGCCGGAAGATATTTGTTTGAAAATAGGAACATATGCAAACATGCAACTAAGTAATATCGTAAAGATAACAATCTTCGTGATTCGTTTTGAGTGTTTTGCTGGTGGTACAACAATCGCAATGAACATTCCATAAATGGCAATCCCAAAGGCTGATTGAAAAGCTGCTGGTAACAGTGAATTAATTGCTGCCCCTAAAAAGGTACCGGATGTCCAACCAACAATTGGTAGTATCGCAAGACCATACATATAATACTCGCCAATCTTACCAGTTTTGCTACTTGCCACCGCAAAGATTTCATCGGTGTTGGCAAAAGCAATTAAACATCGTTTGGGAGTAGTTACCCGCTTCGCTAGTTTTTGTGATAAGGAAAGCGACATTAACGCATAACGAATATTAATCACTAACTGGGTTAAAGCCATCTCAATTAAAGAACCATTCGCAAACATTAGCGTAAGCCCTGCGAATTGTCCTGCACTGGTCATATTAGTTAAGGATATTAATACTGCTACTTCAATTGGCATTCCCCCAGCGATTGCTATCATGCCAAAGGTAAAGGATACACTTAAATAGCCTAAACCGATTGGTAAACCATCTTTAAATCCTTGCCTGAAATTATTCTCTATCTTCTCTTCCATTAAAATAAACTCCTTTTAACCTCATGTTTAACATTATACTACATTATCACTAATATTTCTTTTCTTTTTAAAGCGTTTTCATTTGAATTATTTCTGTACACTAAAAATAAATATGATATAATAATTTCATCGTTAAAATATTGCCGACTTAGCTCATCTGGTAGAGCAACGCACTCGTAACGCGTAGGTGGTAAGTTCAAGTCTTATAGTCGGCACCATTCAAACATAAACTCATGAAAGAATGAGTTTTTTTTATGTACCTTGGAGATAATCCAAGGCAATTCTATTTATTCTTTTTTCGATTCTTAGTATAGCTTTGAAATAAAATACCACTAAAAATAGCCGAGCCAGATAATAAGATTCCTTGAACAAGCGTAGAAAAAATTGCCATTAAAATAGCTTGAAAGGATTTTAAATCAATCGTAGCGAACGTATAAAAACCAGATAATATAACGGCAACAATCATTAATACATACGGTATTTTATCATTTGGTACTTTACTAGCATCCATAAAACGTGCGATTACATAAAGTACTGGTACAATAACTAATAATTCACTCTTTACATATTCATTCATTATCGCAGCAAATTGTTCCATGTTTTCACCTCCTATTGTAGTTTATGCGATTAAAAAAAAGATAAGATGGAATAAGTCCATTTTATCTTTTAATCAAATTTTTAATACGAGCAAAGCCACTATAAGCTCCAATGATAACAATAAAGATTTCTAATCGTCCCATTAACATACCAAAGATTTCAATGAGCAAGGTTGCATCATTGGTAGTAGGATTGGTGATGCCAATCGATAGTCCTACGGTACCAAGGGAAGATGCGAAATCAAACATGGCATCCATTAAGGAACAATTTGCGGTTACGGTAATTAATAAACTACCGACAATGTAGATTACCATATAACAGAAGAAGAAAGTGAAGACATCTTCAATTAATTCTTGATCGATATAAGTTTTACCTTGTGCCTTATAATAATATGGTTTACTAACACTATGGTTTCTTCCAATTCTTTTCTTAATATTCTCTTTCACAATTCTTAACATTAAATATACTCTGGATAGCTTCAAAGCTCCTGCGGTTGAACCAATACCACCACCGATGATCATTAATACGGTTAACATCGTTACCGCAAAAGGGGACCACAACGTATAAGGCATCGTCGCAAAGCCAGAGGTTGATAGAGCTGAAACAACATTGAATAAAGATATTCGTAAGCCCTCTAATAGCGATATATTTAAATCAAAGACTAAAGCAATTGCGACAATGAGTGTTGAAACACTAATTACCAGTGTCATAAATCGTACTTCACTCACGCGCCAAAATTGCTTGAACTTGCCTTTCGCAAAGAGTAACAATGCGGCAAAGTTCGTTGTTCCAATTATCATTAGAATTATCGTAATAAGTTCAATTGGAAATGAATTATAAGCCCCGATACTATCGACCTTATTTGAGAATCCACCGGTTGATAAGGCACACATGGCATGAACGATACTATCAAAGGGATCCATTCCAAATACGATATATGCAATCGTTCCAACGACTAAGAAAAAGTTATACATCAACAAAATGATTCTTGCCGTTTTTCCTAAGTTAGGGGATAACTTATCGGGATGTCCTTCGGCACTGTATAAGTTCATAATTTGCTTCCCTTTTAGAAAAGAAATCATCACCATCACAAAACCAACACCACCACAATACTGCATAAAGCCACGGTGGAATAAAAAGATATGAGCTGTCTTATCTACTTCCATAACCGATAAACCAGTTGTTGTCCATCCACTTACCGCTTCAAATATGCCTTGAACCAGTGTTAGTTGCCCACTGATCACAAAGGGCATAGCCCCAATAAAGAAACCATAAAGCCACGTACAAAGTACAATCAAAGCACCTCGATGAAAATTCTTAATTCGCTCCTCGCTATCACAAACCGGTAAGTTACGATATAGAATATAACCAAATCCGATTGAAAATAAGGAAGGTACAATAAAATCAAAAGCATAAACGATATCACCAGGATAAAAAGGAATCATCAACAATGGTACCGCCATTAATACCCCAATAATCATGACTAACTTTCCAAAATCATTGCCTTCTCGATATTTAAATTTCATTTTATCACCGTCCACATATTACCTTTAATGCATCTTTTTGATTCTTCATTGTCGATACTAAAATCAAAGTATCTTGCGCATTAATTTGGGTATTTCCACTTGGGATAATCGAATGATCGCCTCGTATAATACAGGCGATATTACATTCTTTGGGCAGTGCAACATCTTTCAACTGTTGGCTAATAATTGGATAATCTTCTAATATCTTCACTTCGAGAATTTGAACATTACTTTGTGAAATTGAAGATAATTGTTTAAATTCTTTCATAAATGCTTGTTGTTCAATGTA
>JAVXTH010000031.1:0-3386 GCA_036642795.1 Erysipelotrichaceae bacterium
GATGTCTCTTTTTATGCTGTATTAAAGGAACACTTTGGTCTTCAAGTTAATTATAATGAAGAAGAGTTAATGATTGGTGTTCCCACGGAAGAAGAAAAAACCTTATTAAAATTAAAGGATGAAGAAGAAGTCTTGATTACGAAAGGTAGTACCTATATTAATACAAAAGAACCACTTGAGTATTTCGAGGTTACTTCCGTTACTTCTTTTTATCGATTTAGGAGTGTGAGTAAAGTATGAGTAGCAACAAGGATGCCATCTATATTCAATTGATGAATAATATTAAAGAGAAAATTATTAATGGCGAATATAAAATAGGTGATAAGATTGTTTCGGAACGAACGATGTCAGTAAATTATGGCATTAATCGTTTAACGGTTCGTCGTGCCTTACAAGAGCTTGAGAAAGAAGAATGCGTTAAGGCAATTCAAGGAAAAGGAACGTATGTAGTAGCGATACCTAGACTTGAGGGTAAGGTACAACTCGGTTCAGGAGAGAATGTATCGTTAAGTACAACGATTAAAAAAGGTGGTATGAAGTCTTCACGATTAGTATTGTCGTTTAATAAAATTGCTTGTGAAGGTGAAATGAAAGATTATTTCCCACAAAGTAAACAATTGTATCAACTGGTGCGTTTATCGCTTGTGAATGATAATCCTTATGCAGTTCAAGAGGCATATTTCCCTTGTGAATTGTTTAGTGAGGCAGAACGCTTTAATTTTGCGGATGGATCCTTGTATGATTTTATGGATATGCATAATCATTGTCCCGTTAAAGTAATATCTTACTTAAAGGTTGTGAAAGTGCCACAAAGTTATTGTGAAGTCTTAAAAATGAAAGCGAATAAGAGTATGTTCTTCTTTGATTATTTTGGTTTTGATCAAGAACATAAAATTGTAGAATATACAAAATCTTATCATAAATCAGAGTTTACTACAGTTAAATATGTAACAGAATTATAATATGAAGACAAAGAGAAAAATGGGATTTAGACATTTTTCTCTTTTTTATTATAGAAAAGCTTGCAAAAATAAAAAAATAGTGGTATATATAATATATACTGGTATAGTAGATATACCACTTATACAAGTTTATGCGAGAGGAGGCCAACATAAACTTACGGTTTTGACTTATATTTTAAAAAAGGAGGAAATACGATGAGTATTTTACAAGCACTATTAGTAGGATGTGTAGCAGCATTAACTCAATTCGAAGGCGGCTGGCTTGGCGAATGTAAACTTCGTGAACCAGTTGTTACCGGATTTCTAGTCGGCTTAATTTTAGGGGATGTTCAAAAAGGTTTAATTATCGGTGCTGAATTACAAATGATGTGGATGGGAGCAACAGGTATTGGTCCAACCGCACAATTGAATATTGGAACAGGTGGTACGATTGGTACTGCGGTAGCATTGATGACAGGTAAGGGCGCTGCAATTGCGATTACCTTTGGATTACCAGTAGCTGTTATTATGCAGTTCTTAGATACTTTATTAATGACTGGATATTCTGGATTAATGCATACGGTTGATAAACGAATTGATGAAATGAAAGATAAATCAATTGAATATTTCCATTATTTCTGTGGATTCTGTACGTTCTTAATGTATTTTTCATTAACATTCATCGTTATGTATTTTGGTAATAGCGTAATTCAAGGAATTGTTGATGGCTTCCCTGCATGGGCAAATTCAGGTCTAGCAGCTGTATCTAAAATATTACCAGCAATGGGATTTGCTTTATTATTGAATTTATTATTAGAAAAAGATTTAATTCCATTCTTTATTTTAGGTTTCATTATTACCGCTTATACAGAATTAACAATGGTTGCGGTTACGGCAATTGCGATTGGTATTGCATGGATTGTTTATCTTCTTAAATCAAGCAGTATTGATGCTGCAAAGAAAGATGAATGGGAGGATGAAACATTATGAGTAGAGATAATATGATTAGCAAAGAAAATAATCTTACAAAGAAAGATTTTAGACAAATCTTCTGGCGCTCTTTTAGTTTATTAGGATCATTTAACTATGAACGTATGGAAGGCTTAGGATTTGTTTATGCCTTACGTCCGGTTTTAAGAAAAATTTATATCGATGATGATGAAGCATATAAAGCATCGTTACATCGTCATATGGAAGCCTTTAATATGACCGTAGCACCAGCTCCCTTTGTTATGGGAATTACAGTTGCGATGGAAGAAACCGCAAAACGTGATCCAAATTTTGATGTAACATCAATCAATGCGATTAAAGTTGCTTTGATGGGTCCACTAAGTGGTATTGGTGATACTTTCTTCTGGGGTATTTTCCGTATTATCGCTTGTGCAATCGGTGTTTCATTCGCAAAACAAGGAAATATTATAGCACCATTTGTATTACTAGCTCTATTTAATATTCCTAATATCTTAACCCGTTGGTATGGCTTATTTATCGGTTATAAAAATGGTAGTGGTTTATTAACAAACTTAGAAGAATCTGGCAAAATGGATTTATTCACTTATTGTGCAGGAATTGTCGGAGTTGCCGCAGTTGGCTGTATGATTGCATCTTGGGTTGGCTTGAGTTCACCTTTGGCTTTCTCAATTGCAGGAAGTAAAATTGTTATTCAAGAGTATTTAGATCAAGTAATGCCTGAATTATTATCATTAAGTGCAACGTTAATTATTTTTGGTTGCTTACGTAAGAAATTTAAAGTTATTTATATTATTATGGGCATTATCGTTGTTGGATTTATCGCAGGAGTATTGGGTATCTTAGGATAAGGAGGGAAAAACGTGGCAATTGTAGATGTTCGTATTGATGATCGATTGATTCATGGTCAAGTTTGTGGATATTGGATTCCTCATTTTCAAGTGGAAAGAATCGTCATTGTTGATGATGAAATTGTAAAGGATAGTGTTCGTAAAACTGCATTAAAATTTGGTTGCCCAGGTAAAGTTGCGCTTGCCATTTTAGGAACAGAATCAGCGAGTGAAAAGTTTAAACGACATTTAGATAAAGGTAGTAGAGTTATGATTTTATGTGAAGGTCCAAAACCATTGCTTAAAATGGTGGAAGCTGGTTATAAGATTGATTCGATTACCATTGGTAATATGTCGAGTAAAGAAGATACGGTTGCAATTAAAAAAACATTGTTTGTTTCGCCTAAAGATAAAGAAATGTTTTTGAAATTAGCGGATGCTGGAGTGAAACTTATTTCACAGATGACACCATCGGATGCAAAAGAAGATTTTGTTGAAATGTTAAAGAAAGTATAAGGAAGAGGAAAATATTATGGAAAAACCAACTGTACTAGGGTATATGAGAGACCAACCAAGAGCACTAAAAGCAGCATTAGAACAACAAGAAGAATTTGTAACACCATTTGTTGAGGTATTTAAAAAGCAT
>JAVXTH010000031.1:3486-16541 GCA_036642795.1 Erysipelotrichaceae bacterium
TTAATTACTTGCATGGACACAGCGAATGATGAGCGCGATATTGTGTTTAGTGTAAAAACAAATAAATATTTAGCGCCTATTATGTATACCGTACCATTCCAATTTATTTCCGCAAAAGGTGCGTTAGATATTGGCGTTGATACAAATGTAAACCCTTTTAAAGAACCTTTAGCACATTTCGAATAATAGGATCAAGAATCCGTGTGAAAGGAAAACCATTATGATCGGTATTATTGTAAGTGGACATGGCAATTTCGCAACTGGTATCACTTCTTCTATTGAATTAATCGTAGGGAAACAGGAGCATTATATCGCAATTGATTTTCCTTTAGGAACTTCTTTGACAAAACTTGAAGAAGATTTAAATCATGCATGTGTTCAATTAGCAGATTGTGATGACATATTAATTTGTTGTGATTTGTTTCATGGAACACCGTTTAATCAGGCGATGTTACTTGCTATTAAGAATGAAAAGATTAAAATTCTATATGGAATTAATGTTGGAATGATGATTGAAATGTTAATGAATCGTGAGCAAGCAAAGGATTTTGATTTTCTATGTGAGACAGCGGTTCAAACCGGCAAGGAACAAATCGGCTTATTTTCATCGAGTGATATATCACTTGATGAAGAAGAAGATACTTGGTAAAGACTAAAAATGAGATGTGAATTTAACGCATCTCTTTTTTTTATGAAGATAATGATTGTTTAAATGAATTAGGCTCGATATAATAGTTCTATAGAAAAGAGGGTTTGTTATGAATAATATAATCGGGTTTATCGGTTGTGGTAATATGGGGAAAGCAATTGCCCAAGGAATGTTAAGTGCTGGTATTGTAGAAGGGAAACAAGTGATGATATGTGATCATCATCCAGAAAACCTAGCAAGTATGCAAGCGCGCTATCATGTGGAATTGAAGGAACAGGCAGAAGTAGCGAGGGCAAGTGATGTTTTAATCTTGGCAGTAAAACCACATCTTTATGCGACAGTGATTGAAGAGATTCGTGATTTGGTTAAAAAAGATGTTGTGATTGTTGATATTGCGGCAGGGCAAAGCATCGCAAATGTGCAACGTTTATTTAAAAGCGATATGAAAGTCGCAAGAGCAATGCCAAATACACCAGCTCAAGTGCAAGCTGGTATGAGTGCATTATGTTTTAGTGAAAATGTGGAGCAAGCGCAACGAAGCTTTATTTATGATTTATTCACAAGTTTTGGTCGTTGTGAAATCATCGATGAAAAAATTATTAATTCCGCAAGTAGTGCGAGTGGTGCATCTCCCGCTTTTGTTTATATGTTTATTGAAGCAATGGCGGATGGTGCGGTTCGATTAGGGATGAAACGCTCCACTGCTTATACATTCTGTGCTCAGGCAGTCCTTGGGGCCGCTAAAATGGTGCTGGAGAGTGGAGAGCACCCAGGAGCACTCAAAGATGCTGTATGTTCTCCCGGCGGTTCTACCATAGAAGGTGTAGCTGTGCTAGAGGAGCGAGGAATGCGCTCAGCAGTGATGGATGCCTTACTTGCTTGTGAAGAAAAGAGTAAAAAAATGGCGGAAGCGAATGAAAAATAGTTAAAGTAATATTTAGGATTGCTTTTTAAGTTGAAATATTGTAGAATAACTAAGCCACTAAAAGTGGATTTTATACATGCGTGGGAGAAGGAGCAACCCTTCAATTAAACCACTGCATAAGACAACGTATTTTATAGGAGGTGTGTCTTGTGAGTAAGAAAAAAGTTGCGAAAATTTGTAAACTGCAGTTTAATGCAGGAGGCGCTAAGCCAGGACCGGCTTTAGCATCCGCTGGTATTAACATGCCACAATTCTGTTCAGCATTTAATGATGCTACCAGAGATCGTGCTGGCGATTTAGTTCCAGTAATCATCACAGCGTATGAGGATAAATCATTCGACTTCGTATTAAAAACGACACCAGCATCGGTATTGCTTAAGAAAGCTGCCGGAGTTAAAAAAGCTAGTGCAAACAGCAAAGAGATTTCAGGTAAAATCACAATTGATCAATTACGCGAAATCGCAGAATACAAAATGCCAGACTTAAATGCTAATGATGTTGAAGCAGCTATGCGAATTGTCGCTGGAACTGCTAAAAACATGGGTATTCAAGTTGAAGGCATGGAATAAGAAAGGCGAGGGACTAGTAAAATGGCAAAAGTAGGAAAGAAATACGCAGCAGCCGCTAAACTTGTGGATCGTACAAAAACTTATTCTATTGAAGAAGCGATCAAGTTAGTGAAAGAAACTAAATATGTAAATTTTGATGCATCCGTTGAAGTAAGTTTCCGTTTAAACGTGGATCCACGTCATGCGGATCAACAAATTCGTGGAGCTATCGTGTTACCAAACGGAACTGGCCGTACACAAAAAGTTTGTGTTATTGCGCAAGGACCTAAAGAACAAGAAGCTACGGACGCAGGAGCAGATTATGTTGGTGGAAAAGAATTATTAGAGAAAATCAGCAAAGGCTGGTTTGACTTTGATGTTATTATCGCAACACCAAACATGATGGGCGAACTTGGTAAATTAGGAAGAGTGCTTGGTCCAAAAGGATTAATGCCAAACCCTAAAACTGGAACAGTAACAATGGATATTGCGAAAGCGGTTGAAGATGTTAAAAAAGGTAAAGTTGAATACCGTGTAGACAAAGAAGGAAACATTAACTTAATGATTGGAAAATCAAGTTTCAATGAAACTCAGTTAGCTGAAAACTTCAACGCAATCTTCGATACAATTTTACGTGCTCGTCCAGCAGCAGTAAAAGGCGTATTCATGAAAAATGTTGTAATTTCCGCAACTATGGGTCCTGGTATCAAAATTGATACTGCCCGTTAGTTGACAAAAACGTAAATTTCATTTAGAATATCATTTGTTATCAATATACCAAAGACAGTAACGGCTAAATAGCTTAATTATGTTACCGAGGTAGAGCGAAATTTGTACTTTTCACTCGTATCCTTGGGATACGGGTGTTTTTTATAAGTCCCGGTATATTGTAGCATATAAAGAAACCAGGAGGTGTAAAGATGAACCAATCGATTATCGATGCAAAAGCAGCGGTTGTAAGCGAGATTAGCACTAAATTCAAAGAATCTCTTTCAACGGTTGTTGTTGAGTATCGCGGTCTAAGCGTAGGCGAAGTAACACAGTTACGTCGTGAACTACGTGCAGAAGGCATTGATTTCAAAGTTTATAAAAACTCGATGGCACAGCGTGCAGCTGTAGAAGCCGGAGTGGATGAACTTGCTTCAAGCTTAACTGGTCCAAATGCGATTGCTTTTGGAACAGACGCAGTTGCTCCTGCTCGTGTCCTAGCTAAATTTGCTAAAAAACACGAATTCCTTGTAGTTAAAGGTGGAGTAGTGGAAGGTAAAATAGTTGATGCTGCAACCATTCAACAACTAGCAAAACTTCCAAATCGTGAGGGAATGATTTCTATGTTCTTAGGATGCATTCAATCACCAGTTCGATCATTCGCATGTGCGGTTAAAGCAGTTGCGGACAGTAAAGAAAATTAATTAATAGGAGGACCACTAAAATGGCAAAATTAACACATGAAGATATTTTAGCTTACCTAGAGGAAGCTACAATTTTAGAATTAAACGACTTAGTATCAGCAATCGAAACAAAATTCGGCGTAACTGCTGCTGCTCCAGCTGCTGCTGCTGCACCTGCTGAAGCTGCTGAAGCTAGCGGACCAAGCGAAGTTACTGTTACATTAACAGACATCGGTGGAACAAAAGTTGCTGTTATTAAAGCAGTTCGTGAAATCACTGGTTTAGGATTAGTTGATGCAAAAGGATTAGTTGACAAAGCACCTTCTGTAATCAAAGAAAACATCAAACCTGAAGAAGCTGAAGAAATCAAAAAGAAATTAATGGAAGCAGGAGCTACTTGCGACGTTAAATAATTTCTTAAATTAAACGTAAAAATCAACTGATAATTACGACACCGAAAGAAGGCGAATATATGGACCATTATTTTAGCGATAATCGTCATTTAGAAACAAACCGGAAGGAAATCTCTTTCCGGTTTTGGTGTTTTACCCTTAAATTTTTAAGTGATAATGGCGTCTTTTCAAAAACCGCAATTGACTATGGATCACGCGTTCTTTTGGGAGTGATTTCAGATCAGAAATTGTTAGGTAAAAAAGCCCTCGATATGGGGTGTGGCTATGGCGTTATTGGAATTACTTTGAAAAAATGTTTTCCTGAAACAGAGTTCACTTTATGCGATGTAAATCCTCGTGCTTTGGATTTGGCAAAAGATAACGCTAAAATCAACGAAGTTGATGTTGAGGTTAAACTTTCGCATGTTTATGAAAATATATTAGGGAATACTTTTAGCGATATAATAAGTAATCCACCAATCCGTGCCGGTAAGGTAATTGTTCATGAAATTCTAAGTGGAAGTTATGAACATCTAGCTTGCGGAGGGCGTTTATGGGTTGTTATTAGAAAAGCTCAAGGTGCACCTAGTGCAATCGCAAAGATAAAAGAAGTGTATGGAAACTGTGAAATTATGAAAAAAGACAAGGGTTATTACGTGTTGATGGCTGAAAAAAAGGATTGACATATTGACAAACTCTTGATATTATAATAAATTGCATAATACTAAAATAGTAAAATGGCTTTTTCTGCCTAAAAGTGGGTAGAAAAATGAAGTAGAAAGGATGGCGTGCATGGACAATAAACAGACTTATCGTGTCGTAAATGCAGGTAAAAAAGCACAACGACGAGACTATTCAAAAGTAAGTGGTGATCTGGAACTTCCTAATCTTGTAGAAGTACAAACGAACTCTTTTGATTGGTTTAAAAACGAAGGTATTGCAGAGGTTTTTAATGAAATTTATCCAATTCAAAACTATGGAGGAAATATCAAGCTTAGGTTCACAGATTATGAATTTGGAACGCCGAAGTATACTGCCGAGGAAAGCCAGTTCCGTGAGTGTAATTTCGCAGCTCCTTTAAAGGCGCGAATGGAATTAGAAATCATGGACAACACAACCGGCGAAGTAATCAACAAATGGGAAGATGTTTTCTTAGGTGATTTCCCTTTGATGACAGAAACAGGAACTTTTATTATTAATGGTGCAGAACGAGTTATTGTATCGCAAATCGTTCGTTCACCTGGTGCATATTTTTCTACTGGATTTGATGAAAAAACAGGTAAAGAATCTTTTGCTTGTGAACTTATTCCAAGTCGTGGTACTTGGTTAGAATTCTTAACAGAAACAAAGAAAACGTCGAATGGACGTATTTTAAGCATGAGTATCGATCGTAAACGTAAAATGCTTTCTACTATTTTATTTAAAGCGATTGGTATGTCAGTTGATTTAGATCGTAGTGAAGATGCTTTTGAAACTGAAAATATGAAATGTTTCTTAAAAGCGATGGGTCGCGACATTGTTGAAGACTTACCGCTAAATAGTGATAACATGGAATTCTTTGATTTATATCAGATGTTATATTCTTCTTATTTTGGAAAATATGAAGAAATCGAAAATACATTAATGTCCGATAAAGTTAAAACAACTCAAGAAGCATTGTTATCAATTTATGAAAATCAACGTTCGGATGAAATTCCTACTTTAGATGGTTCGATTACTTTAATGAATGCGAAATTCTTTGATTCACGTCGTTATGATTTAACGAAAGCTGGACGTTTTAAACTTCGTAAAAAATTAAATGCGATTAATCGTCTAGAAAAGAACCGTTTAGCTATTGATATTAAAGATGGCGATGGCAATGTTGTATGTACGAGTGGAACTTTTGTTAATCGTGAAGAACGTGAAAAATTAAAAGTTGTATTAGCTAAAGGTGTAAATGTTACAGCTTTCCCTTTTAATCCTTTATTTGCTCATGAGGATCCAATTGTTGTGGAAACTAATTATAACCAAGGCATTTTGGGCCGTATTTTAGCGAACGATATTGAATTAAGTGAGAAGACTTTATACAGTGGCACGGTTCTTACAAGTGCTGATGTTGCTTTATTGATGAAAGAATGCGAAAAAGTTACTCTTTTAGGTGGCGTTGTCGCAAAAGCCGTTAAACTTACAAGCGAAAATATCAATGCTGTTTTAAACTACGGTCAACGTTTGTATTCCATCTGTCGTATTTGTGATGCACAGGGTGAAGACTTAGTTGATGAAAATGGTGAAAAAATTGCAGATGGCTTTATTCCTCGCAAGAAAATTGATGTTTTAGGAAATAAAGTAGTGGAAGATATTAAAAATAGAGTTGGTGCAGGCAATGAGATTACAGCTTACTTAGTTGGAGCTGCGGTACAGGAAGTATTAGTCCGTGGTGAAGATAGTGATGAAGTAATTCGCGTAATTGGTAATGATCCATTCGCAAACAAACATACGATTACGATTTCAGATATGTATGCTTTCTATGCTTATAATTTAAATGTCATGGAAGACATCGGTGATATTGATGATATCGATATGTTAGGAAACCGTCGAATTCGTTCGGTTGGTGAATTGATTCAAAACCAATTCAGAATTGGTTTATCAAGAATGGAACGAGTGGTAAAAGAAAGAATGTCAATTGCGGAAATCGCAACTTTGACACCAAAGAAACTTACCAACATTCGTCCATTAACAGCTGCGATTAAAGAGTTCTTCTCTTCTTCTCAGTTATCTCAATTTATGGATCAACAAAATCCACTTGCGGAACTTACGAATAAACGTCGTATTTCTGCTTTAGGACCTGGTGGTTTAACACGTGATCGTGCGGGCTTTGAAGTTCGTGATGTTCACTCATCTCACTATGGTCGTATTTGTCCAATTGAAACACCAGAAGGACCAAATATCGGTTTGATTTCAAACTTAACAACTTACGCAAAGATTAATGAGTATGGTTTTATTCAAACTCCTTATCGTATTGTTGGAAAAGATGGAATTGTTAAAGATGAAGCAATTTATCTTTCCGCAGATGAAGAAGCCGACTATGTTATAGCGCAAGCAAATGAAGTAGTTGATCGTCGTTTAGTAAACGAAGAAGTTGTAGCCCGTCAAAATGGAGATACGATGTTAGTAAAACGTGAAAGCGTTGAATTAGCCGATGTATCGCCAAAACAGATTGTATCGGTTGCGACTGCATGTATCCCATTCCTAGAAAACGATGATGCATCCCGTGCCTTAATGGGTGCCAACATGCAACGTCAAGCAGTACCTTTACTTCAACCTCATTCTCCTTATGTAGGAACTGGTATTGAATATAAAATTGCGAAAGATTCCGGAGCCGGCATTGTATGTAAGGGCGATGGTCTTGTGGAATATGTAGATTCACAACGTATTATTGTTAGTGAAGAAGAAGGAAAACGTGAATATCGAGTTAAAAAATTCACGCGTTCCAATAACGGAACAAGTATGAACCAAGTTCCATTAGTTCGCAAAGGCGAAAAAGTGGAAAAAGGGGATATCTTAGCGGATGGACCAAGTATGGAAAATGGTGAACTTGCTTTAGGGCAAAACGTTACCATCGCTTATATGACTTGGTATGGTTATAACTATGAAGATGCGATTATTATGTCAGAGCGTTTAGTTCGTGATGATGTATATACTTCAGTGCATATTGAAGAATATGACATTGATTGTCGTGAAACTAAGTTAGGGCCTGAAGAAATCACACGCGATATTCCAAACGTTTCTGAAAACTCAGTTCGTAATTTAGATAGCCGTGGTATTATCATGGTCGGTGCTGAAGTTATGGAAGGTGACATTCTTGTTGGTAAAGTGACACCAAAAGGACAGAGTGAAATCTCTCCAGAAGAAAAATTATTATTAGCTATCTTCGGTGAGAAATCACGCGAAGTTCGTGATAATTCATTGAAAGTACCTCATGGTGGTGCTGGTATTGTTCATTCAGTACGTTGCTTTAAACGTAGTGAGGGACATGAGTTACCTCCAGGTGTTAATGAAACAATTAAAGTTTATATCGTTCAGAAACGTAAAATTTCTGAAGGTGATAAGATGGCAGGACGTCATGGTAATAAGGGTGTAATTTCAAAGATACTACCGATTGAGGATATGCCTTATATGCCAGATGGTACGCCAGTTGATATCATGTTGAACCCATTCGGTGTTCCATCTCGTATGAACATTGGACAGGTACTAGAGATTCATTTAGGCTTTGCCGCTAAAAAACTTGGTATTAAATTCGCAACACCAGTATTCGATGGAATTAATAACGATGAATTACGCTCAATTATGGAAGAAGCTGCCATGACAAAAGATGGTAAGACAATTCTATATGATGGACGTAGTGGTGAACCATTTGATGAACGTATTTCGGTTGGTGTCATGTATATGATTAAATTAGCCCACATGGTTGATGATAAATTACATGCTCGTGCAACTGGACCTTATTCATTAGTAACGCAACAACCATTAGGTGGTAAAGCACAAAATGGTGGACAGCGTTTTGGTGAAATGGAAGTTTGGGCATTAGAAGCCTATGGTGCAGCTCATACGTTACAAGAAATCTTAACTGTAAAATCCGATGATATTACGGGTCGTACAAAAACATATGAAGCAATTATTAAAGGTAAAGATATCCCTGAACCAGGAATTCCTGAATCTTTCCGCGTATTGAAGCATGAGTTACAAGCACTTGCAATTGATGTGAAAATGCTAGATGAAGATGGCAATGAAGTATCACTTAAAAAGCCTGAAACAGATGAAGGAACTGCATTACCTCCCATTCAAACACCAATCGTTAATGAAGCTGATTTAGAAGATGAATTAGTTATCGTTGATGAAATGGAAGTTGATGAAGATTTAGAGGATGATTTAGTGGATGATATTTTAGAAGAAGAACTTGTAGAAGATGTCGTTATCGACGATGTAGAGAAGGAGGCGTAAAAGATGAGTGTTAATAATTTTGCCTCAATTCAGGTTTCATTAGCATCCCCTGCTCGTATTCATGAATGGTCTTATGGAGAAGTTAAAAAGCCTGAGACAATTAACTATCGTTCTCAAAAACCAGAACGTGATGGATTATTCTGCGAACGCATTTTCGGTCCAAGTAAGGACTGGGAATGTTATTGTGGAAAATATAAAAAAGTAAGATACAAAGGTGTAATCTGTGATCGTTGTGGAGTTGAAATCACAAAATCAAGTGTACGCCGTGAACGTATGGGACATATTGAACTTGCTGCTCCGGTTGCTCACATTTGGTATCTTCGTGGTATTCCTAGTAGAATGGCATTACTTCTTGATGTAACACCAAAGCAATTAGAAGAAGTAGTTTATTTTGTTAGCTGGATCGTAATTGATCCAAAAGATACAAAACTTGCTTATAAACAAGTTTTATCTGAAAAAGAATATCGTGAGAACATTGCGATTTATGGACCTGGATCTTTTGGTGCTCAAACTGGTGCTGAAGGAGTTCAAACTTTATTAGAAGAAGTTGATTTAGAAAAAGAATATACAAACATTCAATTATTATTGGAAACGGCACAAGGAGAAAAACGTAAGAAATTAATCAAACGTTTGGATACCGTAGAATCATTCCGCCATTCAGATAATAAACCAGAATGGATGGTATTATCGGTAATTCCAGTTATTCCACCGGATTTACGTCCGATGTTACAACTAGATGGTGGCCGTTTCGCTACGAGTGATTTAAATGATTTGTATCGTCGTGTTATTACCCGTAACAATCGTTTAAAGAAACTATTAGAACTTGGAACACCAGCAATTATCGTTCAAAATGAAAAACGTATGCTACAAGAAGCAGTGGATGCTTTGATTGATAATGGTCGTCGTTCTAAACCAATTACAGGAGCAGGAGGACGTGCATTAAAATCACTTTCTCACTCTTTAAAAGGTAAACAAGGACGTTTCCGTCAAAACTTACTTGGAAAACGTGTTGACTTCTCAGGTCGTTCGGTAATTGCCGTAGGACCAGATTTAAAGATGTATCAATGTGGTATTCCTCGTGAAATGGCAATTCAATTATTTAAACCATTTGTAATTAACGAAATTGTAAATCGTGAAATTGCTAGTAATCCTAAAACAGCTGAGAAACTAATCGATCGTTTGGATCCTCGTGTTTGGGATATTGTTGAAGATGTAATTGAAGGCTACCCGGTTTTATTAAACCGTGCGCCAACTTTACACCGTTTAGGTATTCAAGCCTTTATTCCAAAACTAGTTGAAGGACGTGCGATTCGTCTACATCCATTGGTTACACCAGCATTCAATGCTGACTTTGATGGAGATCAGATGGCAGTCCACGTTCCATTAAGTGAAGAAGCACGTTCCGAAGCATTGGTTTTAATGCTTGGTTCTCATAACATCTTGGGACCAAAAGATGGTAAACCAATCGTTACCCCTTCTCAGGACATGGTACTTGGTAACTTCTACTTAACAATGGAAGAAAAAGCCGCTGAATTCTTAGAAGAAGCAAAACGTTATGAAGATGCAGATTGTCATCAAGCTGCACAAATGTGGGCAAACTTCGCTACCAATGAAGGCCATGTTTATCATAGCGTAAATGAAGTAATTATGGCTTATGAAGCTAAAGAAGTACATTTACATTCAAGAATCGCAGTGCTTGCGAAATTCTTAAATAAAACTTCATTTAAACCGGAACAAGAAAACCGTTATTTAATCACAACGGTTGGTAAAGTTATTTATAACGATATGTTCCCAGCTGATTTCCCTTACTTAAATGAAGTAAGTACAGAAAACTTTGTTCATACACCAGATAAATACTTTGTTGATATGGGTGAAAACATTAAAGAAGCAATTGAAAAAGTTGAAATTGTTCCAGCTTTCAAAAAGAAAGATTTAGGAAGAGTAATTGGTGAAGTCTTCAAACGTTACAACGTCGATGTTACGGCTGAAATACTTGATGAAATTAAAAACATGGGATTCAAGTATTCAACGGTTGCAGGAATTACGGTATCGTTAGCAGATATTGAAATTGCTCCAAATAAAGCGGAATATGTAGAATATGGTAAGAAAAAAGCAAGTGAACTAATTACATTACGTAATAAGGGTAAACTTACAATGCAAGAGTGGGAGCGTCACTTGAATAAGTTATGGGCGGATGTAAAAGATGACATCGCTGCTGAACTTATGAAAGCTCTAGAACGTAAGAATCCAATTAACATGATGGCACGTTCTGGTGCCCGTGGTAATACTTCAAACTTTACACAGCTTGCAGGAATGCGTGGATTGATGAGTAAACCTTCTCAATCTAAATCAACCAAAGATGGTTACGTTCCAAGTATCATTGAGGTACCTATCTATTCATGTTTCCGTGAAGGATTAAATGTATCTGAGTTCTTTATTTCAACACATGGTGTACGTAAAGGATTAACAGATACAGCCTTAAAAACAGCCGAATCAGGTTACTTAACTCGTCGTTTAGTCGATGTTGCACAAGATGTTGTTGTAAAACAAGAAGATTGTGGAACAGACAAAGGCTATTGGGTTGAGGAAATCATCGATCGTAAAACAAACAGTGTTATTGAATCTTTATATGATCGTTTAGTTGGACGTTATTCAAAAGAAGTTATCATGAATCCAGTAACAGGTGAAATGATCATTGATTCAGATGAATTCATCTCTGAAATTGTTGCTCAACAAATCGTTGATACAGGAATTAAGGGAATGCATATACGTTCTGCTTTCACATGTAAATCAATTTACGGTGTTTGTAAGAAATGTTATGGTCGTAACATGGCAACTGGTCGCGATGTTGAAGTGGGAGAAGCAGTTGGTATTATGGCTGCCCAATCCATTGGTGAACCAGGTACTCAGTTAACGATGCGTACCTTCCATACAGGTGGAGTTGCCTCCGCAGATGGTGGAGATATTACGCAAGGTCTACCACGTGTTGAAGAATTATTTGAAGCACGTTGTCCAAAGAGTGCTGCTGTACTTGCGAAAATCGATGGTGAAATTACTTCAATTGAACAACTAGATAATGGTTATGAAGTAATGGTTACTAACGACAAAGAAAGTATTGCTCATAAAACGAACCCAACGCAAGCGATTCGTTCTTGGATGAAGGTTGGAACTAATGTTATTGCCGGAGAAAAGATTACCGAAGGTCAAGTAAATCCAAAAGAACTATTAGAAGTAGCTGGTGTACGTGAAGTACAAAACTATATTCTAAAAGAAGTTAAGAAGGTTTACCAAAGCCAAGGTATTGAAATTTCTGATAAACATATTGAAGTTATGATTCGTCAGATGATGAGAAAAGTTATCGTTCTTGAAGGATATGATACAAAATTAAATCCTGGAGTTCAAATTTCGTTAACGGAAATCACTAAGATTAATCGTGCTGCATTGTTGAGTGGAAAACGCCCAGCAACCTTCTCACCAGTATTACTTGGTATTTCAAAAGCATCGGTAGAAACAGATTCATTCTTATCCGCAGCATCGTTCCAAGAAACAACAAAGGTGTTAACGGATGCATCCATAAAAGGTAAGAAAGATTACTTAATTGGATTGAAGGAAAATGTTATTATCGGTAAACTTATACCAGCTGGAACTGGTTGTGATGCAGATCGTGAAACAAGTCATCAAATTGCCGCAATGGCGAAATCGATGAAAGCGAAACGAGTTGCGAATAATATTAATCGTGAAGATGAACAAAGAAATGGTCTGATGGCATTTGTGCCAAACGATCGAATGAATCATGATCGTTATCGTGAAGAAACGAAAGTTGAAGTCAACGAAAGCGAAATATTGATTAAAGAATAAGCGAATAGTCGATATCATATTTAAGTGATATCGACTATTTTTATCTATTTGTTCAAAATCATTAAAAAGATCCAAGAATTAGATTAAAACATCGGTCGTAACAATTACGAGCTATTGTTTTAAATAGGTAGTAAAAATTGAACCATTAAAGCTTAATGATGGTTTGTTGGTAGCTGAGAAAAGTGAATTGTATTTTCAATGGGAATCCCTTTGCCAAGAAAAATGAAAACAATGAAAATAAAAGTTAAAAAGCGTTGACAGTAGCTTACTATTTTGGTATTATAAATAAGCGCCAATTGAAAAAGGAAGCGC
>JAVXTH010000032.1:0-16172 GCA_036642795.1 Erysipelotrichaceae bacterium
AATTACTTAAGCGTAGTTTTGTTTTTTTTATGTGTTTAATTATTGAATCCTTGTTTCGATAAAGAGATGTTCCATATAAGATTGTCGTACCGAAGTATAGAGCAATCTTGAAATAGGAATCGTCTTTTTAGTAAAGCTGATTAAGCAATTAGATGTTAATTCATTCATATGCCATAGATTTACAATATAAGATCGATGAACTTTTATGAATTCAGGACGAGCTAACAGTTCTTTTTCATAATCCGATAAAGAAGCAAATACTTCATAGACATTACCATCTACCATATGAAAGAATAAATGCTTGCTGATGACTTCAACAAATTCTAATTTAGAAAAGAGAATGCGAAGGATGGATGCTTTCGTTTTAATTGAGATACCTTCAAAAGACTTATTAATCTCTTCATTAATAAGATCTAAAGCTTTAAAAAATTTATCTTTTTCAATTGGTTTTAATAGATAATCTCTTGCATGAACCGAATAACTATCGATTGCAAAATCAGGGGAAGAGGTAAGAAACATAATTTTCACATTTGAGTCAAACATGCGGATCTCTTTCGCTACCTGAATGCCATTAAAACCAGGCATGATAATATCGAGTAAGAGTAGGTCATATTGATTTCGCATATCTTCTAAAAGTTCAGTTGCACATTTATATACCTTATATTTTAAATTTACATTATTACGAATTCGGTAATCATTTAATAAGGCTGATATATGGGCAATTTCGAGAGGATCATCATCGCAAATAGCAATTATCATAAAAGTGCCTCCTGTCGTTTATTGTCACTAAATTATATCATAAAATTGAGTTTCTTTGTAAAGTATAGTTGTAAAATGACATTTTAGGTCGTGTCTACCTACATTTAAGGTCATGATTAAAAAAAAGTAAGATATATTGTTAAAATATGACTAGCTTTGAAGAGCTAGTAATATCTAGTTTAGTAGATAAAAGGGAATGATTTAAATTGAAAAGGAGGATTTAAAAAATGGATAATTTAAAGAAGAAACAAAACGAGAAAATGCAGAAATCGGTTAAAAGTAAATTTATGGAATTTGCAGAAATGACAGGGTTTGCTAAAAAACAAGAAGAACAGGAAATTACATTGGAAGATGTACAATCACTTTTCCCAGATTTAAAAAAGGAAGAAGAGGCTGAATCATGTTCTTTAGAAGCGAAAGATACTTCCGTAGTTGAAGAAATAAAAGAAGTAATTCCAGAAGCTACCGTATTCTCTCAAAGTGTAAGATGTGAAGGTACCTTTAATACGGATGGTGACTTAAAATGTCTTGGGGAAATTAAAGGCGATATCTACGCAAAAGGAATAATTGAACTTCTTGGTAAACAAAATGGTAATGTAAAGGGTAAAAAAATCATCATCCAAGGTGCGGATATAAAAGGTAATGTGACAGCGAATGATAGCATTGCTATTGATAATGAAACGATTATTGAAGGTGATGTAGTTGCAAATAGTATTGAGTTGGATGGAAAGGTTACTGGACTTGTTCATGCCGAAGGCTTGGTTTACTTGCATAAAAATGCAATCTTGAATGGTGACATTCAAGCAGGCTCAATTTCAATTGATGAAGGAGCTCAAATTTTCGGTCAAATTACAATGAAAAACAATCATATTATAAAAACTCCAGATAATTATATGAATCAAAATTATTAAGCATCATAATTAGGAAGGTATTAACTGTAAATGTTAGTGCCTTTTTTTAATTTAATAAAAATAATTTTTCCTTTTCGATTGGTTAGGGTATAATAATAAGGCAATAGATGAGGTGAAGTGTATGAAATTAATCATTGGCTTAGGTAATCCAGGAAAAGAATATGAGAAAACAAGGCATAATACAGGCTTTGTTGTTTTAGATGCCGTTGCTAAAGAATTAAATATAGAAGTAAATCAAAAGAAGTTTAAAGCACTAATTGGGGTAGGCAATGTTAAAGGTGAAAAGATTATTCTGATGAAACCACAAACTTATATGAATTTATCTGGAGAAGCTCTTAGTCTAGCAATTAAATTCTACCAAATTGATATCAATGATCTTTTGATTATTTATGATGATTTAGATTTACCAGTTGGTAAAATAAGATTACGAGAAGAAGGTAGTGCAGGTGGGCAAAATGGGATAAAGAGTATTATTGCTCATTTACATAGTCAATCCTTTAAAAGAATCAGAGTTGGTATCGATCATAATAAAATGATTCCAACCGCAGATTATGTTTTAGGAAAACTCAAAAAAGATGAATTAGAAGCGTATCAAGAAGCGATTCTTAAAGCACGTGATGCTGCCATTGCTTTTATCAGTAAGCCTTTTAGCGATGTCATGAGTATTTATAATCGAAAGTAGGTAGAATGAATACTTTATTAAATATCATAAAAAACAATCCGGCAATTGATAGTTTAGCGAAACATGAACAAAGATTAGGCAATCTTTCCTTAACCGAAGAAGCTTTGTTGTTAGCTGGTTTATTTCAAAGAGATAAACAAAATATCGTTGTCGTGAAGAATAATTTATATACAGCACAAAAACTCTTTCAAAGATTACAAAGTTTATCGAAAGATGTGCTTCTTTTCGCAATGGAAGATTCTTTAAGAGTAGAATCAATAGCTGCATCACCAGAAAGTAAAGCTTCGCAGTTAGAAACCATGTCGATGTTATTAGCGGATGATAAAAAAATAATTGTGACGCATACAGGGGCATTGCTTCATTATTTAGCGAATCCAAACGTATTTAAGGAGCATATCATTCATTTAGTAAGTGGGGAAGAATTTGGTTATGATTACTTAAAACGGTTGTTATTTGAATCTGGTTATCATCATGTAGCAAGGGTGGACCAACCTTTATGTTTCGCAACTCGTGGTGGAATTATTGATGTTTATTCGATTAATAATAATCATCCGATTCGCATTGAATTCTTTGATAATGAAATTGATAGTATTCGAAGCTTTGATATTTCTACGCAGCGTACGTTAGAAGTATTGAAAACTTGTAATATCGTAGCAGCAAGTGATTTATTATTCAGTGATCAAGAATTGGGCGAGATTGTTGAAAAAGCAAATACAGCTTTAATGAAAACGACAAAGCAAGAATCATGTAAATTAAGTGATATTATTAATAAAGAATTAGATGATTTATGTAATCATAATATGGATCCATCTTTATATAAATACTTTGCTTATTTGAATCACACATTTAGTATCTTAGATTATATTGAGGATCCACTTGTTTTAATATCAAGTGAGGAAGAAGTTAGAGATAGCTGTAAACATATTCAAGAAGAAACGATTGCTTATATACAAGAACTTGTTCAAGAATCGATGGCATTACCAAAATATTCTTTATTTCATGATTTTGATCAAGTGATTGAACCTTATTCGGTAATTAAAATTGGTTTATTTGTTAATCATCAACATCCTTTAACTTCAGGGATTGTTGCTTTAAATGCGTTTGATTTAAAGTTAAGTAAAACAATGGAGTATATTTTAAATAATAAAAAAGATACAAAGCTTGTTTTTGCGTTGGCAAAAAAAGAAAAGACAATCGTTGAAGAGTATTTAAAAGACCATGAGATTCAATATCAAATAATTAAGGAAGAAACACCATTGGAAGCAGAGATATCAATATTAGAAAAAGAATTAGTGGAAGGATTTTCTTGTACCTTAGAAAAGATTGATGTTTATAGTGGAAAAGAATTATTTAATACGACACCAAAGTTATCTCGTTATGCGAATAAGTTTAAAGAAGCAGAAGTATTACATAATTATATGGAACTTGAAATTGGTGATTTTATTGTTCATCAGCAACATGGAATTGGTAAGTATTTAGGTATCGTTAATAAAGAGATGGATGGCGTCCATAAAGATTTCTTAAATATTGCTTATAAAGGCAATGATATTTTATTAGTTCCATTGGAACATTTCCGATTGATTAGAAAGTTTCTTTCAAAAGAAGGAGCAACTCCTAAGCTTAATAAATTAGGTGGGAATGAATGGGAAAAGACGAAGGAACGAATCAGTGCGAATATTAAAGAGTTGGCAGATCGTTTGGTTAAATTGTATGCGATAAGAGAAGATCATATCGGATATGCTTTTTCTAAAGATACGCCATTTCAAAAAGAATTTGATGATGATTTTGAATTTGAATTAACACCAGATCAAGAACGTGCCATTAAAGAAGTAAAAGCTGATATGGAAATGAATAAACCAATGGATCGTTTGTTATGTGGTGATGTTGGTTTTGGTAAGACAGAAGTAGCAATGCGTGCTGCTTTTAAGGCAGTTATTGATAATAAGCAAGTTGCCTTTCTTTGTCCAACTACTATTTTGTCCTTACAGCACTATAAAACGTTTGTAAGAAGAATGGCAAACTTTCCCATCCATATAGAAGTAATCAATCGTTTCATTGCTCCTGCGAAGCAGAAACAGATATTGAAGGAATGTAAAGAAGGTAAAATAGATATTTTAATTGGAACTCATCGTTTGTTATCAAAAGATGTAAAGTTCGCTGATTTAGGTTTTTTAGTTATTGATGAAGAACAACGTTTTGGGGTAGAACATAAAGAAAAGATAAAAGAATTAAAACATAGTGTAGATGTCTTATCTTTAAGTGCAACACCAATTCCTAGAACCTTACAAATGTCATTGATTGGCATTCGTTCTTTATCCCAGTTGGATACGCCACCACAAAATCGAATGCCAGTACAAACATATGTAATTGAAAAGAACTTAAGTATTATCAAAGAGATCATGCAAAGAGAATTATCGAGAAATGGTCAAGTCTTTTATTTGTTTAATAACGTCAAAGAGATATATAATGTCGCAACACGCTTAAGAAAGATGTTACCAGATGCTAGAATTGGTGTAGCTCATGGACAGATGAGTCGTGAAGAAATTGAAGATGTAATGATGAAATTCACTAATAATGAATATCAAATACTTGTATGTACAACAATTATTGAAACCGGGATTGATATTCCAAATGCGAATACGATTCTGATTGAAAATGCCGATCGATTTGGTTTATCGCAACTTTACCAGATTAAAGGAAGAGTAGGACGAAGTGATCGTCTTGCTTATGCTTATTTAATGTATTCTCCGCAGAAAACATTAAGTGAACTTGCGACAAAGCGTTTAAAATCAATTAAGGAATTTACGCAATTGGGAAGTGGTTATAAAATTGCCATGCGAGATCTTACGATTCGTGGAGCTGGTGATATGTTAGGACCTCAACAAGCAGGCTTTATCGATACGATTGGTATTGATATGTACATTGAGATGTTAAATGATGCCATCAAGGAAACACAGGGAATTGTGAAAGAACCTGAAGTGATCATGAAAAAGGCAAATACTAAGTTAGATGCTTATATACCACAGAGTTTTGCTCCTCAAGATTATGAAAAGATTACGTTATATCAAAGAATTGATCGCATTCAAAGCAAACAAGCTTTATTTGATATGATGGAAGAAATTAAAGATAATTATGGTCGACTTCCAAAAGGGGTTCAGATGTTATTTGAAAAGAAACGCTTGGATTTACTCGTAAATGAAGAGTGTTTGGATGATTTTAAAGAAGGCACACAAGAAGTTGAGTTAATCTTTACAGAAACTTGGTCCGATTCAGTGGATGGAGTTAAATTATTTGAGATGATTACAACGATATCAAAAGATATTAAAATTCGCTATGTTAAGAAACAAATTCGAATGAAAATTCCTAAAACAAAGAATTGGTTAGCGATTGTTATTGAAATATTAGAACAAGTAAAGACGTTTTCACTTGATTAAGCGAAAACGTTTTTAAGTGAGTATAATATTAAAACATTTTCCCATACTATGGATAGCTAAGGAGAGTGTTACGATGAAATCAACCGGTATTGTAAGACGTCTTGATGATTTAGGACGTTTGGTAATTCCCAAAGAAATAAGAAAACAATTTCGTTTAAAAGAAGGCGATTCAATCGAGTTTTATATTGATCAAGATAAGATTATTATTCAAAAATTTGATTTGTTATCACGTTATGAAGAGGAAATAAAAATAATGTGTGAAACACTACAAAGCATGTATCAAAACAGTGTTGTATATATTCAAGATGATGTGATTAGTAATCATAATCTATCGATTCGTGATTTGTTTATGAAAAGAGCGAAAGTACATCGAATGACAACCTTTGATCAAGAAGCAATCTATAATGAACAAAAAACTTTATTTAGTGGTTGTCTTTATCCGGTGATTGCCAATGGTGATTGGTATGGAAGCTTTATTGTGATCTTTGATCAACGCATTATGAAGCTGGAAGAATTAAGTGCGCTCGAAGCCTTTACGAAAGTTTTATCTCGCCAACAAGAACAATAAATGATAAACTAAATACATGAGGTGAGATCATGCGATTAGATAAATATTTAAAAGTATCAAGAATTTTAAAGCGTCGAACATTATCAAAAGAACTAGCGGATGCTCATCGAGTTTTCATTAACGATCGTTTAGCTAAACCAAGTAGCGATGTGGAACTTGGTGATGTAATCAAAGTCATCTTTGGCAATCGTGAAATAACGGTACGGGTTACAATGATTCAAAAGCAAGTGAGTAAAGCAGAAGCAGGAACAATGTTTGAGATCATAGATGAAAAATATATTGAATTATCAAAACCAGAATGAAGTGATCGTGGATCACTTTTTTTATTTGATAGATAAAAAAAGACTTTCAATGAAAGTCTAATTGCCAATTAAGAAGTCTAATATATTCCAAGCATCATCACTCTTTTGCTTGTAAAGTTCGGTATATCCACATTGAGTACAAGTAATTGTCACAAATTTTTTATTCTGCACATCAAATATCATTGAAAAATTACCTCCCGTTGCTTGAAATTGATCACTTTCAAATTGAGTGTTTCCACATTTTGCACAGATATATTGTTTTTGATCCATTTTAAAATCCTCCTTTTAAAAATTATAGCATATTATTTAAAATAATATATAAAACTAACAATTTTGTTATTAACATAAAGAAATGAAGTTCTTCATATTATAGATTAAAGGACGGTGTAAATATGAAGGATGATTTATTAAGTAATAATCCCTTGCGATTTGAAAGCAATCCCTATCATAATGTGGTCTTAAAAGATCGTAAGTTATTGGAAATAACGGGAGTGAAGCAAATTGATAGTTTTGATGCGAATGAATTTCTCATGGAAACAGCACAAGGATGGATGGTGGTACAAGGAAAAGATTTAACGTTAGATAAACTAGATAGTGAACGAGGCGATGTTGTCATTCGTGGATTAATTGATGGAATGTCGTACGTGACAAACAAAAAAGGCGGGAGTCGCGAAACCCTGATTTCTAAATTATTTAAATAATGATATTGGCAAATCAAATACAAGCGATTCTTTATCATTTAATGATGGGTATTTGTTATGGCCTTTCCTATTCTTTCTTTATGTATATTACCTTAGCTTACCATCGTAAAATAGGTAAAGCAATATTAGAAATTCTATTTCATTGTTTGTATACGATTCTCATGTTTTATGGGCTTTATCAAATAAATGGAGGCATCACCAATGGCTATTTAATCCTTATTTTTATGATTGGAATATGGATTTTCTATCATTTTTATTTTTCAATGATGCAAAGATGTTATCGAATTATATCTAGATTATTATATCCGATTACACATGGGTTAAAACAACTTAAAAAGCGCTTCTTAGCTTGTTTAAAGAAAAGATTAAGCCATATTAAAAATAAAAGCAAAATATCAAAGAGTTAATTCATTACTTTTTGATATTACATAAAAATTCCACCTAAAAATTAATTGATATTTTGATCGTTATAAATACGGCATAGCTTGTAAATTATAGAATGTTTGTTATAATGATTAGAGAAATATAAAGTTAAAGTAAAGGAGGGATTGAATGGATCATAACAAAAGTAAATCTAGTGGCGTAAGCAAGAAAAGAAAACGTCATCCGTTTAAGAAATTCTTATCCTTAGTTATGTTTACCGTTGCTTGCTTTCTTACCTATAATGTTGTAATGGAACTTACTACAACGGTTCAATTAAAACGAGATATCGCAGATAATGAAGCAGAATTATCTAAATTAAATAAAGAGAGTGGAGAGCTTTCTAAAACAAAGAAGAATTTAGAAGATCCTGAATATGTAAAACGTTATGCACGTGGTAAATATATGGTTACTAAAGGTGCGGATGGTGAACAAGTATTTAAATTACCAAGTAAAGAATAAGTAAGTGCCAATTCATTTGGTACTTATTTTTTTATATAAAGATGCGTGCGATGATAGTTCATGAATTGTTTGCGTTCTTCATTCATTTCAATTTTAGTGGAAGTAGAAAGACCATAGGCAGAAGCAAAATTTGGTTTCTCCAATAAAAGCTTATTGATTAAAATATGGCCTTCTTCATCAAAAGAAATATAACCTTGATCAAATAGGTAATCATGATTGCGACAGAGTAAGAGACCATTATCATGATCAACACACTCAATGATATGACCACAATCACGAAATGGCTTGATATGCGAGGCAATGAGTAGATGAGGAAGATCAATGCCACATAGAGCACAGCGATGATCAAATTCATGGAATAAAGTATCTTTAAAGAAACCTTGAAGGTGACGCGTTTCATCACGATCAACAGGAATACCGCTACGAGGTAAAATAGTTAATATTTCATTAAAATCAGGATAGGTAATTATTTCGTTCTTTTGATTACGATATTCAATGGTTTGATTTTCATGATGAAGCAAAGATTTAGTATATAAGCTTAATAATGTATGAGAAAGTAAACATTCGCTTTCTTTCTCTTTTATTATATTTTTAAGATAAATGAGCATAGTCGAATTGAAATGAAATTGTTCCTTATTCGATTCAAACAAACTTGTTTGTTTGATAATTAAACTTGCCAGTTTATTATCTATGCATTCATCCAATTTGTTCCGATCTTGATATTCATTCTTTTCCAACCTATTGATAAAGAAGTTTTTAATTGCATCCACGCTTAGATAAAGTTCAAAAAGAGCAAGTGCCTCAAGCATGGATCCATTTTCACTTGTTGCGAAGATGGTAGCGCAAGGCGAAAGATCAATCCCTCGATGAGTATCTGAAAATAGTTGAAATTCATTTGCGAATTCAAGCATTTCTTCAACATCCTTATCACCTATTTCATTCATCGTCTTATCTTGATTTTTCATTGAACAAATAGTTGCCATCATTTCTTGAGGATTCATTCCATGAATTTCTAAAAGATCCATCAAGTTTAAGATATGTTTTAAAAGTATTTTTTTCATAGCGATTCCACCTTTAAATCCATTATACATTACATTTAATAAAAAAATAATATAAGTTCCCATAATGCGACGACCTTCGACAAATAAAACAATTACAATGTAAGGAAAGAAGGAGAGTGGATAAAATGAAAGGTCCAGGAATTAAAGATTACTTAGCAGCAATCGATTTACGTTTAGAAGCAGCAAAAGCACGAGGTGAAAAAGTCTTAATGCTTTCTTCAAAGGTTTTACATAGTGAGGTTTCAATGAATCATGCGACGATGCCAACCTGTTGCCAAGCCATTTATAAGAGAATGAGGGAAGGAGATATCATAACCCAAAGACCAAAAGGTTCAACCGGGTTTGGTTCCCATCTAAATGTTATTTTTGACTTAACAAAGGAAGAGCGAGCTTTGATGTTTCCGGCAAAGAAAAGAGGAAGACCAGCAAAGAGTGAAGCCGAGAAACAAGCAAATCGTAGAGCTAAGATGAAGCGAAACAGTGAAGATTTAAGTAAGTTGATTAAATCATGGTTAGGTGAACATGGATGGAACTATGAAGAACATAAAGATTATATTGAAGCTTATCATGATGAGAAGAAATGGATTATAAATGTTCAAGGAATAAAAAGAGGAAGAAAACAAACCTTACCAGTTAAATTAAGTGAAGTAATTAAACGTATTGATAATGAGAAAACACATTATAGTATTGCATTTAATGATTCACTTACGTATCGACGTCAATGGAATGACATTCCCCAACATGTGAAAGAACAATTAAATATGAGTGTTATTCTTGCGGATAAAAAAGGAAATATCATTGAATTATAAAGTGAATTAAATTGTGAGCGGTTTCGAAAGAAAATAAAACGATTTCTATTTGTATTATGAAAGGCAATGCCTTATAATAGGAAAGTCAAGACAGGGGCGCCATCGGCTGAGATGTGTGCACAACACAGTCCCTTATGACCTGATCTAGTTAATGCTAGCGTAGGGAGTCTGTTACTTTTTGATTTCTTACGCCTTCATCCGGAGGTGTTTTTTTATGAATAAAACGACTAGAGTTCTTGTTTATGTAGCGGCATATGTTGGACTTGCGACGGTATTGAATTACTTAAATACGGTCTTACCAATCCTTCAAATGCCAAATGGTGGTTCTTTGGAACTAATGGTAATTCCAATCTTTGTGGCTTCTTATCATTTAGGTTGGAAAATGGGTATGGCAGTAGGGGTATTATCATGGCTTGTGGGGACGATGTTTGGAATGAGTAACTATATGGTTTCACCCTTACAGGTATTCTTTGATTACATTGCGCCAGTTATGGCAATTGGTCTTGCTTCCTTGTTACCTTCGTTTCATTTTGGGGAAAGAAAAATTTCAAATGTTTATATTGGAATTTTCATCGGTATGTTATTGAAATATGCATCACAAGTTATTTCAGGAGCTTACTTTTGGCCAGGAGATGGGGCAGCCGGTAGTTTACCAGCATGGATCTTCTCACTAAGCTATAATTTTGGTTATAATGCTCTAACATTAGGATTTGCGATTGTGCTTACACCAATTCTAATTAAGGCATTACGAACAATGAAACCAAAAGAATTTGTAGGAATTAAAGATTAAAAAGAGAGGTTTTATGGAATTTTATATCCATAAAGCCTTTCTTTTAAATTGATAACGTTTTCATTAAAGTATACTTGTTGAGATTGCGATAAAATCATAGTATACTATTAATGAAAAATAGGAGGAACAAATTATGAATAAAAGACCTGTTGTTTTAGTAGTTATGGATGGTGTTGGACTAAGCGCAAATAAACTTGGCAACGCTGTTGAAAATGCATATACCCCTACCTTAGATCGTCTGCTTGCAGATTACCCTAATACTTCAATCAATGCCCATGGTTTAGCTGTTGGCTTACCAAGTGATGATGATATGGGAAATAGTGAAGTAGGACATAATGCTTTAGGTTGCGGACAAATATATGCACAAGGGGCAAAGCTTGTGAATGAATCAATTGAAACAGGCGATATATTTGAAAGTGAAACATGGCATGCTTTAGTAGATAATTGTAAGAATAAAACGATGCATTTCTTAGGCTTATTATCCGATGGTAATGTTCATTCTCACATCAATCATTTAAAAGCATTAATTGGCCAAGCAAAAAAAGAAGGCATTAAAGAAGTTCGTATCCATGCTTTATTAGATGGAAGAGATGTTCCAGAAACGAGTGCTTTACTTTATTTAGAAGATATTGAAACATATATGGCTGATATGAATACAGCTGATTTCCATGCTTGTATCGCAAGTGGTGGTGGTCGTATGAGTATTACGATGGATCGTTATGAAGCCAATTGGAGTATGGTTGAAAAAGGCTGGCATACGCATGTTCTAGGCGAAGGCAGAAAATTTGCTTCCGCTAAAGAAGCAGTTGAAACTTTCCGTAAAGAAACAGGTGTGATTGACCAAGATCTTCCACCTTTCGTAATTGAAAAAGATGGCAAACCTGTTGGAACCATTGAAGATGGCGATAGCGTGATTTTATTTAACTTTAGAGGCGATCGTGCCCAAGAGATTTCTTTAGCTTTTGATCAAGAAAACTTCGATCATTTTGATCGCATTCGCAATCCTAAAGTAATGTATGCCGGAATGCTTCAATACGATGGAGATTTAAAGATTCCAAATAATTTCTTAGTTTATCCACCAAAGATTAAACATACATTATCTGAAAAACTTGTGAAACAAGGAATTCGTATGTATGCAATTAGTGAAACACAAAAATTTGGTCATGTGACTTATTTCTGGAATGGAAATCGTTCGGAGAAGTTCGATAATAAATTAGAAGAATTTGTTGAGATTAAATCCGATGTTGTACCTTTTGAACAACGTCCTTGGATGAAATCAGCAGAAATTAGTGATGAACTTGTAAAAGCAATTACATCAGGTAAATATGATTTCTTACGTACAAATTATCCAAATGGAGATATGGTTGGTCATACTGGTAATTATGAAGCTACGATTATCGGTGTAGAAGCAGTTGATTTAAACCTAAAACGTATTATCAAAGCAGTTGATGAGGCAAATGGTATTTTAATTGTTACGGCTGATCATGGTAATGCGGATGAAATGTATGAAAAGTCTAAGAATCCAGATGCTGCTCCAAAAGCTAAAACATCTCATACGTTAAATAAAGTACCATTTATTATTTATGGTAAAGATGTTGAAATAGCAGAAGGTAATTTTGGATTAGCAAATGTAGCTGCTACAGTAGCGAAGTTATTAGAAGTTGAAGCAGATGAAGTATGGCTTCCTTCCATTATTAAATAGAAAACAAAAGCCAACGTAATTGTTGGCTTTTTCTATGCAGTTAAAGTTTTGGTGTTGATAGAAAATATAAACAGGCTAAGACAAAACCAATAATCAAGATAAAAATACCCCCATAGAAGAAAATAGATTTTAGCATAGATTCATTTATATTGTGCATGATCATCACCTCACCTATATAATAATACGATTAAGCCTAAATAATTGTTTCATTTATGTAATATATGCAACGATAATTATTTAAGAACTATAAAAATGTGTTAGAATAGTATAATGTTTGAAAAGATAGGTAGGCAAGCTATGAAATTATATCCGCAAATACGAAATTTGATGTTAATTATTTTAGGAAATTTATTGATTGCAATCGCTAGTGGTGTATTCATCTTACCCAACCATATTGTCAGTGGTGGAGTAAATGGAATTGCACTTGTCTTACAACCAATCTTTCATTTGCCAACCCAAACAATGATCAATATTCTAATTGGTATTACATTTGTTGCCGGATTTTTATTTTTAGGAAAAGCTTTTGCTTGTAAAACAATCATTAGTTCCCTAATTTATCCAATATTTTTAGATGTTATTTTGCGCTTTGTTCCAGCCTTTTCCTATAATATGATCATCGCAACTATCGTGAGTGGAATTATGGTTGGAATTGGAATTGGACTTGTATTACGAGCAGGAGCAAGTACCGGAGGTATGGACATACCACCCATTATTATTAATAAGTTCACTGGTTTTAGTATAAGCAAATCGGTATTTATTATGGATTCTACGACTGTAATCCTAGGCTTTGTCTTTTATGGTTGGAAAGTTGTTTTACTAGGATTGTTATCCGTGTTTTTATGTTCGAAATCACTTGAATATACGTTAGTAGCGAAGTAGCCTATAAATATTTGTGTAAATGAAACGCTATGCTATAATATAGGGAAAGAATAAAGGAGTGGCTAGAATGAATACTGATATAAAAGTACGTAGGATTGAAATAGGGGATTATGCAGCGATTCATCGTCTAAATGAGCAATTAGGTTATGACTATAATGAAAATAAAGTGTGTAAGCGAATTAGTTCATTGCTTGATAGTAGTAGTGATATTATGTTAGTAGTGGAATATCAGGGAAATGTTGTTGGTTATGTGCATGGTACACCATATGAAACACTATATGCGGATGAGTTAATGAATATCTTAGCGTTTGTTATTCAAGATAAATATGATAGCAAAGAAGAAATTGCGAATCAATTATTAGAAAGATTTGAATGTGAGGCTAAACATTTCGGATATAATGGAGTTAGAATGACAGCGAATAAAGAACGAAATCAAGCAGAACAATTTTTAAGCAAACATCAATTTGAATCTCATCGAGACTTAAAACATTATATTAAATACTTTCATTAGATAATTCTTAGGAGTTATCTTTTTTTTAACCTATATAGATATAGGTGATGTTATGTTGAAAGTAGAAAAAATATCAAAATGGTATGATACGCAAAAAGGGATTGATCAAGTCAGTTTTAGTATTTCGAAAGGTAAAATATTAGGGATGCTCGGTAGTAATGGTAGTGGTAAAACCACTACTTTTCGAATCTTACTTGGCTTGCTTGAACAAGACTCAGGTAGCATTACATATGAAGGAAAACCAATAGAAAAAGATAACAAAACATTATTTGGTTATTTGCCAGAAGAAAGAAGTATGTTACGTGATTTAAAAGTGAAGGATCAAATTCTTTATTTAGGTAAACTAAAAAAGATGCAACCAAGTAAATTAAATCAACAGTTAGATTATTGGTTACAATATTTAAATATTGAAGAATATAAGAATCGTAAGATCATTGAATTATCAAAAGGGAATCAACAAAAAGTACAGTTGATTTGTGCTTTAATTCATAATCCAGAGATTATTATTTTTGATGAACCTTTTAATGGTTTAGATATTGAAAATGTTGAACTTTTTCAAAAGGTTTTATTAAAACTAAAAAAAGAAAATAAAACCGTTCTTATATCTTCTCATCAATATAATACAATTGAGAATCTTTGTGATCGTATTATATATCTAAACAAAGGAGATACTTTATTACAAGGTGATTTAATTAAACTAAAGAAAAAACATAAAATATGTTATCTTAATATATTTAGTGAAGATGAAATGTATCTTGGTGAGAATGATGGAATCATTGAAACTTATACAAATGGATCACGATTAATAATAAAGTTAGAATCAAAAGAAAAAGGTTATCAAATGATCAAACGATTAATGAAAGCAGAAGTATCTGATTTTCGCTTAGAATTAGCTTCCTTAGCTGATATTATAAAGGAGAAACTAAAATGAGAGAATTAGTTACATTTTCATTAAGAAGAAGATTCTTAAATAAGGCACAAATAACTTTGAATATCATAATGTTTGTGGTCATTGGTTGTGTATTCTTTGCGGATGGAATCATTGATCTAGTAAATCCAGATTTACTAGATGCACCAATTATTTACCTAAAAAATATGGATCATTATACACAAGATAAATTGATTCATGGGAAACAAGAAGGATTTTCTTTCAAAGTTTGGGAAAAACAAAAAGTAGAATCAACCAAACAATATATTTTAGAGTTTGATAATGGTTATAAAATTCATTCACAATATCCGATGGATGAAATGAGCGTACAAAGTATTTCAGGTTTACTTACAAGCATTCATCAACTTGCCATACAAGAGGAAAGTGGAAAAGATAATCCAATCTTAATGGAATATTCAAGCAACTTAAAAGTCGTGAATAAGGTAAAAGAAAAAGATTTTGATGTATCAAGTGAAAAACAAAAATTAGTTTTTATGGTAATAACCGGTATCTATTTTATGATGTTGTCATTCGCAAGTAGTGCCGCAACCGAAGTTGTTTATGAGAAGTCGACAAAAACATTAGAACTAATTCTTACCAGTGTTAGTGCCAATGTCCATTTTTTAAGTAAAATGATTGTTGGTTGGTTGGTGATTATGTTTCAATGTATCTTTACTTTATCCTATGTATTCTTTTGGTTTGTTTTGCGTAATATCAAGGATGAAGGATTGGGTTTATTAGCGGCAGTAGATAAGCTTAAAATGTTTCCCATCAAAGGTAAAACCTTTCACATGGTACTTTCAAACATTAACTTAGAAGCAGACTTTGTCATAAATATAATCACAATCTTTCTATTCTTATTTGTTGGGATATTATTTATTCAATTAATTCTAGTTGTTCTTTCTAGTTTTATTTCAAACATGGAAGAAGCAGGAAATGTACAAGGACCCTTTTATTTGATTTTATTAGGTGTTTATTATTTAACTTTATCATTAAATACACCCTATCAAATGCAAGAAGGATTAGGTTTTATATTATCGTTTCTACCGTTCTTTTCAATGTTATTTATGCCGTGTCGCTTGTTGCTTTGTGAAATTGGTTGGAGTGAAATATTATTATCGTTCACGATTGCTGTTTCTGCCGTTGTGATTGTAATCAAAATGGGTGGACCACTCTATCAAAAAGGCGTCTTGGATTATTCAAATAAAGGCTTATTTAATATTTTGAAGAGCATTAAAAAAATGAGTAAAAAA
>JAVXTH010000033.1:0-15306 GCA_036642795.1 Erysipelotrichaceae bacterium
AGACTAACATCGTTGTCCGTTTTAATTTTGATTTAGGTCCTTCTGGATCTTTACTACCAGGGTGTAAATGAGGCAGGATATGATCGAGCGTCATTAGAAATAAGCCACCGATCACAAATCCACCTGCAGCTACAAGCCAACCAATCATATGTTGTTCTTGAGCCATATCAATTGCTGGGATTAATAAAGACCAAACACTTGCCGCAATCATAACACCTGCCGCAAAGCCTAAAAATATTTGATTATAAATCGGTTTAATTGCTCCCTTGAAAAAATAAACAACCGCTGCTCCCAGCGTTGTGCAAAGAAAAGTAAAACCTGTTCCTAATAATGCCAAAAGGGCAGGGTGTAATTGTTCCATAAATCGTCCTCCTTATATATATCATTCTTAATACAAATATATTATGCATAAAAATGTTAGCCTTGTCAAACTTTTTACATCTATATTTATTCCTTATAATAATCCCATAAAGGATTGTACCAATAAAGATACAATGGCAACCCCAAACCAACAACATAAACCTAAACCAATTGGTTTTAAACCATGCGTAATTAAATGCTTAAAATCGGTATTTAAGCCAATTGCACACATTGCCATTACAATCATAAATTTACCAGTCATAACTAAATTACTACCTAAGCCAATCGGAAGATTCACAAAGGTATTGATGATTGCTGCACAGATAAAGCCAATCACAAACCAAGGAAATATTTTAATAAAATTAAAATCATTGCCTGCTTCTTTTTTAGCTTTATGCGATGTATAAAGCGCTAAAACAAATGTGATTGGAACAATCATTAACGTTCTGGTAAGCTTTACGATCGTAGCTAAATTCAAAGCAATATTATTTCCTGCGGATGCACTCCAAGAAGCTCCCGCCGCTACAACACTTGAAGTATCATTAATTGCTGTTCCTGCCCACATACCAAAACCGGTATCGCTAAGATTCATCATATGCCCTAAAGCTGGAAACAAAAAGACCGCGACGATATTAAATAAGAAAATAGTTGAAATTGCTTGTGCAACTTCCTCTTCTTTGCTTTGAATCACCGGGGCGGTAGCCGCAATTGCGGATCCTCCACAAATGGAAGTTCCAACCCCAATTAAGATCGTCGTATTTCGATCTATTTTAAGAAGTTTTCCAACAAAGAAAGCAATCGTAAACGATGTCGTTAAGGTAAACAACATCACCATCAAAGATTGTTGGCCTACTTCAATTACATGATACAAATTCATTTCAAAACCAAGCAATATAATGGATGCTTGTAGCAACACTTTACTCGTGAATTTTATTCCTTGTTGATAATAAGCTGGCTTCTTCCAAATTGTAACGATCATTCCAAATAAGATACCAAATACTGGTCCTCCAATAATTGGAAAACGTTTCCCCAATAACCAAGCTGGAACTGCTAATAACAGGCATAGTAAAATACCTGGAAGATACTTTTTAGTCTTTTCCATAATCTCCCTCATTTCATAAGGCTTAATACTACTTCAATTTACCATTATTTGCAAGAAAAAAACTGTGAATTTTCACAGTTTTAAGCATGTTTTAAGAATGCTAGATAGCCACATTTTGTTTCATAAACATCGGCTTTGGAAACAACTTCCCAAGGAGCGTGCATGTTTTGTACCGCAACTCCACAATCAATTACTTCCATATTATATTGAGCTAGGATATAAGCGATGGTACCTCCACCACCTTGATCCACTTTCCCAAGTTCTGCTGTTTGGAAAATAACTTTTTCCTTTTCCATAATATTTCTTAATTCACCTAAATATTCCGCATTCGCATCGTTACAACCACTCTTACCACGTGATCCTGTATATTTATTAAAGACAATGCCATGGCCAAAGTAAGCTGAATTCTTCTTCTCCATCACACTCGCATAATTAGGATCAAATGCAGCTGATACATCACTGCTTAACATTTTCGAATTCTTCAAAGCTCGACGTAATTTAATTTCACTATAATCCTGAGTGCAGTTCATTACTTCCGCAACACAATTCTCAAAGAATTTCGATTGCATTCCTGTTGCACCAATGCTGCCTACTTCTTCTTTATCAACTAACAAACAAACACAGGTTTTATCACTTTGTTTGATTTCCATCATCGCTGCAAGTGAAGTATAAGCACAAACTCGATCATCTTGACCATAGCCGATAATCATACTACGATCTAAGCCATAATCTCTTGCTTTCCCAGCCGGTACGGCTTCTAATTCAGCCGATAAAAAGTCTTCTTCGTCCATATTATAACGTTCTTTTAAAAGTTTTAATATCGTCGCTTTGGCTTTCTCTTTATCTCCGTTTACTAAAGGAATTGAACCAACTAAAATATTTAAGTCTTCGCCTTCAATCACTTTTGCTCCTGTTTTACCTAATTGATCGCCAGCTAAGTGAACTAATAAATCCGAAATACCAACGACTGGATCTTTTTCATCTTCACCGATTTCAATATGAATTTTCGTTCCATCTTTCTTCACGACAATGCCATGAATCGCAAGTGGCATGGTAACCCATTGATATTTCTTAATTCCACCATAATAATGTGTTTCAAACATTGCTAGTTCTTCTTCTTCATACAATGGATTTTGTTTAATATCTAATCTAGGTGAATCAACATGCGCGCCTAATATTTTCATCCCTTTTTCAATTGGTTGTTCACCAATTAAAAACAAAGCAATCGTCTTACCCATATTATTCGCATAAACCTTATCCCCTGCTTTTAAAACGCGGTTTTCACTGATTACTTGATCTAAATCTATATATCCATTTGCTTCAGCAATTCGAATTGTTTCATTAATACATTCTCGTTCACTCTTACAAGTCGATATAAATTCTTTATATTGATCACTAAAAGCAAATACTTCTTTCATTTTCTTTTCATCGTAACTTTCCCATGCATTCTTTTGTTCCATAGTATCACCATTCCTATCTGTTTTATATTATAGTGTCAATCGCTTTTAAAGACAAGCAAAGGACATAAAAAAGTATCTCTTCCAAGATACTTTCCTTTATAGTTTCATTTTACTTCTTAAACACTGAACTAGTTTCGTTTGTATTTCATTTACATCCTTTGTTTCGGGAGTTCCATCACAAAGATACTTTATTACTTCATACCATTCTAAATAATCATAGTCTTCTGGTTTTATCTTTTCGATAGAATTTACAAATTCAACATCATTCATTCGTGTTCTTAAATCAGAAATATAACACTCATTCAATGCTGCCAGTTCTTCTAATAGTTCCTGTTTCATGTTTTTCCTCCCTTTGTCTATAAAAGTATACAAATTAACATGATAACTTTAGCTTAATAATTTTAAATAAAAACTTAAAAAGGCCCTAAAAGGGACATAAATAAATACTTTTTAATAACTATACTTTTATAAACAATTATTACAAACTGTAATTTTATAATAGCAGTTTTAAATGTAAAAAACAATCATTTCAATTAAAAAAGTTAATAATAACATGATAATGTTGTTACATAGACGTTTTTGATGTCCTTTTTTACAATATATAACTAAAAAGGATCACTTTTCATGATCCTCCTTATATGCTTTATAGATATCGATTTTCTTACAATTTTTAGTACAACCATCGCATTGATCACATCCGTTGTTTTTAGTGTAACGAAGGGCTACAAGAAAGGCAACGATAATAAGGGCAACAATCATAACATCAAATAGTGTCATAGGCTTAGCACCAATAAACCAATCCGGTAAAATAAGAAGGAAACAAGCCAAGCGATTCCACTTTGATATAGAATAACTAAGAAGGCTAGTTTTGCGCTATTCATCTCCCGTTTAATTGCACTAACGGCGGCAACGCATGGTGTATATAATAAGGTGAAAACCAAAAATGTCATAGCGGTTAAAGGTGTGAAAATAGTATGTAAAGCAGTAGGTAATAAAGCAGTACTTGTCTGCATTAATACTCCAAATGTCGATATCACTGCTTCTTTGGCTGTGAAGCCTGTAATCAATGCCGTAGCACTACGCCAATCACCAAAACCAAGTGGTGATAAAACAGGGGCAATCAAACGACCTAAGTCGGCTAATATACTTTGAGCACTATCACTTACTACATTAAAGCGCATATCAAATGTTTGTAGGAACCAAATTATAATCGTCGCAACAAAGATAATTGTAAATGCTCTGGTGATAAAATCTTTTGCTTTATCCCACAATAATAAAATTACACTTTTTGCGGAAGGCATGCGATAGTTTGGTAATTCCATTACAAAAGGGACTGGCTTTCCACGATATAACGTTTTTTTGAATAACAAGCCACTGATAATCGCAACCAACATTCCCATCAGATATAACGATATCATAACCAAGCCTCGATACTTTGGAAAGAAGGCCATCGTGAAGATACCATAGATTGGTAATTTAGCGGAACAGCTCATAAATGGAGTTAATAGAATTGTCATCTTACGATCTCGATCACTCGCTAGGGTTCGTGTTGCCATAATCGCTGGAACCGAACAACCAAAGCCGATAATCATCGGTACAAAGCTACGACCCGATAGTCCTATTTTTCTTAAGCATTTATCCATCACAAAAGCTACTCTTGCCATATAACCACTATCTTCTAATAACGATAGAAAGAAGAATAATACGATAATCGTTGGAACGAAGGATAAAACACTTCCTACACCGGCAAAGACACCATCGATAAGTAAAGAATGAACCACTGGGTTTATCCCATAGGTTGTTAATCCATGATCTACCATATTGGTAATCGCAGTAATTGCTTGGGCTAGTAAATCAGAAAAGAAAGCGCCAAATACACTAAAGGTTAAATAAAAGATAAGAAACATAATTGCGATAAAAATTGGAATCGCAAAGTATTTATGAGTCAACCATTCATCTATTTTAATACTGCGTAGATGTTCTTTACTTTCACCAATTCTTGTGACCGCAGTACTACATAAATGTTCAATAAAAGAATAACGCATGTCTGCCATCGCTGCTTTACGATCGGTATCTAGTTCAAGTTCCATTTCATGAACACCATGTTCGATCATATCGATTTCATTCTCAGATAAAGCTAAAGATGAAAGCATTACTTTATCCCCTTCCACAAGTTTACTTGCGGCAAAGCGAGGAGGAATGCCAATTCTTTGGGCATGATCTTCAATTAAATGTGCTGTGGCATGAATCGTTCGATGAATCGGTCCATGACAAAAATCTAAGCGATTTGGTTTTTTGTGTTGGGCAACCATATCAATTGCTCTTTCAATTAACTCATCAATTCCTTCATTTTTACTTGCGGAAATAGGAACGATGGGAACACCTAATTCTTCTTGAAGCTGTTTAATATGAATGGTACCACCATTCTTACGTACTTCATCCATCATGTTAACCGCAATAATCATTGGAATTTCTAATTCTATTAATTGCATGCTTAAATATAAATTACGTTCAATATTATTCGCATCAATAATATTGATAATACCATCGGGACAATTTTTAATTAAAAAATCTCTTGTGACAATCTCTTCATTTGTATAAGGTGAAATAGAATAAATACCCGGTAAATCAACGACTTGAATTCCTTCATGACCTCGGATATAGCCTTGTTTAGAATCAACTGTAACACCAGGAAAATTACCAACGTGTTGATTTGAACCAGTTAATTGATTAAATAAGGTAGTCTTTCCACTGTTTTGGTTACCTGCTAAAGCAAAAATCATTTAGTTTCCTCCACTCTTATATTCTTTGCATCTTCTTTTCGAAGCGTTAATTCATATCCGCGAACACGAATCTCAATGGGATCTCCCATTGGTGCTACCTTTCTAACCTTAATACTTGTATGAGGAGTTAGTCCCATATCTAATAAACGTGAACGTAATGCTTCTTCACCAGCAACGCTGATGATAGTAGCATCATGATCAATTTTCAATTTATCAAGTGTTATCATACTGTCATCTCCTCTTAAAGTTAGCCATATCTAACTGTCTGGTAATATTGTATACTATTCATTCTATAAAAACAATACTTTATCTGCATATTATGAAATGAAAGGGATTTCTTTTTATATAAAAATAAAAAAAATACTGTTCTTTTTCTTTTTTTTACTTTATAATAGTTAATATTAAGAACCATTCTTAATTTGGAGGCCTTTTATGAGTAAACATTTAGAAACAACAATTCGTGTTCCAGTTAATATGAATAACCCTGCATTAAAAAGAATTGAATCGCTTTGTATCCAATGTGGAAAATGTCGTGATGTTTGTGAACAAGATATTTCAGTTGGAAATCATTTTGATTTAAACAAAACGTTAGATCAAGCTATTTGTGTTCATTGTGGACAATGTATCAATGTTTGTCCAACCGGTGCCTTAGTGGAAATAAAAAGTTATGCGAAAGTCAAAGAAGCAATATTAGATCCCCATAAAAAAGTAGTTGTTATGACTTCCCCTTCGGTACGTGCTGCTTTAGGTGAAGAATTTGGGATGGATGCTGGAAGTTATGTAGAAGAAGAAATGGTTGGAGCATTACGTAGTTTGGGCGTAGATTATGTTTTTGATACAACCTTTGCTGCTGATTTAACGATTATGGAAGAAGCAAGCGAGTTAATTGATCGAATTACTAAAAAACGCCCATTACCACAGTTCACTTCTTGTTGTCCTGCTTGGGTTAAATTTGCAGAGACTTATTATCCTCATTTACTTGCGAATCTTTCAACGAGTAAAAGTCCAATCGCAATGTTTGGACCAACGATTAAAACCTATTTTGCGAAGAAAGAAGGAATCAATCCAAGCGATATCGTTTGTGTTGCCTTAACTCCTTGTACGGCGAAAAAGTTTGAAATCAATCGAGAAGAAATGAAAGACAGTGGAATTTATCATCAGGATGAAGCGATTCGTGATAACGATTATGTTATAACAACCCGTGAATTAGCTGAGTGGTTAAAGAGTGAAAACAAAGATTTGAGTACGATAACACCTTCTTGCTTTGATTCCTTGATGCCTCGAGGTAGTGGAGCTGGGATTATCTTTGGTAATTCTGGAGGAGTGATGGAAGCAGCTTTACGTACTGCTCACTATATGTTAACTCAAAGCAACCCACCAGAACACTTTTTAGACTTTGAAGAAGTACGTGGTTTAACTGGCATTAAAATAGCAGAAGTTACGATTGCGAATTTACCTTTAAAAGTAGCTGTTATCCAAGGCTTAGATTTCATCCGCAACTTTTTAGATCATTATAATCTAGATGAATTCCAATTTATTGAAGTCATGACTTGTCGAGGTGGCTGCATTGGTGGTGGTGGTCAACCAAAACACATCAATGAAAACTTAGATGAAATTCGTAAAAAAAGAATTGCTTCCCTTTATCAAAAAGATAGTGAAGTAACAATTCGTTATTCTCATGAAAATGTTGAATTACAAAACTTATACAAAGAATTCTATCAAGCACCTTTATCTGTGTTAAGTGAACAATTACTTCATACTTCCTACCAAGATCGCAGTTCTACTCTTGGTGAAGCAGCTTCAAACTATGATCACCAATATCAAAAAGAAGTCAAAACAAAAGATGAAGCAACAAGTGATATTCGTTATAAATGCTCCATCTGTGGTTATATATATGAAGGTGATATAACAAAAGAGAGTGATGATTTTAAATGTCCAATCTGTTTTGTTGGCAAAGATTTATTCGAGAAAATCTAGATTTCTGGCATATCATTATGATATGCCTTTTTTATTAATTCCCTTTTATCTGCTTTTGAAAGCTGTTTAATTTCATATTCACGTTTTAATGCACTGCTTTTATCCTTAAAAGTTTCAACATAAACCAATTTATTAGGTTTATGTATTTTCGTATACTTAGCACCTTTTCCATTTAAATGCATTTGATATCTTTTTTTAATATCATTCGTCCACCCTGTATAGAATGTTTGATCCATACATTCAATGATGTAAACATACTGAGTCGTTGTTTTTAAGAATGAAGTCGCAAGTACTTTATTATTATAAGTTAAATCCATTTCATGAAGTTCAACATGATACGATGGTATTTGAACATCAATTTCTTCTTGAACCTTTTTAGCCAAACAGATGCGACTACAAAAATCGCTGTCTTTATAAGAAATTGAATTTTGATCCAAAGCTTCTTTCATCTTTTTTATACATAAATTTTGTCCTTGATTCGCTTTTACTTCTAACCATAAAATATGATCTTCGATGATTAATTCACTCTTAGATAAATCAAGATAAAAAGTAGCTAGCGATAAACTATTAAATACCTTTTCAATTGCTTCTTTTGAAATCAAAGCATGAAAAAGAATAAGCTTCATGTCTGGTTCAATCTTTAGTTCCGTTTGTTTAACCTTCAAGAGCAGCTTATTCTTTATTTTTTCTTGTATTAAATCAGGAATCTTTATCGACAAAGTATAATGTTTCATAGAGAATTATCGTTGTTCTTCACTTTTAACTTGTTGGAACATCTCTCGATATAATTTGATATAAAATACAAAGGCAATCAGCATAAAAAAGATTGATACCCCAATTAATATATTAGCAACCTCTTGTGGTATCTTAACCCATACAATTAAGATCACCATTGAAACATAAAAGACAGCGGTTGCGACTTTACCATACCATTGTGCTCCATCTAGTTTTCTTCCATGACGATACATCAGAAGTGAACTGATTCCTAAGAAACCATCTTTTAATACTAATATAATAAATAATGGTATTGCGAAAGGAAAACGGAACATTAAACAAAAAGCAATCGCAACTTGTGTGCATTTATCCGCAAATGGATCTAATGCTTTACCAAGCTCCGTAATCATATTAAATTTTCTTGCGATAAAGCCATCCGCAAAATCAGTTAATCCAGATAACAAGATAATTCCACTGGCGATAAAATAATCATAGTTACTATTTGCTTTGATATATACATAAATAAAGATGGGAAGAAGTAATAGGCGCATATAACATAAACAATTAGGAATACTAAACAATTCACTTTTTTTAAATTTCATAGCACTTCTCCTCTTCCTAAAGGTGATTCATTTTAACCTTTTTTTATAATATACCAATTTTAAGACAAGCACTTCAAACTGTCAACAAACGATTGTCTTATTTACTTCTTTTGTTACCCTTTTTACATATAAAGGTAACAAAGAAACCAAATTATACTATATTTCTTATTTATTTAATAAATCACGCAAGATAACTGATAAAGCGGTTGAAAATATAATATATATGTTGTATTCTAAATATAGAAAACATGTTTGATTACACACATTTATAAGTAGTTGAAATAATTAAAAGCTACTTAAAAAATAAATATTTATAATGAACGCTTTAAATCTTATTTTTACCTATCACAAGATATCAAATTTAAGCTTGATAAAGAAAGAACTAAAACATATCAACTTTGTTGCATTCCATAACATAGAGCAACTTATTTTAAACGTAATAATTATATTAAAGAAACATTCAAAAACACCTATTTAAGAAATAATAATATAACTATCAAATAGTGGAGGAGAATATCATGAAAAAGCTTAAAAGAATTATGCTTTCAATTGTATTAGTTTTAACATTTTCAATCAGTTTAGTTCCAACTTCAGTTCACGCTGTTAGTGAATTGTATGTAAACGGAGTTAACATGTTATTACCAGAAAACCAAAATAAAGCAATTCCCGCTGGTAAGGGTACGATAAAGTACAATCCAACAACTTTAACCTTAGAATTAAACAACGCTACTATAGATACTGCAAATACTACAGATCCTGCTTTAAACAAATATTTAATATTAAACGCTACGCCAAATGAATTAACTATTTCCTTGATAGGAACCAACGAAATTATAATGAAAGAAAGCTTTACTAACGCAATCGATAATACCCAAGGAAAGTTAACTATTAACGGAGTTGGAGAGAAACCAACCTTAACGATATCGAGTGGAGTGGCAGATGTAAACTATACCGGTATTCAATCTAACGGTTTGAATATAAAGGATGCAACTATCAATATTAAAAGTTATAAAGTAACTTATCCGAAAGCTGCTATTGCAAGTAGTGACCCTAATATAAGCAATTCTAATATCAATATTAAAAATTTTTATAGTGGAATTAACATGGGCCCCGCAACGATTAAAGATAGCACATTAAATTTTGAGGGGTGTGAAAATAATATTTATATAGTGGGAGGAAATTTAAATATAGAGGATAGTAAGATATATAGTAATAAAAATGATACACGTTCAATCTTAATAAGCGAAATGAACTGTGATACTTTTAATTTAACTAATTCGAAAATAGAAGCAAACGATGGGACATTAATTAACGGAATTCAAGCATTTCCGAAATTAAATATTATTAATTCTACTGTTGATATTATAACTGAAAACTCTAGTTTTGGAGGGCTGAAACAAATAACGGTAGCTAATAGTACAATCAATGCGTTAAGCAAAAATGGTAATGCAATGACTATTTTCAAGTCATTAGATATTAAAGATAGTATTATTAACGCAGAAGGCGGAGTTAACAAAGGAATAAATCAACCCGCTATATCAGTTGAAAGCGATATAAATTCTACATCTCATACAAATCATATTACTTTAAATGATAACTTATATGTTAAGAATAATAGAAAGATAAGCAAGAGTCCACTGGTTAACGGTAAATTCTATACTTCATTTATAGCTGACACTGAAACTGAATTAAAATTTGATTTAACGAATGCCGCTAAAGAAGTACATATAGATTTCAAAAGAGCAGATTATACTGCGGTAGATGCTGCTATTAATGCAGTACCTAAAGATCTAAGCATTTATACTACAGCAACTGTTAACACCCTTAATACTGCTTTAAAGGCTGTCGTAAGAGAATTAAAGATTACTGAACAAGCAAAGGTAGATAAGTATGCAACCGATATAAATACTGCAGTTAAGAATCTACAACTTAAACCAGTTGAACCTACTATGAGTGAAGGTAGTAATCAAACGATTAAGGAAGGTAATGATGCTACCTTTAAATCAAATGCAGAACTTAAAGACTTTATTAAAGTATTAGTTGATGGTAAAGATGTAGATAAAAATAACTTTGAAGTAAAGAGTGGAAGTACAATCGTAACGCTAAAGAAGAGTTATTTAAATACTTTAACGGAAGGTAGTCATACACTAGAAATAGTTAGTAAGAATGGTAGTGCTAAGACTAGCTTTACAATTAAAAAGAATAATAAACCCGTTACACCAAAACCGGTGGATCCAAGCAAACCAATAAAACCAAAAGCACCAAATACCGGAATCAATAACAATGATAATCAAATCTTTATGCTATTGCTTATTAGTAGTATTGGAATGATAGTTATTAAAAGAAAAGAAATAAAGGAATAAAGAAAATAAGTAACTACGCTAATAGCATTTCATTTTAAGAATTTAAAAAGAATCTTATGACGTTGTAAACCAGTTGGTAAACAAATGTGATAGATTCTTTTTTTATGTTGGTTACATTCAATATTCTATTTATATAATATTTGTAACTTTCTCAATGATAATAAACCTATCATTGATATACTCATTATAATCATCCATGCATTGATATTAGTATCATCACTTGTATTTGGATGATCAACTTTAATCATTGGTTTTGTTTCTATAATAACTTCTTGTTTTTCTTCTTGTGGTTTTACAACTGGTTTAACTTCTGGTTTTGTTTCAATCACTTCTTGCTTTGGTTCTTCTTGTGGTTTTACTTGAGGTTCCTTAATTATTTCAGTTAACTTAGGTATCGTTAAAGTCTTTTTCGCTTGGCACTTATTACAAGTAAAGGTTTTAATTCCGGTTTCATTAATTGTAGCATCTTTAGTGATAACTCCTAGATCCCAACTATGTTTTTCTATTTGTTTATGCTTCGAATTCTTTTTACATTCACGAATATGTTCGTTCTCATTATTCTTTAGCCAACTACCCCATTCATGCATACAACCAATTCTAAGTTTATTAACTAAATTATTTTCATCCATATATACTGCGTGTTGATTTAAATTACTTGGTACTATAGTCTTACTATAATCAGGAGCAAGTGATGCTTGTAAGTTATTTGTCACAGTGATATTTCCATTACCAATAAAACCATTACAATAAACTGCTGTTGCTATTCCGGTTGTTTTTACTTTACCAGATTGAGCAAACAGTTCACAATCTCCATTAAACCTTACTTCTTCAAATGCAGAAATACCTGCAGATAATGCATCCTCGCCACTTACATCACCACTCGTCGCATAAATCAATCCTCCTGCAATTTCTAAGATTTGTCCACTTCCTATCGCAACACTACTTTGTTGTACATTAGTGGAATTTGATTCAAGCATTGAGCCACTTACTACATTAAGAGTACCTTCTCCTTCAATACGTAAATTACCATTCCCTAAAATAGCACTCATATCTTTGTTGTCTTTTCCTTTTGATGAGTGTAATGAAATGTTATTAACGGATCCCTTTGTTAGTACAATGGTTGTAAACTGTTTTTCATCATTAGGATCCAATGCTAGTGGTAAATTAATAGCCGCTTCTTCATCTTTAACATTAAGATTAATGCCATTTAAAGTAAGTACATGGCTACTAGCATCCCACTTCCAACCATCTCCTTGTGTTTGTTTTAATGGTTCCGTAACTAAATCAATCATTGCATCACTTTTATCAATTGCTCTCACTGATAAAGAAATGTTTGAAACCATAAAAAAAGACACTAAAAAAAAGAGCACAACTGCCTTAAAACAATTTTGCCGTAACATAAATATGTATTCCCTTCTATCGTAACCTACGATGCCCCCAACTTACTTATAACTAAAGTATAAAGGAAATATATTTATAATCAACACCGATAGTATGAAAAGGCAGTTATTCAATTTTTTCATGACGATTAAATGGCATAAAAAAATATATTCATCATATAGAATATAAGAGAAAGTTCCTTTCTTTATTTTGTGACTATTCTGTAAACCTAATTCCACACACCTAGTTATGTTAACTACATTGACTAATTATGATAATTACGTTATACTATTATCCGTTAGGAGTAATAATAATGACAAATTCTCAGATTGAATTAGAAAAATGGTGCGAAGAACTAATTGTTTTTCATTTACCCCGATGGGAAGAACTTCCTGATTTCGAGGTATATATGGATCAAGTAATATGTTTAGTTGATCGTTATATTGGCAATTTTTGTGAAATAGAAAATCGTATTATTACGCCTGCGATGATCAACAATTATGTAAAGCTAAATATGATTCCAAAGCCAAAGAATAAACGATATAATCGCATTCATATCGCTTATCTTATTTCGATTACTTTATTAAAACAAGTACTAAGTATTCAAGAAGTAAAAAAAGGCATTGAGTATCAAGCAAAGATTTCTGGATTAAAGGATGCTTATAATCTTTTTTGTAAAGAAATAGAATCAGCTTTACAAGCTGTTGCAACACAAACACTTCAAACAAGTAATAACGTCATTCCAATTGCTGGATTAAAACCAGAAAACGGAGCAATAAAACTAGCAGCACTTTCTTTTGCAAGCAAATTAGTTGCGAAAGAACTGATTCAAGTACAGAATCTAGATAATAAAGCGGAGGAAATTAACCATGAATAAAGAAAAAATAGCAATCTTAACCGACTCAGGATGTGATGTCCCACAAAAATATATTGATCTATATGATATGTATGTATTACCATTAGAGATTCATTTTCAAGATAAACATTATCAAGATGGAGTTGATATAACACCAAATGAAGTATATGAACGTTTAAGTACTGAAATTCCAAAGACTTCTTTACCTACCGGAGAATCAGTTCTTACCATGTTTAAAAAGATCAAAGCCGATGGTTATGATAAAGTAATTGTCATTACTTTATCAAGTGGCTTATCGGGAACAAATAATATGATTAGTTTAATCGCAAAGGATTATCACGAATTAGAATTCACTATTATCGATACAAAAAATATTTCAGTTGGTGGTGGCTTCAGTGCAATCTACGCTGGTAAACTAATTGAAGAAGGAAAATCTTATCAAGAAGTTTGTGACATCATTTCCAATGGTGTTCAACGTTCTAAAGTATTCTTTGTCGTTGAGACATTAGAGTATTTACAAAAAGGTGGACGTATTGGTTTAGTCGCTTCTTTGTTTGGTAACGCATTAGATTTAAAACCAATTATTTCATGTAACGATGAAGGTATTTATTACACAGTTGCGAAAGTACGTGGACGTAAACATTCTATTTCTAAAACAATTGAACTAGCAAAGAAATATGCTGGTGAACATGAAAACTATATTATGGCCATCATGAATGGTGCAGCAAGTGATTTAGCGAAAGAAATAGAAAAAGAAATGCTTCCTTATGTTGAAAAGAGTTCTATCTTTGTAGAGAATCAAATTTCTCCAGCATTAGGTGTTCATACTGGACCTGGTTTAATTGGCATTGGCTTTTATTTATTAGATAAATAGTATTAAAAAACATCAAGTATTTACTCTTGATGTTTTTTATTTGAATAATGCAGATCCAATTCGAACCATGGTTGATCCATTTTCAATTGCTGCTTCATAATCATTCGACATCCCCATGGATAATTCAGTAAGTGGATACTGAGGGAATTTTCTTTGTAAGGTAGCTAATAAATCAGCTGTTTGTTTAAAATAACCTTGAATCTGTTGAACATCTTTATTTGGTGCCATCATCATCAATCCATGAACTTGAACACGTGGACAATTCTTCATAAAACATAATACATCATATAGTTCTTCTTCCATAAATCCATGTTTTGTTGCTTCTTTAGCAATATTAACTTGAAGTAATACAGGCATGATAAGATCATGCTTTTTAGCTTGCTTTTCAATTTCTTTAATTAAAGAATAAGCATTAACTGAATGTATTAAACTAACTTTATCAATTATATACTTAACTTTATTAGGTTGTAATGTTCCAATCATATGAAAACTTCCATTACCATGATACTTTTCATATTTCTCTAATAATGATTGAACACGATTCTCTCCAAAGATGGTAACTCCTAGTTTTTCTAATTCATTTATTTCATCTATTCCTACATACTTTGTTGCGGCAACTAGTTTTGCTGGTTTAACCTTTTCTAATATGCTTAATACTGCATTTTTATTTACTTGCATCTTATCACTCTTTTCTTATTTAAAGTATAACTTAAATCAAGTGAAATGATAAGAGCAACTTGAAGCGTTTCTTTTATAAGTAAGAATTAACTTTCTTATATGAATTTTTGTGATACCTCATTTATCTCCCTGATTATAATAATGATTTAACTAAGCC
>JAVXTH010000034.1:0-13738 GCA_036642795.1 Erysipelotrichaceae bacterium
GTGAGAAATCACTTTACTTTTATTTTCCTCAATTATTTATGAAGAATTTCTTAATATATCTTAATTCATTCTAGTTTTCTTGTAATTAATATAAAATCAAGTATACTTTACTTGTATTATTACATTTATATAAGGGGACTTTTATGAGAGATTTTTTTACATACTATCTAGATTTAAATAATATTCAACATCCAATAAATGTTTTTTCTAATTATCATTTAATGATTTTAGCCTTTGGTTTCCTTTGTGTCTTTTTATTATATTCACGATATCATAAGCTTTCTATTAAAACCCAAAGGATCTTTTTGATTGTGATTGCTTTCTATTTTATCATCGATGAATTCATCTATAATATTTGGGTTTTGAGTGTATGTAAGGTAGATCCTATTCTACAAATTCTTCCCTTACATTTATGCACCATCTGTGCTTATATTGGGGCGTTGTGTGTTTATTGTAAGAAGGAATGGCTACAATTCTTCTGTGCGATTATGTGTAGCATTGCAGGGCTTATAGCGGTAATCTATCCTGCTAATATCGCAGATATTTATCCAATCTTTCATTATCGTACCATCAACTTCTTTTTACTTCATTTTAGTTTTATCTTATTTGGTTTCATTCAAATGCGAAACACAGCAATTATCAAGTATAAACATATAAAACCAAGCATGGCTTTATTAGTTGTTATTACTACCTTAGCCTTTATTGCGAATTTGAATTTTGGTACGGACTATATGTTTGTCCAAACCAATTCTAAAATAGCGATTATAAAAGCCATCCATAATGTAGTTGGTGATTATTTATTATTACCGACAGCATTTTTAATCTTTGCTTTGATCCTATTCCTATCGGTCTTTATGATTCATCAAGTAGAAAAATTATCGAAATCTTATCAAGCGGCAAAACAAAATAAATATATCGCTTAGTGCTTTCTATTTACTTACTAGTAATACAACGGCTTGAGCGAGAACCCCTTCTTCTCTACCAACATAACCTAGTTTTTCACCACGGGTTGCTTTAATATTTATTAAAGATATATCGCACTGTAATGCCGTTGCGATATTTTTTTTCATCATTTCAATATAAGGTGCCATTTTAGGTTTTTCAATCATGATAAGTGCATCGATATTATTTATTTGATAGCCTTTTGTATCCATGAATTTCGCACATTGTTCCACAATTCTAAGCGAACAAATATCTTTGAATTTAATATCTTGATCACTAAAGTGTTTGCCTAAATCGCCTTCGCCTAGTGCACCAATAATACTCTCAGCAATCGCATGTGATAAAGCATCTCCATCACTATGACCATCTAAACCAAGTTCATTTTCTATTTCTACTCCACCTAAGATTAATTTTCTTCCTTTTACTAATGGGTGAATATCACTACTTTGACCAATTCGAAACATAAACATCCCTGCTTTCTTTCATCTATTATACCTTATATTATTCTCTTTTACGAATATAAACTAGGATTTGAAAATCAGAACATTTGCAAAAGCTAGTATTATTTGTTAGAATAAATGAGTTCTCAAGGGAGTAGTTAACTTGCTTGCAAGTATGTAAGTCAACATATTGATCTATTAGGATCTGGCTTATGTTTAAATAACGAGACTTAGACATGCCATTCATGTTTGAGTCTCTTTTTTATAGGAGGAAATTATGAATCTAACATCAATTATATTCATTGCGATTGGTTTATCCATGGATGCAGCTGCTGTATCGATGGCAAAAGGAATGTGTTTATCAGAAAAAGAAGTAAACAAAGTAGCGCTTCGTTTGGGCTTCTGGTTTGGTTTATTTCAAGCCTTAATGCCTTTAATAGGCTGGTGGGCCGGTACTTATTTTGAACACATGATTACATCCATCGATCATTGGATTGCCTTTATCTTACTTTTCATCATCGGTGGAAAAATGATTTGGGAAGGAAGTCATCCAAAAGATACTGTCTGTGAACCACTAACCCTAAAATTAATTTTAATTCTTGCGATTGCTACCAGCATTGATGCCTTAGCCATTGGCATTAGCTTCGCTTTCCTTCAAGTTGATATCCTACAAAGCATTCTACTCATTGGCATTACAACCTTTCTCCTAAGTTTTATTTGTGTTTATATAGGAAATCGATTGGGATCGCTGCTTGAAAAATATGCAGAATTTCTTGGCGGTTCCATTTTGATTTTCATCGGCATAAAAATATTACTCGAACATACCTTGTTATCTTAAGCAGTTATCTACTGCTTTTTTTTACTCATTTTTGATTGAATAAAAAAACACACCTTATTCGTTGGTGAGAGCATGTATCCAATCCGGCTTTTATATATTTTGCTCTAGTTTCATCGACGTGAATTTGTAAATTATTTAGTACTTATTTTACTATTTTATTTCGCAAAGCTACAATGGCTAATTCTCATATTAACCATTCTGCTGTTTTTTCTTTATTTTCAATAATATTTAAAAATATATCTACAATTTTAGGATCAAATTGACTACCGCTACATTTTTTAAATACTTTTTTTATTTCATTAATATCTTGGCCCTGGTGATAACAACGATTTGATATCATCGCATCAAAAGCATCTGCAACACATATAATTCTTGCAATCAAAGGAATTTCTTCTCCTTTTAAGCCGACTGGATATCCTTTACCATCATAACGCTCATGGTGATACAATGCACCCAACTCAATTTCGTCAATAATATTAAATCCTTTTAATATGTTAGCTCCTAAAGTCGTATGTGTTTTCATAATCTTATATTCTTCATCACTAAGAGCATCTCTCTTTTTCAATATTGCATCTGGAACGCCTATTTTACCAACATCATGTAAGGAAGCAATTTGTGAAACCTCGTGACATTTTTGTTCACTCATACCCATATTCATTGCTATTTCCTCACTATAAAGAGCTACTCTCAAAGAATGTCCCTTTGTGTATTCATCTTTTGCATCAACCGTATTAATAATTGTAATCAACGCCTGCATAGATAAAGTTTCAATTTCTCTAGTCTTTTCATCTATGGTTTTCTTTAAGTCTTTACGATAATCTTCTAATTCCAAAGTTCTAGCAATTCGTGTTAAAACAACCTCTGGAATAATTGGCTTACAAATATAATCTATTGCCCCAAGCCTTAAACACTTAACTTCCTCTTCCGATGAAAAAGAAGCAGTTAAAAAGATCACAGGTATTTCCTCTTTACAAATTTCTTGCATTTTAATTAGCGTTTCTTTCCCATCCATTTCAGGCATCATTAAATCTAATAATACTAAATCTGGTTTTTTCTTTTCTAAAAATCTTAATGCCATTTTCCCCGAATTAGCAATATCCACCTTATATTTTGGTGTTAAAATCTGTTTTAATGTTTGTAATATAGTAACACTATCATCGACAACTAAGATTGTGTGCATGTTAATTCCTCCAGAAGATTTTTTACAACTTCTTCCATCTTTTCATAATTAAAATCTTTATAATAAGTTTTTAATTTTATAATTTCTTCATTCGTTGTTTCGCTGTATTCAAATTCACATAAATGATTGATAATTTCTTCTGAGCGATCATATTCCATTAACTCACAAATTTCTTGTAACTTCTTTAACAAGACAATATCAGGTTTTTCTCTTTTTTTAAGCTGTTTATTTTGCTCTTTATCAATTAAATCAAAATATTCATAAATTTGATGAATGATATTTGACAACGATTGTTTAAATGAATCTATCTTTACTAGAATTTTATTCCACTCTCTGTCCTCTGCTAACTTCTCCAGTTCTTCAGCAAAATTGGCAAATGTAAATGCACCTACACTTCGAGAAGCTGATTTTATAGCATGTACATTAATTTCAAATATATGAATGTCTCTATTTTCTATTATACTTTCTAATTTACTCTGTCTTTCTAACATATCACTTAAATATGTTCTCAAAATTTTATGGAAAACATTTAAATCATTTGAAAATACACTTATTGCTTTTTGAACATCTAAGTCCTTTAATATTTTAGATGTATTCTTTATTGATAATGTGGTGTTTAAGCTTTGATTTTTCTCAGTTTCACATTCTTCACCACTAGTTCTATTACTAACAAGAGGAAATAAATAAGTTTTAATAATTCTATTTAGTTCTTTCATTTTTAATGGTTTTTCTAAATAATCATCAAACCCTTGCTGCATTAATTGTTCTCTAGTACCTACTAATGCATTTGCACTCAATGCAATTATGTTAGATTTGCGATAATAATCATTCAATTTCCTAATTCTATTTGTTGTTTCTACTCCATCCATTTCAGGCATCATTTGATCCATAAAGATTAAATCATATTGTTTTTGTGCAGCTTTCTCAATCGCTTCGTACCCATTATTCGCAAGATCAACATTCATCTTATACGGATTCATTAATTCTTCACAAACATATAAATTAGTCATATTATCATCGACAATTAATACATTTGCGTTTAAAACCGGAATAATTTTATCATAATCAAATCTTTGTTTTCTAACATCTAATTTTATTATATTACCATTTATCGCATTTACAATATGTAATCCAAATAAAGAAAATGGTAACTGCACATAGTCTTGATATCTTAGTTCTTTCATTTCTGTTCTTCTATATAATAATATTATTTTATTCTTTAAGAACCCATCCTCAACCAGATTTTGAATTTCAGAAAACTTATTTCTTTCCGTTATGATATGAGTATATTTTGTACTATTCTCTAATTCTTTTATATCTTTGCAAATTGAATAAGAAACTTTAAGATTACTTAAAACACGCTCTACGTGTTTTACAAGAATTTGATCATTTAACTTAACCAAAATATTAATATTATTATTTATTATTTTATCAAATGGATCATATTTTTCAACTTTTTGTTTAATTGAAAGATGGAATGTTGACCCCTTATGATAAACACTATCTACACTAATATCGCCGCCCATCATTTGAGCCATATTTCTTGAAATAGGAAGGCCTAACCCTGTCCCTGTTACCTTTCGGTTCTTCGTAGTATCTACCTGCATAAATTGTTCGAACAAGTGTAGTTTGTTCTCCTCTTTAATTCCAATCCCTGTATCTTTTATATCTGCATTTAAACGATATTCTCCTTCTTTTTGATTTGTAAAGTATCCAGAAATGCTTACTTCTATTAAACCGTTTTCTGTAAACTTAATTGCATTTCCTATCAAATTAATAAGTATTTGTTTAATACGAATATCATCTCCTATTAATCTGTATGGTACATTAAAATCTACATTTATAAAAAAATAAATGTCTTTTTCTTGCAACTTCATAGTGATTAAATTAGATACATCTAATAAAAGCTGTTGTAGATTATATTCAACAGGTCTTATTTCAAATTTTCCTGATTCTATTTTTGAAAAATCTAATATGTCATTTATAATCGATAATAATCCTTCGCTTGCATTTTGAATTCTAGTCAAACCACTTTTTATATCTTCTCCGAGATCTTTATGTAAAAGAATCTCTCCCATCCCTATAATGGCATTCATGGGTGTTCTAATTTCATGGCTCATATTAGCCAAAAAAGCACTTTTCGCTTCATTAGCCGATTCAGCAACTTCTACTGCTTCTTTTAATTCTTTCTTTCTTTCTTCTTCTTCTGTTACATCTGCAACAAGCATCATAATTTTTGTTTTATCAGAAGGGAGAAAGCTATACTCTATTTTTTTCCAATATACTTCATTATGAAATCCTCTACATTCATATACATTTTCCACGCCACTTCCAAGATTTAATTCTAATTTATTTACTAGCTCCTCAAGTGAAATATCCAATTCCATCTTATCTGATAAAAAACCATATTTTATTATCTCCATTAAAACTTTTTTATAGTTTCCTTTCTTAGGAATTTTTTCATATAAAGAAGATGCCATTGAAAATATTTGATACTCAGCTACATCCTTATCAATTAATAGCATTAATTCATAATGCGATTGTACCGAATAATCACACATCTCAATCATTATTTTATTATCTCTATCTTTTTTCTTTAATTCTGTTAAATTCTCAATAATTCCTAATACATTTAATACTGATCCATCCGTATCAAATTGTACAATATGAAATTTAACTCGACACCATTCTTTACTTCTTTTTAATTGAAACTCTATGCTTATATCATTTTCACCTTCTAATATTTGATTAATTGCATCTTGGCAAATTTTCTGACAAGGCTCATCAATGTAGGTTTCTATAAAGGACGATTTGACATTCATGTATCTTTCCATAACTTTATAAGTAAGCATCGTTCTATTAGGAAATACTAAACAATCTTCTTTGGGATAGTAACAAAAATCTCTAACCGTGGAATTTTCTAAAACAAGATCGTTCAATTTTGATTTCCACAAAGTTTGCTCTCGAAGAGACTCTTCTTCTCTTTTTTGTGAGTCAATATCAGTATTAGCTAATGTAACTATCTCACTATGGCCATTTTCTCCAATTTTTGAAGAAATAATTTGAGCTCTTATCCAATGATAATTACCGTCTTCTTGAAGTGTACGATACTCTATCTCCAAAGAAGTATTTTCTTTTAAACAAACAAGATTAGAAATACTTAATTTATTTAACAATTTTTCACGATCATCTGGATGAACAAATTCTTTTACATATAATTTTTGACTATCCCAATAATTTCCATTAGAAGAAATAACTTTTTCTGCCTTTTTTGATTGTGAAATAGCGCTAAATGTATCTTTCATTAAATCAATTGTATATATGGAAAAAAAAGCTTTTGAAGCATTATTTATAACATTTCTATACATATTTTTGTTTTCTTCAACTTCAACTTGTTCACTAATATCATAAAATAATGTTTGCATTACTTCAATATGATTAATGATAATCAATTGAGACTGCCCCTGCAAATAATGAACTGTCCCATTTTCCCATATGCAACTATAGCGATAATTCACGCACTTATTCTCACGTCTGCATTTTGCTAATGCTTGTTCAATAATGCTTAAATTTTCCTTATTAAAGCACTTATCTAAACTGTGTTTATTATTTTTAATTAATGATTGTACGGAGTCAAAGCCTAAAATTTTAGCTCCTTGTTCATTCATGAAAAAACAGTTATTATCTTCATTTTCTATTGTATGTAAAATTCCGCAAGGTACACTTTGATACATCATCTCAAAGAATTCTTGCTGATTCCATAGTTCTTCTGTCTTTTTCATAAATACCTCCGTTATTATTACTTATCGTATTTTAATTTTTCTTGAACATTCTTTAAATAAGAATCTGAAATAGGAATATACATTCCTTTATCTAGTTCTAGTTGCTTAGCACTAATTGCTTTCACATAAGACAAATTAACTATATAAGATCGATGGGTTCTAACAAATGAAGCATTATTTATTAATAACTCTTCTATTTCTTTTAAACTCTTTCTTACTAATTTGTATTCTCCCTCATTAGTATAGAGTTTACTATATACTCTATCGGCTTCTATATATCGAATTTCAAAAACATCAATTAAATACCCCGATAAATTAATTAGGCGTGTGCTCTTAAATTCTTCAATAATCAAATCAATATAATATAGAATGTCTAATATTTTATCCTTATTTACAAATCCATAGACATTTCTTCCAAAAGCTTGTTGTATATTTGTACTATAACCTGATAAAAATATAATTTTTGATTTGTTACCTGTTGAATAAAGTTTATCTTTAACCATGATACCATCAATTTCTTCCATTTTAATATCCAATATAATAATATCAAAAAAATCACTACTTTCTAATAGCTCTTTTCCATCATTAAAAACACAAAAACAAGTTCTTATTCTTTGTTCTGCAAAGTACTTTTTTAATACTTCATAAATTTGAACCTGCGATGTCTTATTATCATCACATATTGCTATTTTAATAGACAACATATTATCATACCTTATATACATTCATTTGTATAAACCTTTCTTTTACTTGGTTACATTCAGCAAAAATACGATTCACCACCAAATTCATTATCTCCCCAACAATGTCAGTAGGACTATGGTTTGGTGTGGGACGTACAAGAAATTATATATAATCATATCTTGCTTAAATCCCTCGCAAATATGCTTCATGTGTTTATCCACTGCATCGTATATTACTACGCGACGATATTTTCTTGGGCAAACAAATTGATATAAAAATTGGATACATCATAAGAATTATGGATATATACTTTCACTCATTTGTGACCATCCTTAGTGTTATTATATAACGCTAGGCACTATGCTGCAAGCAGCATAGAAAAGTCCAAGAAAAACGAACATGATATATGCTCGTTTTCTTACTTATTATATAATTTTTAGTTTCTCCTGAATGATAAGATGATTATTCAAGTTGATTTCTCCTGCTTCCAATTGTATTGTTACAGGTACATTTACAATAATGTCTTCTTTTAGAGATAATTTCTTTTTAATTACTAAAATATCCCCAGACTTAACTTTATCGGAATTATCAAATATATTTTTAAATTGATCTTCTGAATAAATTTCTATTTTCTTCATATTCTCTCCTCCAAGATAGCTACAAACTATCTACAACAATCCATTTGTTCATTAATTACAAATAATATGTAAACTTTTTTCTCTGTTACAATTTAAATCTTTCTTACTTATTTACAAAAGATCAATATTTAGTTAATATCTAAAAATAATTGTCTTATTTTTACTATGTCTTTACACTTTAATAGTTTCATCAATTAATAGTTTAATTATTCTACTCATAACTCTAACTTGTAAATAAACTACCCCACAACAAAATCATTGAGTTGACTTTGCTGTGGGGTAGTGGTTTGTGTCAATTACGCATAAAGTAATAATACCGTATATTCGCTTTATTAGTCTTGATTTTTAACATATTCTTGAACAATTTCTATTTATATAAATACTTATCTTCATCTTTATTCTTTTTAACAAAAAGAAATATAAAACCTAATAAAACTACCCCTATACATAACCCTGGCACTATTAAATCATTTATTTGTAGCCCTTTATCTGATTTAGCAGTACTTACTCCATTTACTGTTTTTGGAGCAACATTTTTTTGTTTACTATCTTTATTTACTTTTTTTGAAGCAATCTTTTTCCCTATATCATCTTTATTTGCTTCTTTTGTAAATACTTTTTTACCTATACCTATTTCGTTTATCACTTTAGTTTCTTTTATATCTACTTTATTCTCTTCCTTTGGTCCTTTTTTTTCTTTTGTGCTAGTTTGACTAATTACATTAATCGGTAGAGTTGCAGTTTTCCCACCATAAGTTACAGTAATCTCTGTATCTGTTACGCTTAATTCTGTTTTATCAAAGGTAAAGTTTGCTTTGGTTGTATCATTATATTTGATAACTTCACTTTTCCCATCATTATATTTTACTTCAATTTCTAAGCCTTTTGGATCTAATGTTTCTCCTTCGATATAATCAACTTTATCAATATTTCTTATAACTTTAGCATTAACTACTTTCTTCTTCACAACTGTAATCGGAAGCGCTGCAGTATGTCCACTATAAGTTACAGTAATCTCTGTATCTTTCAAACTTAATACTGTTTTATCAAATGTAAATTTTGCTTTGGTTGTATCATCATATTTAATAACTACACTTTTTCCGTTATCATATTTTAATTCAAATTCTAAGCCTTTTGGTTCAAATGTTTCTCCTTCAATATAATCAACTTTAGCTGTATTGCTTTTCACTTCTGTTTTAACTAATTTCTTCTTCACAACTGTAATCGGTAGAGTTATAGTTTGCCCATAATAAGTTACAGTTATCTCTGTGTCTTTTACGCTTAATTCTGTTTTATCAAATGTAAAGTTTACTTTAGTTGTATCATCATATTTGATTACACGCTTATACCCCATATTATAATTAATCGTCAATTCTAGTCCACTTGGTTCAAAATCCTGTCCTTCGATATAATTAAGCTTACTTGCTTTATTTTTCAATATAATATTTTGCAAAGATAGTTCATGTACTGCCTTTGCCCCAGTACTAGCTATTGTTGGTTTAATTGTAACTTCAGGAACATAATAGATTTCTACATTCGTGTTTGAAAATGTATCACTCATCATTACAGGTAATTTATCTATTAGGAAAACAACATTTTGAAGCTTAGTATCCCCATAAAACACTTTACCGCCTATTTTTGTTATAGTTGTATTCGTCCCTAATCCTGTATTTGTTAAGGAGCTGCAACCCTCAAATACACCATTCATTAATCTCGTTATGGTCGTATTAGTTTCTAATCCTGTGTTCGTTATAGAATTACAACCCTTAAATGCAAAATTTCCTACCATTGTTATCGCTTTATTAGTTTCTAATCCTGTGCTTGTTAGGGAGGTACAATTAATAAACGTACCTTCTTCTAAATATGCTAACGTTTTATTCGTCCCTAACCCTGTACTCGTTAAGGAGCTACAACCTTGAAATACACGCCACCCAAGTTGCGTTACCGACGCATTTGTTTCTAATCCTGTGCTTTTTAAGGAGGTACAATCTTCAAACATAGAAGAACCTATATAATCAATGGCTGTATTCGTTTCAAGCCCTGTACTCGTTAAAGAACTACACCCCGCAAATATTCCTGGATCTATAGAAGTTATTGTAGTGTTCTTTGCTAATCCTGTGCTTTTTAAAGAGCTACAGTATTGAAATGCACACCCCCCTAGCTTCGTTATCACTGTATTCGTTTCTAATTCTGTGCTTTTTAAAGAACTACACCCTTTAAATGCGTTAGCCTCAATACTTGTTATAGTTGTGTTCTTTGCTAACCCTGTGTTTGTTAAAGAGGTACAATTATAAAACGCAAACTCGCTTATACTAGTTACTTTATATTTAGCACCACTTGCAAGATTAATTTCATTTGGTATTTCAATAGTCCCAACTGTACTTCTATCTATAGCTGAATAATTAACATCACTCTCGCCTACCTGCACTGTTCCAAAATTACCATTTTCTGATTTTTCCAAAACAGTGAAACTACATGCTAAATTTTGTATACCATTATTTACAATATTAACTGCAACTATACTGCCTACTTCTCCAACTGTTGATACTAATGAGTTTTGAACTATTTTGGATGTTCCATCTTTAACATTACTTGTTGTTTTATCCTCTCCATTTATTGAGTTAATTTTATCAATTTCTAATTCATCTTTTAATACATATTCATCAATTTTATCTAGCTGTGTATTATCAGCGGCTTTTAATTGATTGGGTGTTACATAAAAAACACTTATAATAAGCATTCCTATCATTAAACATATTTTTCTAGTTTTCATTACACTTCTACCCTTTACTTTCTTTTTTATTAACATTATAAATATAACAAATACGACAAGCTTTTCATTAATATTGTTCCTAAACAACATTATTTGTTCCGATTCCTTTTTTTGATTAAAAACAACTGTAAATAAATATAAGTCTTTCCTTTTGACATTTATGATAATTTCTCTTTATTTTGTCATACAATAAAAAAGTGAAGCCAATTAATTGACTTCACTTATCAAACACTACCCATCGTAAATTTATACTTTACCATTTTCTTTTTTGTAAATACTCATCTTCATCTTTATTCTTTTTAACTAAAATGAATATTATACATAATAAAACTGCTCCTATACATAAACCTGGTACTATTAAATCATTTATTTGTAGCCCTTTATCTGATTTTGCTGTACTTCCTTCATTTACTTTTATTTCTTTTTTTGGAGCAACAATTTTTTGTTTACTATCTTTATTTACTTTTTTTGAAGCAATCTTTTTTCCTATACTATCTTTATTTACTGTATTTGTAAATAGCTTTTCACTTGTACCTATTTCGTTTATCACTTTAGTTTCTTCCTTTGGTCCTTTTCTTTCTTTTTTATTTGTTTCACTAGTTACGCTAATCGGTAGAGTTACAGTGTGCCCACCATAAGTTACAATTATCTCTGTATCTTTCAAACTTAATTCTGTTTTATCAAAAGTAAATTTTGCTTTAGTAGTATCATCATAAGTGATTACTTCACTTTTCCCATTGTTATATTTCACTTCAATTTCTAAGCCTTTTGGATCTAATGTTTCTCCTTCGATATAATCAACTTTATCAATATTTCTTATAACTTTAGCATTAACTACTTTCTTCTTTACAACTGTAATCGGTAGAGTTGCAGGTTTCCCACCATAAGTTACAGTAATCTTTGTATCTTTCAAGCTTAATTCCATTTTATCAAATGTAAAGTTTGCTTTGGTTGCATCATTATATTTGATAACTTCACTTTTCCCATTATTATATTTTACTTCAATTTCTAAGCCTTTTGGATCTAATGCTTCTCCTTCAATATAATCAACTTTATCAATATTTCTTATAACTTTAGCATTAACTACTTTCTTCTTCACAACTGTAATCGGTAGCGTTGCAGGTTTACCACCATAAGTTACAATTATCTCTGTATCTTCCAAGCTTAATTCTGTTTTATCAAATGTAAATTTTGTTTTGGTTGTATTATCATATTTAATAACTTCGCTTTTTCCATTATCATATTTTAATTCAAGTTCTAAGCCTTTTGGATCAAATGTTTCTCCTTCAATATAATCATCTTTAGCTGTATTGCTTTTCACTTCTGTTTTAACTAATTTCTTCTTCACAACTGTAATCGGTAGAGTTATATTTTGCCCCTCATAAGTTACAGTTATCTCTGTGTCTTTCAAACTTAATACTGTTTTATCAAAAGTAAATTTTGTTTTGGTTGTATCATCATATTTGATAACTTCACTTTTCCCATTATCATATGTTAATTCAAGTTCTAAACCTCTTGGATCAAATGTTTCTTCTTCGATATAATCAACCTTATCGATATTACGTTTCACTTCTGTTTTAATTAATTTCTTCTTCACAACTGTAATCGGTAGAGTTGCAGGTTTTCCACAATAAGTTACAGTTATCTCTGTATCTTTCAAACTTAATACTGTTTTATCAAAGCTGAAATTTGCTTTGGTTGTATCATCATATTTGATTACACGCTTATGCCCCATATCATAATTAACCGTCAATTCTAGTCCACTTGGTTCAAACTCCTGTCCTTCGATATAATTAAGCTTACTTGCTTTATTTTTCAATATAATATTTTGCACAGATAGTTCATGTACTGCCTTTGCCCCCGTACTAGCAATTGTTGGTTTAATTGTTACTTCAGGCAAATAATAGATTTCTACATTCGTGTTTGAAAATGTATCACTCTTCATTGCTGGTAATTGATCTATTAGAAAAACAATATTTTTAATCTTAGTATCTCCAAAAAACGCTCTACCACCTATTTTTGTTATAGTTGTGTTCGTCCCTAATCCTGTATTTGTTAAGGAACTACAACCCTCAAATACACTATTCATTAATCTCGTTATTGTAGTATTAGTTTCTAATCCTGTGTTTGTTATAGAATTACAACCCTTAAATGCATAATTTCCTAATCCTTTTATCCCTTTGTTAGTTTCTAATCCTGTGCTTGTTAAGGAAGCACAAAAAGCAAACGTATTATCTTCTAAATATGTTATGTCTTTATTCGTCCCTAACCCTGTACTCGTTAAGGAACTACAACCTAGAAATACTTTCCATCCAAGTCTCGTTACCGACGTATTTGTTTCTAATCCAGTGCTTGTTAAGGAGGTACATTTTTCGAACATAGAAGTACTTATATAATTAATAGCTTTATTCGTTTCAAGCCCTGTACTCGTTAAAGAACTACACCCCGCAAATATTCCTGG
>JAVXTH010000035.1:0-13413 GCA_036642795.1 Erysipelotrichaceae bacterium
AGACACAACCGTGTCTTATTCACTACGCAGTGCTGCTACGGCATCTTTCTTAGAAGCCATGCGAGCTGGAATATGTCCACCCAGCATCGTTAATACCGTAGAAATGATAACTAATAGGATTGCATGTGATAATTGAAGCTGAGCAACCCCGGTTAAATCGGTCATATTATATATAATCGCATTGATTGGAAACGTACATAAGTAAGCCACAAAGACTCCTAGTATACCTGAGAACACCCCAAGAATACATGTCTCCGCATCAAAGACACGGGTAATATCTTTCTTACGTGCTCCCAATGCTTTTAAGATACCAATCTCCTTGTTTCTTTCTAATACCGAAGTATAGGTAATGATACAAATCATAATCAATGAAACTACCAAAGATATCGCGGCAAAGGCAACGAGTACAACCGTTATACCATCTAAAATACCTGCTGTCATTTCTGACATTGTTTTCGCTAAGTCGGTATAAACTACTTGTTCTTCTTCACTTTTCCCAACATTGTATTTATCTAAATAAGCCGTTACTTTATCTTTACTTTCAAAATTCTCCGGATATACCATTGCCATAAATGGTTTCGCATCGCCACCTAAGTAAGCTAAGAACGATTGTTTTTTGGCTTCATCCATTTTTTCCATCGTCATAATATTATAATCAACACTGCTTTGTGCTTTCACAATATCACTGTTTATGGAATGATTAATTACTAATTGTGATAATTTATCACTATAAGCAATGCCACTTCCTAAGATACCAATCGAAACACTTTGTTTTTGACGAACAATGCCACTGATTTTTAAGGTTGTGGCCTTTTCATTTTGATACATCGCTTCATAATCATTTCCCGGTAAATAGGTTCCATAGGTTGTTTTTTGATAATAATCGTCATTATCAATCAATTTAAACTCTTTCCCAACAATATCTTCAAACTTCAATTTCTTTAATCCATCTACTTGAAAGCCTAGCTCTTTAAGAATGTTATAATCTAAGCGATTCTTTTGATCAATAACCAACACCAAATCCGTTGCCTGCTTTGGATAACTTCCTTGTAAGACATCATAATTCTTTTCAAGATAAGAAACATCACCTTTTTTTATCACTTCAGGATACGATGCTAAACCTATACTACTCATGGAAGTAGTACTCGCCATACTTTGAACATTGGCATCTTTATCCATTCCTGCTCCACCAAGTCGAATTGGTTTAATCACGTCTTCACTTTTCCCAAGCAGATTCATATGAACCAGGCGCGTATAACCGATACTATGAGAAATCTTAGGATCAATCTTGCTTAAGTATTTCATATAATCATCATTGAACCCGTTATGATGAAGAATTTGAAAATCCATTGGATCATATAATTCCACTGACTTACCTTTTGGATAGGCATTTTCTTTACTCACCTGTTTTTTCATCGCTTGATGGGTTGCTTGCATATCTTCTTTGTTCATCTTCATTGTTGTTTGTGAGATCATAATTGGATATTCGGATAAAGCATCTTGTTGAAAGGAATCAATCTGGATCTTAAATCCATTTGATAAACTCAAAATCACAGCGATTCCAATAATTCCAATACTAGAGGCAAAGGCAGTTAAAAAGGTTCTACCTTTTTTTGTTCGAATGTTATTAAAAGATAATTTTAATGCTGTTATAAAACTCATATTTGTTTTCTTTAAAGAAAAATCGCTATCGTTGTATGTTTCTTTAAACGGATTTGAATCCGCAATAATTTTCCCATCTTCAAATTGAATAATTCGATCCGCATACTGCTTGGCAAGTTCTGGATTATGGGTAACCATAATCACCAAACGTTCGTTCGCAACTTCTTTAATTAAATCCATGATTTGAATGCTGGTATGGGTATCCAGTGCACCGGTTGGTTCATCACATAATAGTATTTCAGGATTATTTGCTAAGGCTCTAGCAATCGCAACTCGTTGCATTTGTCCTCCCGATAATTGATTTGGTTTTTTATGTAGATGTTCTTGTAAACCAACTTGCTTTAATACTTCAAGCGCCCGTTCCTGTTTTTCTTTTGTTGAAACACCACTTAGGGTCATTGCCAACTCAACATTTTGAACAATGCTTAAGTGCATAATTAAGTTATAGCTTTGAAATACAAAGCCAATGGAATTATTACGATAAGCATCCCAGTCTTTATCTTTAAAATCAATCGTTGCTTTTCCTTTGATGATTAAATCTCCATCATCGTAATGATCTAGACCACCAATGATATTTAAACAAGTTGTTTTACCTGAACCACTTTTTCCTAAAATCGCAACAAATTCCTTTTCTCGAAAAGCAACACTAATACCATCCAGTGCCTTTGTTTCAATATCTCCAATATGATATGTTTTTTTAATATTTTTAAGTTCTAACATAAGGATCCCTCAATTTTCTTTATTTTAAAGCATTGATTCTTAATACTTCTTAATCATAAAACTTATTTTCCCAAAGTCAAGAAAAGCGATAAATCTTACGATTCATCGCTCTAATTTCGATAAAATACAATTTGACTTTTCCCATTCTTTTTCGCATCATATAAAGCTTTATCTGCACATTTAAACAAATCAACAAAGGTGTTCGCATCATTTGGATATAAAGCAATTCCAACACTTTCACTAATCCCTTGTACTTCAAGTTCTTCCTTCGCTTGCTTTAAAATCATTTCTAATTGTCGTGCTTTTTCGATTACTAATTCTTTTGAAGAAACATTCTTTAAGAAGACAACAAATTCATCGCCTCCTGCTCTTCCCACAATATCATCATTGCGGAAAGCTTTCTTTAAAGAAGCACCGATAATTTGAATGGCTTTATCACCATATAAATGACCATAGGTATCATTGATTTCTTTAAAATCATCGATATCAACAAGTAACATCGCATGATTATAATGTTTTCCTTCTTCTTCTAAATACTTCTTAATGTAATTCTCCATCGTTACTTTATTAAGTAAACCACTTAATAAATCATGATGAGCCTTTTCTTTTAATAAAGCATTTTCTTGAATATATTCATTTACATCGGTAATCGTTCCAATCGCTCGAACGGCAATATTATTTTGATCAAAAATCATCGTAACTTTAATTCGACACCAAATATAGTTTCCTTCTTGATTTCGAATTCTAAATTCGGTTTCCAGTCCTTCGCCTTCTTGAATCTTCTTTCTTAAATTCATGAAAGTTGGAATATCATCCTCATAAATAAAATCGGTTTTCATCATTTCATCAAAGAAATGATGAGTTGGTAAGCCATAGGAGAACTTTCGTTCAAAAGCCGGTGAAGTATACATCGTTTGATTTTCCATGTCCCACTCAAAGATAATATCTTGAGTTTGTTCGACAATGATGCGATAGCGCTCTTCACTTGTATTGATGACTTCTTGAAGATGCTTCGATGAAGTGACATCCATAAACAAACATTGACAACAAGCACTACCATCTTTCTCTTCACTGCGACTACCATTGACCAAGTACCAAACAATTTCATTGTTTTTTACTAATACTCGGCAATCAAAACTAAATTGTTCTTCGCCACTTTTAATAAAGTTCTTAATTTCGTTAATCACTTTTTTACGATCATTTTTATAAATGAAATCCATTGAAGTTTGCTCATGATAATATTGAAAGAATTCATTACTTGTCAAATCAAATATTTCATAAAAACCATCATTGGCATAAGCAACACTTACATTATGATTCACATTAAACTTAACAATTCCACCCGGTACTTTGTTCATTAAAGTCAATAATTTTTCTTGCATGTTTTTATTATCGGTAATATCAATAAAGACAGCTTGGACCACCTGCTGCCCGTCCTCTTCAATAATTCTTGAACCATGGCCACTCAGCCATGCGATACTACCATCTTTTTTACGTACTCTAAATTCAACACAAATTGGTTTATTCTCTTTAATCTGTTTAATGACGGTAGCATAAACATTAGGAATATCATCTGGATATACCATATGAATGCCATTACCTCGGCCATGTTCCCCTTGGAAATCACGACTTGAATAACCACCTAGTTTATAAAAACCATCGGATGCAAGTTTTATATCAAAATTATCATTGATAACAATTTTCGCAACGCCTCCCGGAATCGCATTAATCAATTCATCTCGTTCCATCGTTTCCTTTTTCAAAGAATTACTTGCTTCTTTAAAAGTAAGCGGTGTTTTTTCAATATAGTTTGGTTTGTTGACACTATTTATTAATTTACTTTGATCGTTTACAATCAAGTTTGCTTTTTCATCTGCATAAGTGTTTTTAATCTTCTCAAATCCATCGCTCACTTTATCAAAGCACTGCATCATTTCATCTGAGAAACAGCCACATTCTCCATCATGAATCATCTTGATTGCCAATTTATGCGAGTAGGGTTCTTTATACACTCGATGCGCCGTTAACGCATCGTATACATCACAAATCGAAACAATTTGGGCACACAATGGAATCTCATCACCAGCAAGCTGATCTGGATAACCACCACCATCCCAACGTTCATGGTGAAAACGACAAACATTACAGCTATAACTCATAAACTCGTTATCATCGATATGTTGGAAACGCTTGGCAATTTCCCAGCCTTTAATCGTATGCGTCTTCATAACTTCAAATTCTTCATTTGTTAATAAAGATGGCTTCAATAAAATTGAATCCGGTATCGCTATCTTTCCAATATCATGTAAGGGTGAGGCACTAGTAATCGCTTCTACCTCTTTGGGCGTTAAATGATAACGCGGACATAGTTGCATTACCTTATTTGCTAACAGCTCTGTAAACAAGCGGATACGCTTAATATGTTGACCAGACTCCAAAGAACGATACTCGACCATCGTACTTAAAGCATCCAATCTTGCTTCACTTTGAATTCTGAAGTTTTTCGTTTCAAGGTTAATCAATGCTTCTAAATTATGTTTATGTTCATATAATTCAATTACATTTCGAAGTCGGTTTTTCACTATCATTGCTTCAAATGGTTCAACAATGACATCATAAGCACCTAATTCTAAACATTTTGCTTCATACTCGGAATAATCATTATTGGATATTAAAATAATTGGAATGCGCTCTAACAATCCTTCTTCTTTTAAATGTTCCATCAATTCAAAGCCATCCATACCAGGCATATTAATGTTTAATAAAATAGCTTTTATCTGTTTGCTTTTTTCCCGTATAAAAGCGAAAGCATCTTCACCGTTTGTTTGTTCCGATACAATATAATCTTTTAAGATTAAAGATAAACGGTGACGATTCTTCTTTGAATTATCAACAATTAAAATATTCTTCTTCACGCTCATAAACATATCCCTTCACTCAATTAACTTTACGTTCTACAGAAATGATTCAAAATCTTTGACACTTACTGCTCTCGAATAATAATAGCCTTGAATACAATCACAAGCTAATTCTTTACATAAATCAACTTGAATTTGGGTTTCAATACCTTCCGCAATTACTTCCATTTCTAAGTCTTTGGCCATCGATACAATATTCTTAACGATTATTTTACCCCGTTTTGTATCGACACTTTCATTAAAGAAATTCTTATCAATCTTAACAATATCAACCCGTATTCCATGTAACATATTTAAAGAGGAATAACCTGAGCCAAAATCATCCATCGATACTTTAAAACCACGTTGATGTAATTCATCGTTAATACTTACCAAACTATCGCCATCTTCAAAGAACATACGCTCCGTAATTTCAATTACGATCAGTTTAGGATCAATATCATATTTCTTTAACATCGCACATAAGTTCTCCACATAATTTAATTGGAAGACCGTTTGTCTTGCTTGATTAATTGAAATTGGGAGTAGTTTCATTCCTCTTTCTCGCCAATCAACTAAGACTTTACAAGCACTTTCAATCATATAAATATCGAGTTTCTTCACAAAACCATTGCGTTCAAATAATGGGATAAAATCATTTGGCATAATCATTTTATCATTTTTAATCCAACGTACAAGTCCTTCACAACCAATTAATACGGGTTTATCTTGATTAATTAATACTTGTGGTTGTAAGTACATTTTCATTTCACCCGTTAATAAAGCTTCATTCATTGTATTCTCAATTTCTTGTTCCTTTAATAAACTTTGAATGATTTCCGTATCATAGAAATTCATCGTTGTTTCATGAATACCCCGTATCTTTGATAAAGCCATTCGTGCTTTATCACCAATGCTACTTACTTCATCATTTGTTTGTTCAACTAAATAAATACCGATGGCAATGGATAAAGAATGAGGATTATTCTTATCAATTTCATACGTACAGATTGTATTTGAAAGATTCATTAAACGTTGTTTTAAACTAGCTACATCTTTATAAGTTAATAACAAATGGAAATTATCAGCATTAAAACGTGCATAGGTTTCATTGCTCTTACATTCATTTTTAATCGTATCACCCATAAATTTCAATAATTCATTTCCTTGTTTATAACCAAAGATATCATTCACAACTTTAAACTTATTTATATTCAATATAATATAAGCATATTGGTTGCCTTCCATCTTTAATAATTTCTGTACTTTTACTTCAAATAAATTCTTATTCGGACCATGGGTCACATCATCAATAAACGCCATATCTTGAAGTTCTCGTTTGGCTTTATTATTTAAATAATTCAAAATTAATATAATAATAATTATTAAGGCAAAGAAGGTCATTATAATAATGATCGAATGAAAATAAACATCATCTAATAATTGATTCAATTGACTATCTAAAACTTCACTTGAAGTGATTGAGAATACATACCAATCCTTTAATTCCAGTGGTTGATAATCTAGATACTTTTGTCTACCTTCTAAAGTGATTTCCATACTACCATGTTTTCTTAACTTAACATCTTCAATCATATCTTTTACTTCTTGTCTGTTTTCTTTACTTTTATCAAAATAATCTAATAAGTTATTCCCAACATTTATCTTTAGTTTAAGATTGGGACGAGTAATGATATTACCATCTTTATCACAGATATAAGAATAACCTTTGCCTTTAAAATCCGTCATTTTAAAGACTCGATTTAAATATTGAGTTTCATACGTACAAGTTAATAAAGCAATGACTTGATCATCCTGATAGATTGGTTGGGTTAATAAGATTACCGTTACATTGGGATCTACAATGGCTGGCCGTGGACCGCTTATCATTGCGTTACCTTGAAAACCATTGATTACATAATCATCCTTACTTGTGTCACCACCACTTTTATTATCATGGGTGATGTAAGTACCATCCGGAAAGGTAAGTGCACAACGTAAGAAGCCATAGTTTTCAACGGTTGTATTCATCATTTTTAATACTTTATCACCATGTAAATCTTCATCGCTTAAATACGTAGAAAAAGCTGACATCACTTCAAACTGATCTTCAATCTTTTTATTAATGTTCGCAGCATTATTGGATGATATGGCAGATAGTTTTTCATAGATTTCAGTTGTTAAATTACTCTCTAAATTATTTTTAAACGTCGTGATTGAAAAAATGATAATAATAAATGCAGTTATAACGACGCCTAGTACTCCTACAGCTAGACTTTTTTTCATATGTATTAGGCCCTTTCCTAATCTAGATAAAAGAATCAGTTATATAATGTTAGCTTTATATTATCACATGCACTCTTTATAAACAACAATTTACGTCATTTCTCATTCAATCAACTGGTTGCGCTTACATGAATTTGAACTTCACTAATGTATTCACTTACGATTCCGGTTTGATGAATATCAATTCGATACAACTCGAGTGGATTATTTAGGATGGTTAATTGGTTTTCTTCAATATAACGTAACATCTTTTTAATACATTTTTCATTGTTATGATAACTACCTTGATAGTAACCTCTCACATACATACCAGCTTCCATTTTATAGTTGCCATGGTGTGATTCTTCTAATAAAACAAAGATTGATTTGAATTTATTATAATCATGGTTTTTAAAGGCAGTTAAATCAAATTGAGAACCGATGTTTTGATTGCCAATAATAAAGAATTGTTCTGGTAATTGATTCTGAAGCTTTTTAATCAAATAATCAACATCTTCTTCTCTAGTGATATCGGCATTCATTAAAAATACGTTACGTTCTTCTAGATAAATCGTTTCAATCTTATCCACATCAAAATCAAGGGCAGTTTCAATGTTGGTTAATCTTTGTTTAATATGGAAGCGATGAAGCTTTAAATCTTTTTCTTTTTGATCAATTAAAGCTAATTCTTTTTCAAGTAATGCTTTTGTTGATTCAATGCTTCGATGATCTAAAAAGCTTTTAATTCGCTGCATTGAAAAATCCAAAGAACGAAGTTCTTTGATTAGATTCAAACGATAAATATCGCTTATTTTATAATAGCGATAACCATTCTCGCCACGAATTGGGGTTAAGATACCAAGTTCTTCATAATACATTAAAGAATCTTTACCAATTCCATAAAGCTTTGATATTTCACCTATTTTATAATAATCTTTCATATGACTCCTTTTTTTTATTAGAATGCTTGACTATGGTATTATACCATAGTTTATAGTAACAAAGAAGGAAGTGTTAACATGAAAAAATATATAAAAATGATATCTTTAAAAACCATCCTAACCATTATCTTAGGGGCAACTATATTAGCTTTTGGTACTTATAACTTCAATTATCAAAATCGTGTAAGTGAAGGTGGTATTCTTGGTTGTTTGTTGTTACTAAAAAATGTCTTTGATCTTTCCCCTTCTTTTAGTAGTGTGATCATCGATTTTTCTTTGTTTATGTTTGGCAGTAAATTCTTTGGGAAAAAGTTTTTACTTTATTCTTTACTATCTACTCTTTCCTTTTCATTCACCTATCAGTGCTTTGAAAAGATTGGTTTTATCGTTCCCTCTTTAATCGATCATATGTTCCTCGCAAGTATCTTTGCTGGTTTGTTTGTCGGCATTGGTGTTGGCATCATTGTAAGAGCAGGAGGAGCTGCCGGTGGGGATGATGTGATTGCTTTAGTAGGCTCGCATCTGACGCATATAAAATTAAACTGGATCTATTTATTATCGGATTTAATTGTCTTAGTTTTATCTTTGACTTATTTGAGTTTTGAACAAATCTTTTATTCGATTATTGCCGTTTGTATTAGTGGAAAAGTAATTTCACTTATCTACCATGAATAAAACACCCTTTCAGGTGTTTATGTTAATTGTGTATTTTGATATAAAGATACGCCATCTTTGATGGTTTCTAATATTTTAATTTGATGAATCTTTTCCGGTTTTATGGTTAATGGGTTGTCATCTAAGATCACAAAATCAGCTTGTTTTCCTTCTTTGATGCTTCCTTTATGCGCTTCTTCAAAATATTGATAGGCTCCATGAATGGTAATAGCTTTTAAAGCTTCATAGGCATCCAAGCATTCATCTTCGCCCATTACTTCGCCATCTTTGTTCTTGCGGGTTATCGCACACTCTAGAGTTTCTAACATGTTTGGTTCAATCACGGGAGCATCTTGATGAAAGGTAAAAGGAATCTGATGCAAACTTGTGGATTTAGCTGGGCTGATATCGTAAGCGCGCTTTCTACCAAAATTTTGAATATGCACATGACCCCAATGTTTTATATGGGCAATAAAGAAAGATGGAATCAAATGATATGCTTCAACATCGCCTAATTGATTACGATCTAATAATTGGGCATGAATGATCACACATCTAAGCCCGCTTACTTCTGGATGATCTTGACTCACTTTTTTAATCGCATCAATATATTGTTGAGCTGCACGATCCCCGTTGCAGTGCGCCAGCAGTTGCATTTTTTCTTTGTTGGCTTGTTTGATTGCGGCTTCTACCTCTTGATCACTCATTACCCCATAGCCACAATCTTCACTGTTCCGATAAGGTGTTTTCATCCATGCCGTTTTCACTTGTGGAGAACCATCTAGAATTATCTTATAACCACCAATTTTAAAATGTTGGTGGTATTTTTTAATTGCTTGCGGAAATGCTTTTTGAATTGCTGGCATCGATTTAAAATCAGGATAAGCAACAAGGTCTACTTGTAACAGATTACTTGCTAGTAAACATTGATACAAGCCTAACATTTGATCGACCATCATACCTTCTTGAATCGTTGTAATACCATAAGACAAATATTTTTGTTGGGCTGTGCGATATGCATTCAACATTGTATCTAAATCTGCCATCGGTACTTTTTTAATGTTTTGAATAAAAGCATTCTCTTCTAAATAACCATTGCATTGCTCATTTGTTTTCCCAATCAAACCACCTTCAGGATTTGGAGTTGTATCATCGATACACAAATCCTTGAGTGCAACTGAATTAACGACACCACAATGCCCCGATTGATGTTGAAGAAACAAAGGATTATGTGGGGCAATTGCATCTAAAAAAGCTAAGCTTGGGTGGCTCTTTTCTTTTAATACGGTATGATCATAACCACAAGCAACCACCCATTCGCCTTTTTTAATTGCATTTGTTTTCATAAAAGAAGTAATTCGCGCTTTGATTTCATCAAAACTTTTTACGTTATCAAGTTGCACTTGCCTTTGCGCATTTGCATAAGATGAAAAATGACTATGGGCATCGATAAAGGCAGGTAACATCGTATGATTGTTTAAATCAATGCATTGCGCATCTGGAGCGAAGGCCTTTAAATCTTTATAACTTCCAACTTTTTCTATTTGATCCGCTTTTACTAAAACAGCTTCTGGATTATTTCTTGATTCCATTGTGATAATCGTTCCATTAAAATAAAGCTTTCGCATGCTTTCACCTCTTTCAAGTATTATTTAATTGCTTCTAAGGTTATTTTATTTACATTTTTCATTGTTTCACAGCTTTTATTGAACTTTGCTTGATCAATTTCATTTAAATTAAGCTTAATAATTTCGCGAATTCCTTGACGATTCACAATCGCTGGAACTCCAATATATAAACCTTCTTGCCCATATTCACCATTTTGATAAACGGAAAGCGTTAAAATAATATTTTCATCATCTAAAATCGCATGGACCAAATGATTCAAAGATAAACCAATTCCATAATAAGTTGATTTCTTGCGTTTTACAATTTCATAACCAGCTTGTTGAACCTGGGTATAAATATCATGTAATTCACTTAAGTCCTTGCCTTTTTCTTCGACAACTTCAAGTAAACTCTTACAGCCAATATAAGCATTCATCCAAGGTACAAAGCTTGAATCACCATGTTCTCCCATGATATAAGCATGGACATTACTAGAAGATACTTGTAAGTATTCACTCATCATATAACGAAGGCGAGCTGTATCAAGCAGCGTTCCTGTTCCAATTACCCGCCCATGTGGCAAGCCACTGACTTGTTGAGCTAATTGACTCATCGCATCGACTGGATTACTAGCAACGATGATAATGCCATCAAAACCACTTTGCATAATATTCTCAACTACGGATTTCATAATGCGTGCATTGCGCGCCGTTAAATCTAATCTTGTTTCATCCTCACGCTGAGCAACACCAGCACAAATCACAACAATGCTAGCATCTTTACACTCGCTATAATCGCCTGCTTTAATTGACATCTTGCCGCGAGCATAAGGTAAGCCATGTTGCAAATCCATCGCTTCTCCAACTGCTTTTTCATGGTTGACATCGATTAAAACAAGTTCATCAATGCCCCCTGTATTTAAGAAAGTATAAGCCATGCTCATACCAACAAAACCGGTTCCAACTAAAACTAATTTTCTTTTTTCATTCATAAAAATACCTCCTACCATTATGACTATCTATAGTATAGCATTCTAATAAAAGTTTAACCATTCATATGCGTTAGCGAAAATAAACAAAAAAAACGATGAGCTAATTTGCCCATCGTCTGATCTTATTTTATCCGTTATAGATTTCTTCATCAAAAATGTTTTCTGATTTTGCGACCGCAACAGCAGCTGCACTATCACCAACAACATTAAGTGAAGTAACCAACATTTCAATTGGTCGATTAATGGCTAGGATTAATGAATAAGCTAATAAAGCAGCATCATTGGTATAACCCATTCCCGTTAATACAGTAAATAAGATAATTGCTCCAGCACCAGGTGCGGCTGGTGTTCCTACACTTGCGATTAAGGCAAGAAGAGCAATGATTAAGATATTTCCTACGGTAACATCATAACCAGCGCTCGCTGCGATAAAGATAGCAGCAATTACTTGCATGATGGCAGTACCATTCATATTGACTGTCATTCCAAGTGGTAAAGTAAAGGAAGCAACTTCTTGAGAAACACCTAATTCTTCTACCGTTGTTTTCGTATTTAATGGTAATGTTGCGGCAGATGAAGAAGTTGAGAAACCAAACATGGCAACTTTTGCCATTTTCTTTATGAAGTTCTTTGGATTTAATTTTGCGACTACGCGAATAAAGATAGCATAACCGAAGATTAAGAATACAACTAAGGTACAAACAGTTGCGATAACATAAGCTAAAGCTGGTTTTAAATGTTCAATACCATAAATTGCGAAAGTCCGTGAAATTAATACGAAGATGGCAATTGGTCCAAAACGGGTGATGATGAAGGTTAGAACCATTGTTACTATATCATTGATCTCTTGCATGATTTTCTTTAATACGGTAACTTTTTCACCTAGCGTATGAATCGCAAGACCACATGCTACGGCTAGTAATACTAAAGATAATACAGCGCCATTATTTGAGAACGTAGCACCGATGTTTGATGGTACAGCATTTAAGATAACTAATAATGGATTAGCACCAGCCGTTCCTGCTGCTGCGGTTAAGTTGTTTAATTCAACATTGAAGAAACCCATGTGATAAACAGCGAATCCAACAATGCCTGCTAGTAATAAAGCTGCGATATACATAATTAGGAAGTTCTTAATTGTTTTATAAGAAATACGGCCTAATTTCTTTGTGTCTGAAATAGTACACATTGCCAAGGCAATCGATGTGAAAACCATTGGTACAATAACTAATTGTAAGGAACGAATAAACATTTGTCCTAGGATATAGAAAATACCAAGTGCTTTTTCTCCTCCAGGTGCTGTTATATCTTGAAAGAAGATTGAATTGATGGTGTTCCATGTTGCCCCTTGTCCTGATGCCATCAAACTTTCACGTAAGAAGATACATCCTGCCCCTACGATTAAACCGATTAATAATGCGATTGCCATGTAAATGGCGAGTTGATTTGCACTTTTTTGCTTTTTAACTTTTGTCGTCATTTTATTTCCTCCCTTTATTTTTTCGTAAAAAAACCTTAATACCATAAAGATACTAAGGGAAGATATGCATACATTCACATTTTTTCCTTAATAACCTCTCTGGGCTATCTTAAAGGTTCGATTTTTTTACTAGGTTCATTATACGCTTTGCGAAAATGTCTGTCAATGCTTATGAGATAAGATCAAACGACTGTA
>JAVXTH010000036.1:0-13321 GCA_036642795.1 Erysipelotrichaceae bacterium
GAATCTTTAATGCGACTACGGCTCTACGAATATTCTCACCGATATCTGCTGCTTTATAACAAAGATTTTCATTCAACAATGCAATAAATTCCTCACCACCATAGCGACAAACGATAGCGCCCTCCGGCACCGAATCGGAAATAGCTTGTGCAACCAAGCGCAAACACTCATCTCCAGCCACATGGCCATAGCGATCATTGAAGTCCTTGAATTTATCCAAGTCCATCATGATCACACCTAAAGAAAGTTCCCCACTGCTTGCTTTGCGAAACATTTCATAATAGTTCTCTTGAAAGCTACGATGGTTATACAGCCCGGTAAGTGGATCGGTAATGCTTATTTTCTTAAGTTCACGATTCAACCTTTGCGCATTCGCTCGAGAAAAAGCCTCTTCCGCTCGGATTCGATTGATTCGCCAACCAAACATAAAGGAAAATATCAACACACAAACGCCGTTAAGAACATCGGATTCAAACCAATAACTGTTCTTCACAAAATAACTCCCCGTCATCATGGCAATCGTAGAGATTGTGGAAATACTCATGCTAAGCATCGTTGGTAAGGTGAAAATCATCGATGAAATGGTGAGCACAACAACATAAAGCAGTGCGGTTTCATCCTCACAATAATACACACTGATATAACCGGAAAGAGCTAGCATATGAAAAAGATGCAGTGCCGTTAAGATAGTGCAATCCTTCGGTGAAAAATCTTTTTGTAAAAGCCACTGAATTAAAAATAAAATCATAATTTCTAAAATGATAATGGCGGTATATATATTACGTAAGTTGGTTGCGCCAAAATAAGTAAAGGAACTAGCAAGGACAAAAAAACTTATCACAAGCATAAAAACAGACATACTGCGCATCATGAGTAAGTTATTATGACCAATTTCTTGGGAAAATCGATAAAAATAGGTATCTTCTTTTTTGCAGACACCAGTAAAATCTAAATAGGCCCAACGATAAAATAATTTCTTCATTTTTGTTTTCATACGATACGCTCCAAGCTTTTTATTGATTGATTCTGTTTCAGTGCAACGACTGTCACGTCATCCTAGTATATCACAATTAGCGCCTAAAATTAAGGAAAAATCTAAGAAATATTGTTGTACAACAAATTTCAGTTGTTTTCCCAAAGAAGGAACTGTGTAGTCGAGCGATTGAATCAAGCTTGAAAGCAATGTAAACAAAAATCTTTGCTTATATAACCATTATGAATAATTTTAATTGGTATACACTAAGCTACCTTTATAATAGTTGCTACACAACTAATATCGGCATTTCAGTTCATAAAACAAGCCCCGCCCATTTGCTGTTATTTCAAAAGGATACGATTGGATAGCAACGAAGTTTAATTAACTTTTTCTTCCTCTTTTTTAAGATTGATTTCATAAAACTTTTCTGAGATATTTGTAAAGAAATTCTCTTTTCCACTTTGATAATGGCGAATTACCCAATAAGTAATAAATAAGCCACCAAGAAAAGCAGATAACATATCGGTAATTGTATCATGTACTCCTTGGGTATAATGATGAATCGCATCATTATTGAAAAAGATTAGAATCGCATATTCATAGAATTCCCAGAATACCGCAACCGCAAGGTTAAAAGCATTGATAAAGACAATTAATAGATGATAATCTTCTTTTGTTTTTGCTTTCTTACATCTCTTAATTGCGGAAAAGAGGATAAGCGCTAATAAAGTCGCAAAGATACCAGAACATAGATGAACAACTTTATCAAAATATAAAATTGAATAACCACCTAAGCAACTACCAATTAAAGATGCAAAGTAACAAAAAGCAGTTGATATGATATATATTTCTTCAATTGGTTTAAAATGAAATATTTTAAAAACTACGACTACAATCAGCGGACACAAAATTGCGACAAAGCCCATCGCTACCCCATTCATATCCTGATCAATGATATTATCATAAAAGGCATAAGCCAAAGTAATCATATAAATTAGAACGCATAGACTCAATATTTTTTTTAAGTTTTGTTTACTCATTTAAGTATCTTCACATCCTCTAACATATGTAATTTTAAATCTAATAATTGCTTACTTAAATCCACATAATAGGTTTGTGGATATTCAAAACGTTGTACCTCATCCCATAAATGGGATAAGGCATTTTTACTGTGTTCACGAATTGCTTTCAAAGTTGGAACATCATAGACTAAGCGACCCTTTTCAAAGATTGGGACAAGTAAGCTTTTTACTTCATAGCTACCACCAAGGATTGTTTTATTCTTCCAACTATTCATTTGATGATAGATTGTTAAGTCTTGTGTTGGATCAATTTTTTCTTCAAATAAAGTCATTAAATCGGCAATTGCTTTGCCACTTTGTTTATCAAAAATACGATATAAGTTCTTATAACCGGGGTTGGTTACCTTTTCAATATTTTCACTTACTTTAATTTTAGGAATTTGACCATTTTCCGTTATGATGGCACTCATTTTATAAACGCCACCAAAGACTGGTGTTGATTTAGAGCAAATCATGTTTTCACCAACACCAAAGGAATCGATCTGTGCCCCTTGTGCAATTAAAGAATTAATTATATATTCATCGAAGGAATTACTCGCAACAATATTACAATCTTGTAAATCAGCCGCATCGAGTTGAGTTCGAATTTGTTTTGATAAATAAGCAATATCACCACTGTCAATGCGTACACCTGCTAAGCGATGACCACTTGGTTCTAATACTTCTTTCGCAACTCGAATGGCATTTGGCAAACCACTTCGCAGTGTATCATAGGTATCTAATAAAACCGTACAGCTATCTGGATAATTATTTGCATAGCATTTAAATGCTTCAAATTCATTATCAAAGGCTTGTACAAAAGAATGCGCCATCGTTCCTAATACTGGAATATCAAATTTTTCTCCAGCATAAGTCGTTGCACTTCCTGCTACTCCGCCTATATAAGCTGCTCTAGCGCCATAATTCGCTGCATCAAAGTTATGTGCTCGTCTTGCCCCAAATTCCATCACAGCGCGTCCTTGAGCTGCTCTTACAACTCGATTGGCTTTCGTTGCGATTAATGTTTGATGATTGATGGATAATAATAAAGCTGTTTCCAATAATTGTGCTTCAATTAATTTAGCTTTTACACGAACCAATGGTTCATAAGGAAAAATAGGTGTTCCCTCTTCAATCGCCCAAATATCTCCAGTGAAGATAAAATGACGAAGGTAATCTAGAAAAGGTTCATTAAATTTATTTAACGAACGTAAATACTGAATATCATGATCACTAAAATGTAGGTTTTGGATATATCCAATCACTTGTTGAAGACCAGCAAAGATGGAAAATCCTCCATGATCTGGATTATTACGATAAAACAAATCAAAACTTACGACCTTATTCATTTCTTCACTATTGAAATAACATTGACTCATCGTTAATTCATAAAAATCCATCACCAAAGAAAGATTACGTTCATCACGAAAATCAAACTTCTCATCAAAACATTCCATTTTATTTACCCTCACTTATTGTTGTGACAACATGAATTCCATTGCCCGCCATATTTGCGAATGAATACGTGTTGCATTCAATTGCATCATGAACTCCATCTATGTGATAAGTTTCCACACCATCGATTGGAACATACAAGTTAATTCCCCGAATATTCATTTCATTTAAATAAGTCTGTAGAGATAAAGCAAATTGCATAACACAAATATCGCTGCAACAACCACATATCACAATATCATGGTAATTCGTTAATGATGTTTTCATAAAGGTTTGCCAACCTTTACTATGAAATGTATTTGTTGAATTCTTGGTGATGATGTTTTTACTAAAAGGCTGTAATTCATCAATAATTTTACTTTCACTGCTGCCGGCAACACAATGCTTGGGATAAGATGCAAATTCTTGCGCATCTTCTTCATGCGTATCCGCAATAAAAATAGGATTTGCTATGTGCTGAATCATTTTTTTAATCGGTTCAACAAGATTCATAATGCTTTCATCATGAAGAGCACCTTCTTTAATAAAACCATTGACCATGTCAACCACAATTAATAACGGTTGTTTTAAATCTTGGTAAGTAATATCTTCATAACAATGAATGGTATCTTCCCTTACTCTTGCCATAAGTAGTAATCTCCTTAAGATAATAAACCAAGTTTATCTTTTAACTATCTTATCTATTATAATAACTTTCCCTTTATTTTTAAAGCCTTTATCGTTACTTTACCGTTTTTTTCACTAATTATTGAAGATTGCTTCCTTTTATTTAAAAAAGTGAAAAGAATTGATAAAGAAACAAACATACAAAATAAGGTACCAATAACATCGTAAAGACAACAAGAAGTAAGAAGGAAGATCCATATTCTCTTTTTATAGCGAATAATGTCATAATACAGGGAATACTTAATAAAACATATACCATAAAACTAAAAGCTTTTAGCTTTGCATAGCGATCCTTCCATAAATGTGATATCGCATAAACCAAAGATGTTTTACTCTTTTGATATGGTTTAATTGATAAAGCACTCTTAATTGAATCGCTTATTTTTATACCGAACGTTCTAGCTAATAATCTGGTATCCTTTTTCAAATCATAAACTAAGCCTTCTTCTTTTTGCTCGATTAATACTTGGTCCATAAATCCGACGATTGTTTCTTTCGCAACCAAACTTCCCGGAAGGGCTGCTACACATTCCCATCTTGTCCCAAAGCCCAAAGGAACATATAGAAAAGATACTTGCTTCGCACCTCTTGCCAGATAACTATTCTCAATTTGACCACTTGGAAAGTTGGTAAGTCCCCATAGAATCATCATCGCAAGCATGACAACACCGATTGCCTTTGAAAGAAAGGCTTTCAATTCACTTTTTACTTTATGTAAAACAACCCTAAAAGAAGGCTTACGATAAGGTGGTAATTCAATAACAAATAATTCATCCTCATGAAAGGTTTGAACGTGTTGAAATACAAAACCGAAGCTTAATGCAATCGCGATTCCCATTGCATATAACAAAAGGACAACAAAACCTGCTTTTTGATCAAAAAAAGCGGAAGCAAATAAAACATAAACAGGTAATCTAGCTCCACATGACATAAAAGGGATAAGCAATGCAGTCATTTTACGCTGGTTTTCACTGGCAAGATTACGCGTGGAATAAATAGCTGGTACATTACAAGCAAACCCAATCAAAAAGGATAGTAAGCTTTTCCCATTTAAACGAAAGACTCGCATACTTTTATCTAAGATAAAAGCAACTCTTGCCATATAACCACATTCTTCTAATAACGAAAGAAAAAAATTAAGAAAGAACATTAATGGCATAAATACAATCACACCACCAACACCACCTAAGATTCCATTCACAAACAATGAGCGAAGATGCATATTAACATTTAATTGTGTTAAATAATAAGTAGCATATTTCATGATGTAATCATGAATGAAATAATCCATGAAATCACTAAATGGTGCACTTAATCTAAATATCAGAAATAACATCATTAAAAACAAAACAAGTAGAATAGGAATACTAAAGTATTTATTTAACATTATGTTATCAATTTTATAGGTTGCCTTTAAACGAATTGATGTATCTTGATGAACATATTTTAATAAGTCTTTGATTGCGATAATATATTGATTCTTTATTTCTTCAATTGGAAAGTTCACACTTATATGATTTAAATCATTTAAATTATAATGCCATTTATTTAATTGACGGATCACTCTTTCATCCTTTTTAAGATAAGCTAACGTGATCTTGGTGATAATCTGTTTGTTTTTAATTAAATGTGCAGGATAATTCAGATCAATTTCATAATAAAGTTCATTAAATATTTGTTGATGAAGTGAATCAAACAAAAGATTATAATAGCTTATTTGACGGCATGTTTTTTCAATTGCCATTTGAACCATTTCATAATCGTTTTGATTCAGTGCACTGCAACATAAAATTGAAATTTGAAGATGCTCCTCTAGTTTCTTTATTTCCATATCAATTCGATATTGGATTACTTCATCATAAAAATTAAAAATGAGCAGAATTGGAATTTGAAGTTCTCTTAAAAGTAGCGTTAAATATAAATGGCGTTGTAGATTACTTGCATCTACCACATTGACAATGCAATCAATGCTCGTTTCTTTTAAAAATTTTATTGTGATTTGTTCTTCGCTATGATAAGCATTCAGGCTATAGATACCTGGTAAATCGATCAGATGGTAAGTCACCTGATGCCAAACAAGGGTTGCTTCCTTTCGCTCAACGCTGACTCCAGGCCAATTCCCTACTTTAAAATCAGCCTTTGATAAGGCATTGATCCATGCACTTTTTCCTACATTTGGATTGCCAATAAAAGCAATCGTCTTTTCATTTCTCATGATGGATTTCTTTCACAATAATAGCATCACTATCTTGGATTCTCAATCCAATATAATTACCCCAGATTTCATATAAACAAGGATCATTAAAAGGTGCGTAGCGGATACATTGAATGATGGCACCTTTAAAAAAACCTAAATGAAATAATTGTTGACTTTGTTTTTTAGGTAAATGAATCAACTGAATTTCAGCTTTTTGATTTATTTTTAAATTCGATAAGATCATCTTTATCACCCTTTATATCTTCCTACAAAGAAGCTAAAAAAAAGCACGAATCTTATCGGTTTACTTTTTGTTTTTTCCAAACTTGATTATCATTTCATACTTTCATAGATCTTTCATTCTTTTTCATCCTTTTCACAAAAAATAGTTTATTTGTTTCAGATTTTAGTTTATAATGGAGAAGATTTTAGTAAAGGAGAAATTAATAAATGAAAAATTTAGAAACAATAAAAGAACAATTGATTACCAGGAATGGAAATGATGCAGAGTTCATTCAAGCAGTTGACGAAGTCCTTGATTCCTTACGTGTTGTTGTCAAGAAAGATCCCAGTATTTTTACACTCGGTATTTTAGAGCGAATGATTGAACCAGAACGACAGATTATGTTCCGTGTTCCTTGGGTAAATGATCAAGGCGAAGTTATCGTGAATCGTGGATTTCGTGTTCAATTCAACTCAGCCATTGGTCCTTATAAAGGTGGATTGAGATTTCATCCTTCTGTTAATCTTAGTATAATTAAATTCTTAGGTTTTGAACAGACCTTTAAAAATTCACTAACTGGTCTTCCTATGGGTGGTGGCAAAGGTGGTAGTGACTTCGATCCAAAAGGAAAAAGCGATGGCGAAGTAATGCGTTTCTGTCAAAGCTTTATGAGTGAATTATATCGTCACATTGGTCAATTTACAGATATACCTGCAGGTGATATTGGTGTTGGTGCTCGAGAAATCGGTTACTTATATGGTCAATATAAAAAACTTCAAAATGAATTTACTGGTACAATGACCGGTAAAGGTCTTACATGGGGTGGCTCATTAACACGTAAAGAAGCTACTGGTTATGGTTTATGCTACTTCGTTGATGCGATGCTTAAAGATCATCAAGATCATTTCAAAGGAAAACAAGTGATTGTTTCTGGATCGGGTAACGTTGCGATTTACGCTTGTGAGAAAGCAACCCAATTAGGTGGACACGTTGTTGCTATGTCTGATTCTAAAGGTTATATTTATGATCAAAATGGCATCGATTTAGAATTGATGAAAGAATTAAAAGAAGTGAAGCGTGCACGCATTAGTGATTACACGAAAGTTCACACAACAGCAACGTACGTAGATAATGCCAATGATATTTGGAATGTAGCTTGTGATATTGCCTTACCTTGTGCTACGCAAAATGAATTAAATGAGACTAACGCTTTAGCTTTAATTAAGAACGGTGTTAAAATTGTTGCGGAAGGTGCTAATATGCCTTGTACTCCTCAAGCAATTCACCAATTTCAAAGTAACCACATCTTGTATGCACCCGGTAAAGCAAGTAATGCCGGTGGAGTAGCATGTTCGGGTCTAGAAATGAGTCAAAATTCAATTCGCTTAGCTTGGAGTAATGAAGAAGTGGATGCACGTTTAAAAGATATTATGAATAATATTTATCATAATGTAAGTTCAACCGCAAAGGAATATGGATTAGAAGAGAATTATGTTGCAGGTGCTAATATTGCTGGTTTCTTAAAAGTAGCCGAGGCAATGAAGCAACAAGGTATCGTATAAAAAAAGCAATAAAGTGAGGAAATCTCATTTTATTGCTTTTTCTTTACTCATAAAGAAATTGATTGTTATAAAAATTACTCTTTTTGTTTAATTCAAGTGTTACTTTCTCAAAATTATATTTTTCAATTAAAGTTTTTTCATCAGAAAATAAATTTGTTCCAAGTCCTAAACGATCTCCAGAAATATCTACACCTATTGAAGCTAATGTAGTTGGAAACAGATCTACAACTGAAAAGGCTCTTAATTCTTTATTTTTTAATCGCTGTTTTGAATGAATAAATGTATTAAAAGTAGAGCGTTGATAACTTTCTGGTATTGTTTCAAATAAAGATGTATTCATACTTAAATGATCTCCAGCAAGAACAATCGTTGTGTTTTCATAGAAAGGTTGTTGCTGAATCCAAGTAATAAATTCTGCTACTTGTTTGCTTGAGCATGAGATAACATTCTCATATTGACTAGCATGTACCTTTCCACATTTCGGGCAAACATAGCCATCTGGATGATGGGTATCCGCAGTTAACATTGTGAAATTAAATGGAACAGGATCAGCTGCTAACATTTGTAATTTTTCTTTCGCGAAAGAAAATAGCTTTTCATCTTCAAATCCCCACCATTCATTATAATCTTTGGGAATTTTATTTTCTTTTATAGCACTTTTATGATCCCAGATTTCATAATTCCCATGTTGCTTAAAATAAGCTTTTCGCCCTCCAAATGCCGCATCCGATCCAACCATCAGCATTTGTCGATACCCTTCTTTATTCAAAATATCACCCAATGAATATACTCCAGGTAAAAAAGTTTTATAAGTATCATACGAATTACCTTCAATTGGAATATCCAATGGAATTCCTGATGTTTGAGCAACCATTCCTGCGATAGTCCATCCAACTCCTGGTATTTGTAAATTTCCTTTACCTTTTCCATCACCTGCAAAGCGTATATTTTGATCAGCCAGCAAAGATAATTCAGGAATTAAATCCACTTTTTGATTACCTCCTTGTTCTTTAGATAAATAGGTATCTTCCATGGATTCCAAATAAATATATATTAGATTTCTTTTTTCTTCAGGAAACTCTAACTTTACTTCTTTTGGATCAACATAATTGTCTTCGATAAATGATGAATTCGTTAATTCGCTTTTTATATATTGGAACAAATCAAATTTACTACCACTTATTACAAGTGAAACAATTAATAATAAAGTAGAAAAAAACAAACTATGATTTTTCATAAAACTAAAAATTGCTTTAAAATCATATTTTGAATCTTGATAAATAGAAGAAAATAAAATACAATTTAATATATAAAGAACTAAAATGATACACGCTAAAAAAATTAAGCAAGGAATAAAGCATTCCTTAATAAATGTACCAATTACATCTTTGTTAGTACCAGTTTTAGGTACTTTTAAATAAAAGAAAATTTGATCTAAATCAACATTATTAAAAGTACGAATCGCCCAGTTTGAAGCAATTGGTAACAAGCATGCGAAAAATATTAATAAATAAGTAAAGATATAATTAAGCTTATTTTTTTTCATGATTCTTTCACCTTCAGTTTATATATCTTGTCATTATTTAAACACTTTTAAATCGAAAATGCAAATATAAAAAAATCATAAATTTTGTGCCTTTATGATTTTTTTATATGATTCATTAAGTTTAACCATTCATTTCTTGTAATATCATAATCAAAAGCTTTAACACTTTCATATGCTTGACAGCTGAGCTTATTACGTAAATCTTCATGGCTTAGTATAGTACGAATGCTCTCTTGCATTGACTTTCGATTACGATCCTTAATTAAATAACCATTGTAATTATCTTCAATGATCTCTTTCGCACCTTGTGCACTATCATAAGCAACACAGACTACTCCACATGCCATTGCTTCTAATAACACTATTCCAAAAGATTCTTTAAAGGATGTCATAACAAAAATATCACATTTACTATATAAGCGATTTATATCTTCTTGTTTAAGAAAACCATGAAGAATAATCGCGTTTTGTAAATTGAGAAAATAAATTTTCTCGCGTACTTTTTTTTCTTCTAACCCAGATCCAACAATATGCAATATAATTTCTGGATCTTGTTGATGAAGTTCAGAAAATAATTCAATTAATTCAATCGTACCTTTCTCTGATGATAAACGTCCTACATTTATTAGTGCTTTGTTTTTATGATGCTCAACATATTGGTTTGGAACTTCAATCGTAAAAGGAATATATTGAACTTTAATTGGTAAATCAGCAAACTCTTTTTGATAGAAAAACGTTAATGCTTTTGAAATAGGCAACAAATAATCAAAATGTAAACAAGAATGCTTTAAATCGTTAATATACTTGTCATTCCCATCTGGATGATTATGCTCTGTCGTAATTTTAATTATATCTTCATCTGCATACCTTGCAATTAATTCATTATGGAAAATTCTTGTTGATATGATCACATCACTATGACATGATTTTATTGCATTTATATTTGCTTTCTTTCTTAAATATAAAATACGAATTGACTTATAACCTTCTTTTAAGATTTTTATTATTTTATGATGGGCCATTGCTTGTTTAAACGCTAGTTGATTTGGCGTAAGATTCTCTAATAAATAAATCACTTTTACTTTTTCATTTAAGTAAAAAGCCGGTTGAGTTGTTATATGATAAGTAGAAATAATCTCTACTTCGTGCTCTTCGCACAATATGTTAGCAAGCGTACATACATAACGTTCTACTCCGCCAAAGCCTAAGTGTAAGGCAAATATAGTTATTTTCATAAATATCGCTTAGATGCGGTCCTTAAACTCATCAACAATAATATCAACAATTTGCTTACTAGCAGTTCCATCTCCATAAGGATTACAAGCATGACTCATCTTTTCGTATTGAACTGCATCGCTTAATAAGGACTTAGTAATTTGATAAATTTCTTCTTCTTGTGTCCCTGCCAAGATTAAGGTCCCTGCTTCAATCCCTTCAGGACGTTCAGTCGTATCACGCAAAACCACAACTGGTTTTCCAAGTGAAGGTGCTTCTTCTTGCACTCCACCACTATCGGTTAAAATAATATAAGCCTTATTCATAAAATTATGAAAATCAATGACTTCTAATGGTTCAATTAAAGCGATTCGATTATTGTCAGCAAAAATTTCATTCGCAATACTTCGAACTTTTGGATTCATATGAATGGGATAAATCACCTTCACATCATCAAATTCTTCTAAAACACGTTTAATTGCATTAAAGATATGACGCATTGGCTCTCCTAAATTCTCACGACGATGCGCCGTTAATAAAAGCAAACGATCCTTTCCTAACCAATCAAAGAGTGGATGATAATAGGCTTCTTTTATCGTTGTTGCCATCGCATCGATTGCCGTATTTCCCGTGATATATATATGTTCTTTGTTTTTGTTTTCATTGATTAAATTATTTGCACTCATCGAAGTGGGAGAAAAATGGTAATCCGCTAAAACACCTACCATTTGACGATTCATCTCTTCTGGAAATGGTGAGTATTTATTCCAAGTTCTAAGTCCCGCTTCTACATGACCAATCGATACTTCTTGATAATAAGCAGCTAGCGCTCCAGCAAACGTGGATGAAGTATCTCCGTGAACTAATACAATATCTGGCTTACATTCTTTAATTACGCTTTCAAGGCCCTTTAAAACCCTTGTGGTAATATCAGACAAAGTCTGTGAATTCTGCATTACGTTCAAATCATATTCTGGTTTAATATTAAAAATATGTAAAACTTGATCTAGCATTTCACGATGTTGGGCTGTTACGCAGACAATTGTTTCAACTTCTTTTCGTCGTTTTAGTTCTTGAATAACCGGTGCCATTTTAATTGCTTCCGGTCGAGTTCCAAAAATAGTCATAACTTTAATCATTGAGATTCTCCCTTTTTAGTTTTCTAATTCCTAATAGAAATTTCATATTATTCTTATAAAAACGTTTAAAACGTTTCGGTTCTTTACTAATACGATATAACCATTCAATATTAAAACGAATGAAAAAGGATGGAGCTCTTTTCTTATTCCCACTTAAAACATCAAAACTACCGCCAACACCAACAAAGATACCTTTTTTAAACTGTGGAAGATGTCGATATATCAGTTTTTCCTGGGTAGGGATACCAAGTGCTACTAAAATAATATCTGGTTGTTTATCTAAAATATCTAAAAATACTGCATCTCGATCATCTACATAACCATTTTGATAACCTACTACATTAAGACATGGATAATTATTTTGAATCACCTCTCGCATATCATCAATGATATGTTCTTTAGATCCAAACAAGTAAATGCTCTTCTTCATTTCATTTCCCACATTTAATAAATATTCCGCTATTTCAATACCTGGGATACGTTGTTTTACCGGGCAATTTAAATATTGAGTTGCTTTAACAATACCAATGCCATCCGGTACAACTGTTGTCATTTCATCTAATAAACATTTTTTAAATTCTGCTTCTTCTTCCCCAATCATAAACGTTTCGGGATTTGCGGTTACAATGAACATTTTATTATTTTCTTGAAGATTATGCTTCATTATATTTTGGAAGGTCAAAGCATCTTCACAAAATAACTTTTTAAATAAATCTTGCATTTGACACTTCCTTTCTTAACACAAAGACTATAGTTCCGCTAAATATCTTTTTAAAGCATCTTGCCAAGTAGGTAAACGTTTAAATCCATTTTCATCAAGTTTACTACGATTCATTCTTGAATTCTTAGGACGCACTGCTTTCGTGATAAATTCATCACTGCTAACCCCCGTTACCTTGACATTCATATTCGCTTGTTTAAAGATTTCACAAGCAAATTCATACCAACTACAAATACCTTCATTGGGAGCATGATAAATACCATAAGCTTCACTTTGAATCATATCAACACATAAGATAGCTAAATCAAGTGTATACGTTGGTGAACCAATTTGATCATTTACTACTCTTACTTCACCATTCTCTTTTCCTAAACGAAGCATTGTTTTAATAAAGTTGTTACCATTAATTCCAAACACCCAAGAAATACGTAAGATAAAGAATTTCTTTAATGTTTCAACCGCAAGTTCCCCTTCATACTTTGTTTCACCATAAATATTTAAAGGCTTTCGTTCATCATATTCTTCCCAAGGTTTTTCTCCTAAACCATCAAAAACATAGT
>JAVXTH010000037.1:0-10575 GCA_036642795.1 Erysipelotrichaceae bacterium
GATGACCTATACTATATATGAACAAGTGTTCATATATAGAAATGAGGTATACAATGAAACCATACGAATGTGAAACAATTGAAATTCATCAAGATAAAATAGATAAAATAAAAAAAGATATGTTACCACAAATGCAATTTAATGATTTATCAAGCCTATTTAAAATGTTTAGTGATCCAACTCGGCTTAAAATCTTAAGTGTATTATTTCAAGAAGAACTATGTGTTTGTGATATTGCGGCTTTATTAGAAATGAGTCATTCCGCAATTTCACATCAATTAAGTGTATTAAGAGCCAATCGCATTATCAAATATCGCAAAGTAGGGAAAAATGTTTATTATGCTTTAAACGATGAACATATTGAACTTATTTATAATGCTGGCTTGTCACATATTCTTGAGGAGCAGAAATAATGGAACTTAACTTTAATTTGAATCATTTAGATTGTGCAAACTGTGCAAATAAAATTGAAAACAAACTTGCAGAATCTAAAATAATCCAAGAAGTTCATCTAAACTTTGCGAACAAAAAGCTTTGGATTAAGTGTAAAGAAGAAAATCAAATGCAAGTGCGAGATGAAATAAAAACAACAATTCATTACTTTGAACCAGATGTTAGCTTAGAAGAAGAAAACGTGGAAACAATTACGTATGAAATCAATGGTTTGGATTGCGCAAGTTGTAAAGAAAAAATTGAAAAGGCAATCAAAGCATTACCAGAGGTAAGCGATGCTTATATTAATTTCGCAAATCAACAACTTATGATTCGTGTAAACAAAGCTAAAATTTCTTCCTTATATATAAAAGTCACAAAAATTGTGAAAGAAATAGAACCGGATTGTAGCTTAAAAAGTGCTGAAAGTGAAGTGGTTGAAGAACATCATCGTTATGATTTTCTTTCTCTTTGTATCTCCTTTTGTTTATTTATAATTGGCTTATATTTTAAAGAAAGTCGTTATGCTTTTCTTATCTTTTTAACGGCTTTTATATTAGTGGGAAGTAAAGTAGTCATCAAAGCGATTCGTAATGTGTTACATGGTGAGATATGGGATGAAAACTTTTTAATGAGTATCGCAACCATCGGCGCTTTCTTGATTGGTGATTATGGGGAAGGCGTTGGCGTTATGTTGTTTTACGAAGTGGGGGAGCTGTTACAATCTTATGCCGTGAATCATTCACGTAAATCCATTCAAGCATTGATGAAGATGCGTCCGGATTTCGTCAATCAAATCGTTGATGGTAGAGAATTAAGCGTTGATCCAGAACAAATTGAAGTTGGTGATGTCGTCCTCTATAAAGCGGGCGAGCGCGTTGCCCTCGATGGTGTGTTGCTTAGTGAAAAGGCTTGCTTTGATACAAGTGCATTGAGTGGAGAAGCATATCCAAATAATATGGTAGCGGGGGATGGTGTATTAGCCGGCTATATTAATCTTAACAGTGTAATTAAAATAAAGGTAAGCAAAGTATTGAGTGAAAGTTCAATCGCAAGGATTCTTGAATTAGTTCAAAATGCAAGTAATCGAAAAGCACCAAGTGAAAAATTCATAACCAAGTTTGCTCATTATTATACACCGACGGTAGTGTTTGCTGCGCTTGCACTTGTAATCATACCTACCATATTAGGATATGGGGAATTTCATACATGGTTATATCGAGGCTTGAGCTTTTTAGTAATATCATGTCCTTGTGCTCTGGTTATATCGATTCCTTTGGCATTATTTGCTGGGATTGGTGGGGCAAGTCGTAACGGCATTTTAATTAAAGGTGGAAATTATTTAGAAGCGATTAAGAATATTGATTGTGTTGTATTTGATAAAACGGGGACCTTAACCAAAGGTGTTTTTAAAGTCTTAGAAATAGTTGGTGAGGATCAAGATGAACTTTTAAAAGTCGCGGCGTATGGAGAGAGTTTTAGTACTCATCCAATTGCTACTTCGATAGTAAATGCTTATAAAGGTGAAATAGATCATAAGCGAATATCTGATTTTATGGAAACAAGTGGAAAAGGTATCTCTTTCTTAATTGATAATCAACGAGTATTCATTGGTAATCAAGGCTGGCTAAAGGATCATCATAGGAAAGCCCCTGAAATAAAAGAGGCTGGGACGATTGTTTACGTCGTGAAAAACCAAGAATACCTTGGTTATCTACGAATTGGTGATGAAATTAAAGAAAGCAGCAAAGCGGCGATTGCCACTTTGAAACAATTAGGTGTTTCAAACATTGTTATGTTAAGTGGCGATCAAAAACAAAATGTTGAGGCATTAAAAGAAGAATTATCTTTAGATGAAGCTTATGGAGAATTAAGTCCCGTTGGAAAAGTTGAATTACTTGAATCCTTATTAAATAAACAAGCAGCAAATAAAAAAGTAGCCTTTGTTGGGGATGGTATTAATGATGCCCCAGTTATCGCTAGAGCAGATATTGGATTCGCAATGGGTGGAATTGGCAGTGATGCCGCCATGGAAGCAGCGGATGTGGTTTTAATGAAAGATGATCCATTTGCCATTTGTGATGCGATTCGTATTTCTAAGCGAACAAGAAAGATTGTAATGCAGAATATCATCTTTGCATTAGGCATTAAAGTACTTGTTTTATTAGCAAGTAGCTTAGGTTATGCGAATATGTGGTGGGGAGTCTTTGCCGATGTTGGAGTTACCTTACTTGCCGTAATGAATAGTATGCGATTACTTTCAAAACATTAAGATGGACTTTTAATCAATCTTGATTATAATTATTATACGAGGTGAAAACAATGAAAAAAATACTATTGATTGGTGCAACGCTGTTACTTCTATTAGCTGGTTGTAGTAATCAAGCTTATGAAAGAGATAGCAATCCAGGTGAGATTATTGAATTAACCTATGCCGATGCCTTAGCTAAAATTAAGAATAAAGAAAGTTTTGTATTAACGATATCGCAATCGAATTGTAGTAATTGCACGTTATTAAAAGAGATGTTAGAACCATATCTTGAAGATCATCATGTTGTGATTTACGATGCTTTATTAGATGGTAGTATGCTTACTTTAGAACAAATACAAGCGGATTTTCCTAAGTTTAAAGGAACACCAGATTTATATGTTGTGAAAAAAGGTAAACTAACCGGACATATTGCTGGAAGTATGGAAGAAGAAAAATTTGATGAATGGGTTGTGAAACACAAACTAGATGAAGTGAGTAAATAATTGAGAGAGAGTTTAAGGACTCTTTCTTTTTTTTTGTTTCGGAGTTATTAAAGTTATTTTCATTTTTTGTTACGAATAACTTTAGAAATGTAAAAAGATGAAAATTTTTCGAAAATGATTGATAAAATGTTTCATAACCGATATAATAAAATGGCTAGGAAAGTGATCGTGATAAAATGGATAGTTTGAAAGAAGTCTTTGATGTTGCACGTAGTAAAGCTGTGAATTGTCATTGTTGCCCACGTTGTGATGGGAAAGCTTGCCGTGGAGAAACTCCAGGTGTTGGTGGAAAAGGTAATGGCGATAGTTTTGTACGTAATGTGGAAAAGCTTCATGAAATCAAACTTGTCTATGATACGATTGCGACAAATGATGCCATTGATACTTCAACGACTTTTTTTAATCACCGCGTAAGTTTACCGGTATTTGCTGCTCCCATCAGTGGGATTGAACAAAACTATGGTGCTAAAATGAGCGATGGACAATATACTGAATTATTGGTAGAAGGTTGTAATCTTGCAGGAACCATTGCCTTTAGTGGAGATGGAATGCAACAAGCCATGTTCAAAGATCCACTTACCCATATTAAAAACAATCATGGAATTGGAGTACCAACGATTAAACCATGGCTGAGCGAGGAATTTGAATGGCGAGCTCAACTTAGTAAAGAAGCTGCTGTCATAGCGGTTGCTTGTGATATTGATGCTTCTGGTTTAAGTAATTTAAGACATAGTAAAACTCCAGTAGGATTTAAAGATGTCGCTGACTTAAAACAACTAAAATCAATGGTCAATTGCCCTTTGATTATCAAAGGTGTTCTAAGTGTAGAAGGTGCCTTAAAAGCACTAGATGCAGGCTGTGATGCGATTGTTGTTTCAAATCATGGTGGCAGGGTATTAGATGAATGTGTTTCTGGCATTGAGATGTTGGAAGCAATTGTTGAAGCAGTTCAAGGTAAAATGAAAATATATGTAGATGGTGGCTTTCGTAGTGGCTTTGATGTATTCAAAGCATTAGCGATGGGCGCAGATGGGGTTTTAATTGGTAGGCCGATATCGCTTGCACTCATCGGAGATGGTGCAAAAGGTCTTCAATGTTATTTCGCTCAAATTAAAAGTGAATTAGAAGATGCTATGGCGATGTGTGGCTGTAAAACAATAAAAGAAATAAAACGTAAATCAGTAAAAGTAGATTTTAAATAAATGGAGGAAAATTTATGAACGCTTATGAAAACAATGCCTTTTTCTGGCAAAAACTCGATACATTATTCTTATCTAGTAAATTAGTGATTGATCGTCCTAAGAATACCTGTCACTATAAATATTCCAATTTGATTTATCCTGTTGATTATGGATATCTTTGTGATACAACCGGTTCCGATCAAAGTCCGATTGATGTTTTTAAAGGCTCTTTAAAATCAACCTTGGTGAAAGGTTTAGTTATCAGTGCAGATATCTTAAAAAAAGACTGCGAAGTTAAATTGTTAATCGGTTGTAATGAAGAAGAAGAACATGATATTTTAGTTTTTTTGAATCAGACTGAATTTCAAAAAGCAGTGCTAATTCATCGTGGAAATGAAGTTCCTGAATGGGGTACAAATGACTAAGACAAGTTACCTTGTCTTTTTTTAATAAAAAAAGCTAGTAAGGGTATAGTAAAGATTAGATATATAGGTTAATATATTAATAGAAGCACTTTTATAGGAGGAAGATGTTATGAAAAAAGTTAAAATATTATTACTGATTGGATGTTTTATGTTAGTGAGTGGTTGCAGTTCGAATACACGAACATGTGATGATGGGGCAATTGATATCAATGCCGTATTTAATGATGTGAATGAGAAAATAAATGATGGTACTTATCATTGTGGATTATTTCAAGATCAAAGCATTGATGCATCACAATTAAGTCAATTATATGGAATCAATGCAAGTGAAGATTTACTTGAATTTAACGTTAGAATTCCAATGATTAATGTTTCTTCCTCTGAAATTGCGATGTTTCATGTAAAGAATGGCAAAATGGATATCGTAAAACAAGGTGTCGCAAAAAGAATAAAAGACTTAGAAGAACAATGGAAGCAATATCTTCCAGATCAATATGAATATGTTAAGAATTATAAAACATGGGTTTGCGGTGATTATTATTATATGGTAATCGCAGAAGATAGTGAAAAGATTCTTGATTACATGAAAGATAAATAAAATTCATGGTGTTTAGTAGCCTTACCTTTTTATTTTTATTCCTACCATTGGTATGGATTATTCATTTATGTTCACCACTTGCTTATCGTAATATCATTTTACTTATTTGTAATTTGATTTTTTATGGATGGGGCGAGCCGGTGTTCATTTTTGTTATGTTGCTTACCATTCTAGTTGATTATTGGGAAGGCATACAAATTCATCGTTATTTACAAAGTGATCCTAAAAGAGCGAAGCGTCATGTAATTTATTCAATTGTATTTAATTTAGGTTTATTATGCTTTTTTAAATACTTTGATTTCTTTGCGGTCCTGATTAATAACATTGTACCAGGCTCACCAATTCCTTTGTTAAAGATTGCTTTACCAATTGGAATATCTTTTTATACCTTTCAAACAATGTCATATACCATTGATGTTTATCGAAAGGATGCGGCGGTTGCCAAGGACATAATTCCTTTTGCTACCTACGTATCTTTATTTCCACAATTAATCGCAGGTCCAATTGTTCGCTATACCGATGTGGAAAACGATTTAAGTAATCGCCATATCCGTGTAGAAGATGTAAGTTATGGAATTGAACGATTTGTGATTGGTTTATCAAAAAAAGTATTACTAGCAAATCAAGCCGGAAATTTATATCAGAATTTGATGTTGATTCAACCTTTATCGACGATGGATGCATGGTTATCAGCAATCGCTTATGCGTTTCAAGTCTATTTTGATTTTAGTGCTTATTCGGATATGGCGATTGGACTAGGTCGAATGTTTGGTTTCCATTTCCTTGAGAACTTTAATTATCCATATATTGCGAATACGATTACCCAATTTTGGCGACGTTGGCATATTTCTTTATCCACATGGTTTAAAGATTATGTATATATCCCCTTAGGAGGCAATCGAGTGAATCACAAACGATTATTCTTCAATATCATCTGTGTTTGGAGTTTAACTGGATTGTGGCATGGGGCAAGGATCAACTTTGTTATTTGGGGTTTATATTTCGGTTTATTATTATGGATTGAAAAAGTCTTTTTATTAAAACATTTACTTAAATTACCTAAGTTGTTTCAACATCTATATACGATTGTGATTATCTTAATTGGTTGGATTATCTTTGCTTCTTCATCACTCAATGAAATAAGTAGCCACCTGTATGCTTTAATCCCTTTCAACGCTACTTGGTATTCACAAGAAGGAATATATCAATTCTTAAACTATCGCTGGCTATTAGCTTTTATGGCGCTCGCATCAACACCGTTCTTTAAACAGTGCTATGAACGTTATATAAAACATCGCAAATGGATGATTGCCAAACCATTCTTTATTCTTGCTTTACTAATATTAAGCATTGCTTATTTAGTGAGTGGCAGTTACAATCCTTTCTTATATTTTAGATTTTAAAAGGAGAAGACAATGGAAAAAATAATCGCGTATTTCACCTGCATTGCTTTTTTTATCATGATTATTTCAATCAGTCTTTTTACGTTGTTCAAAGAGCCAATTCGTTTTTCTCCTTTAGAAAATCGCAACCTGACTTTAATGCCTTCCTTTAAATGGGAACAAGTCTTAAATAATAAGTATCAAGATGAAATCGAATTAGCTTTCGCTGATCAAATTCTTTTTAGAGATAGCTGGGCAATGATCGAAGCTTATGGGGAAGAAATGATTGGCAAAGTTGAAAACAATGGAATTTATTATGGAAAAGATCAATATTTAATGGAACGTTTTTCAACTTATGATGAAGAACAAATGAATTATAATATAAAACAAATTAATCAATTTAAAGCAAAGATAAAACAACCAGTCAGCTTTATGTTAGTTGCGAATAGCAGTAGTGTTTTAACTAATAAATTACCTGCTTTTCATCATGATATAAAGATTGATGCGTTACATAAAAAGATAAAGCAACAATTAGATAATGACATCCTATTTGTTGATCCCTATCAACGTTTAAAGCAACATCAAAAGGAAGCAATCTATTTTAAAGGTGATCATCATTGGAACCTGAAAGGAGCTTTTTATGGTTATCAAGAATTAGCTTTGCGCCAAGGAAGAGAATTAATTGAACCAATTCCATTTATTCAAGTGAGTGATGATTTTAAAGGTACGATGATCAGTGCTGCCCATCGTTATTTAAATAAGGGTGATTCAATCCTAAAATTAAGTAATAATCCTGAGGTAGTGGTACAATATGATCAAGGGAAGCAACACGATGTCTATGTGGAAGACAATTTGAAATTAAAAGATAAATATACTTATTATTTAAATGGTTCACAAGCAAGGGTTCATATTGATTGTGGAAATAATAAGCAATCGAACTTATTAATTATTCGTGATTCTTTTGCGAATATCATGCTTCCTTATTTGGTGAGAGATTATCAAAGCATCGATGTGATTGATTTGCGCTATGATCATGCTTCGATGAGTGAATTGATTGAGCAGAATCAAATTGATCAAGTATTATTTTTATATAGCACAAAGAATTTTGTGAGTGATAAGAATTTAGTTTTCCTAAAATAAAGAAGGTGTTTGAATGAAAAAAATAAATGAACTCTACCATGAATTTACTTCCTTTGAAAGTAGTTTATTTCGTTATTCCTTATCTTTTTCTTTTTTATTAGCATTGGCTCCTTCTTTACTAATCTTTGTGATGTTATTTAATTTTACATCTTTGCCAACCACTGACTTAATTAATTTTGTGTATCGTTTTCTACCCAAAGATTTATTAGAAACCTTTATTAAATATTTACTATCCCAAGATTATAATTTAATCCCTGCGCTGATTACGTTAATTACATCTTTTTGGCTAGCATCGCGCAGTATTTATTCCTTTCTTTTAATCAGTGCAAATCATGAACAAGTAGAAGAACCTAAATGGACGATTCGGGTATTATCGATTCTATTATTTATCGCATTGGCTGTTTTGATTTTATTGATTGTTTATATATCAACGAATTTTATTGCGAATTTACCTTTAGTTTTATCTTTCGCTATGATCATCTTATTCACTTTAATGTACCGAGCATTATCCTTTCGAAAAAGAGATATTACCTATGGATTACTAGGTGCCGTTTTTTCAACGGTAGCGGTTATTGGTACTGCTTGGATCTTCTTTTGGATTGTAAAGGAATTCACTTCCTATGAGAGTTTATATGGGCCACTTGCATCGCTGGTTGTATTACTATTATCAATTTATGTAATATCGAGTATTATTTATTTTGGTTATTGTTTAAATATCGTTTATGAAGAAGCTTATGAAAAGGAAAATACTTTAGAAATGAAACATTCAGCTTACTTTGAGCTATGTCATAAGATTCAAAAAAAGCTACCCTTTACGAAAAAACGATAAAGGTATTCAACTATCTCTATTTATGGTATGATGTGTTAGCAAAAATGAACAAAAACATCCGAAACAGGAGGATCTTTATATGCGAATTAAAATAGAAAAAATGGGTATCAACGGAGAAGGAATCGGGTATGATCGTAAGAAGCCGGTTTTTATTCCTCAAGCTTTAATTGGCGAAGAAGTTGATATTGATATCATCGAAAATAACCGTACGTTTGAACGAGGGAAAGTGAATCGCATTCTATCCCCAAGTGAATTTCGTTTTAAAGCACGTTGTCCTTTACAAGCAAGATGTGGAAGTTGTCCACTGATGATTGTTGATTATGCACAACAATTGGTAAACAAGAAAGATTTATTACGTCAATCTTTAATCAAATATGCGCAGATTAATCCTAAGTATATTGAAGATGTCATTTCGAATCCATCTCCTTTTGCTTATCGTAATCAATGTAAATTACCATTACAAATGGAAGATCGTGAATTAGTAACCGGAATGTATATTCCAAGTTCTAACTACTTTATTTCAATTGATGATTGTAAAGTCGCAAGCAAAGGCATCGAAGTATTACGTCGTAAAATATTACGAATTTTAAATGAATATAAAATGGTTGCTTATGATTACCACCAAAGAAAAGGCATTCGTTCTTTACTTATTCGTGGTTTTGAGGATAAATTTAGTGTTGTTTTGGTAACGGGAGATCATCCTCTTCCTAAAGAAATGATTCAAAAATGCATGGAAATAGAGGAAGTATATTCCTTATGGCAAAGTATCAATACAATTAAGAAAACCCCGGATTTATTCGGCTTAAAAATAAGTTTACTTGGTGGTGAACGCTACCTTCCTATCCCACTTGGTGATTTGAAAATGACGATATCACCACGTAGTTATTTTAGAATTAATACCCAACAAACACAGAATATATATACATGTATTTCTAAAATGCTTGGTAGTGACAATGATTTAATTGTGGATGCTTATAGTGGAATTGGTGGTATTGCCTTAACTTTAAAAGATAAAGCCAAAGCAATCATTGGAATTGAATCAGTAAAAGATGCGGTTGTGAATGCGAATCTTAATGCGAAAGCGAATGACTGTAAACATGTGCAATTTGTTTGTGCAGATGCGGCAGAGAAATTAACTTATATATCGAAGAAGCAAAAAATTGATGCGTTAATTGTTGATCCACCACGTAGTGGTTTAGAACCAGAAATGATTGAAACTATTTTAAGAAGTAAAATAAAAACTTTGATTTATGTTTCTTGTAATCCAGCAACTTTAGGCAAAGATTTAGCTGAATTAAATGAGCGTTATGATGTGAAAAAGATTCAACCATTTGATGTTTATTCACAAACTGCTTATTTAGAAACGGTAGTTCATTTAAAAAGACGTTGATCTTAATGATCATCGTTTTTTTTAGGTTTATGGTTGGTTTTATCTGTATATTGCTTTATTTTGTTTGAAAAATATGAAAAAAATTGACATATACATAAAATGATATAATATAATACCATCGGAGAAAGTTTAATTACCATAATTTATTTGGTTATTTTTCGACAATTTTATAGGGAGAGTAAAACAATGAAAAAAACTATGTTAAGCAGAATCATGTTATTGGTAGGATGTTTTCTTTTAAGTTTCAGTATGGTAACACCGGTTCATGCAACAGCTGGGGGACAAGGTGGCATTATGTTAAGTGTTAATCCAAAAGGGCCAGTGGATGGTATTGGAGTTTTCAAGACAATTGAAGAAGCGATACTAGCAGCAAACGATTTTAAAACTGAAGACGTTATTCATGTTTATGTATATCCTGGCACGTATGATGTTCAAAAAATTGAT
>JAVXTH010000037.1:10675-13170 GCA_036642795.1 Erysipelotrichaceae bacterium
GATCCTTTAGTAACAATTACCAGCAGTGCGGCTCATAATGACGATGATTCGGTATTTGTAGCGAGTGGTAAATTTTCTTTTGAGTTCATTCATATCATCACACCTGAGAATAATAAGAACATGATTCATTACACAGCAAAAAAAGCAGATGATTTCTTTAATATGGGAAACAGTTTCTTGGAATTAAATCCAAAACTTGAGAATCAAGCAAAAGCAAAAGTTGGTCCTAGTATTTTATGTGAAGGGGATTTAGGAAAAATTGAATTTATGGATAATGAATTCACAAATAGTAGTATTAAAATCAATGGGAAATTAAATAAACCTACTTGTAAAATCGCAAGCAATCGCTTTATTGGATCAAGTGAAAATGAACGTGGTGAAGTAAGTGATGCGACGATTGAAATAGCGAATCCTAATTCAGGCGTGCTTAAAAAAGAAGCTTTTGAATTCACAAGTAACGCTTTTATGAATATAAAGGAACAAGCAATAAAATTTGATTATAAAGATGGTGGAGAACTTAATGTTTCTGAGAACTATTGGGGACAAAATCCAGATTTCACAAAATTGTTTGTAAGTGGAAAACTTGGAACAATTCTAAATAATCATTACTATATTGATCCGGCATTTGAGACAGGTGATAGTGATGTTACAGCTTTCTCTATTAACAAACAAGAGTTATCACTTCCAAGATATTCAAGTGAGAAATTAATAACAACGATTACCGCAGGTCCTCGTTTTGATGGTTATATTTCATGGAATTCAGATAATCCAAGTGTTGCGGATATTGATGAAAATGGTGTAATCACTGCGTATAAAAATGGTACGGCAAATATTTTCGGAATGGCGAAATATAAAAGTGTTCAATGTAAGGTTACGGTAATCAATCCAATCGTTGATGGGAAAGCAACCGTCATCGAAACAAAGAAAGAGGATGGAATTAAGATTACTTTACCTAAAGCAGAAGAAGCCAAAGAAACCATCAATGCTAGTATTAATGAGTTATTATCAAATGTTGATGAAACAACGGCAATTGATTCAACTACCAAAGACAATTTAACAAATGCGTTAAAAAAAGGTGAAAAGATTGATAGTGAAGTAAGAATTGAAGTAATCAAAAAAGATACAATTAAAGAAGAAGTAAAAGCAATGGAAAAAACGTTAAAAGGAAATGAAACAATTGGTGCTTATCTAGACTTAAATGTTATGTTAACCGCAAATGGTGCGGATATTGGTAAGCTAAATGAATTAACAGCACCGATTACTTTTACCGTTAAAATCCCAGAAGAATTAATTCAAAGCAATCGAGAATACTTTATCGTAACGATTCATAATGGGGTGGCAAAGAAAATTCCGGCTACGTTGAAAGATGGGCAATTAACTTTTAGTACAGCGGCCTTTTCAACCTATGCGATTGCCTATGAAACAATTGAGAAAAAAGCAACGCCAAATACAGCGGATACATCGATGAGTATTATATTTGGAACATGCTTATTGATGGCACTGGGAAGTGCTTGGATAGCAATTAAAAAAAGTAAAGAAATTTAATAAAGCAAAGTAGGGGATCAACCTACTTTGTTTTTCTTTTAGGAAACAAAAATAAAAATATTTCACTTATTATGGTTTAGAAATATGATATAATGCAATAGAAATGGGGCATAATCATGAACTATATAATGGACAAAGAAACGACCTTAATGAGTTTTTTATTAACTAAATATTCAAGAACAAATGCGAAAGCATATTTAAAATATAAACAAGTTTATGTGAACGATTTAAATACAAGTCAATTTGATAGAATCTTACATGTAGGAGATATTGTTGAGATTAATAAAGATAAAAAAATTGAATCAGATTTAAATATACTGTATGAAGATGATGATTTTATTGTGATTAACAAACCATCTGGCTTATTAAGCGTTGCGGGTGGAGGAGAATCAAACAAGACTGCATTTCATTTGGTAAATCAATATTTAAAAACAAAAGATAAAAAGACAAGAGCTTATGTCGTTCATCGTTTGGATAAAGATACTTCAGGTATTTTAATGTTTTCAAAAAGTGAAGAAATGAAAGAAACACTACAAGCAAATTGGAATGATATTGTGAGTAAACGAGGTTATATTGCGATTGTTGAAGGTAATTTATCACCTAAATCGGGAACGATTAAGAATTATTTAGATGAAAGTAAAACCCAACAAGTATATATTTGTAAGAGTGGAGGAAAACTTGCGATAACGAATTATAAAGTAATCAAAGAAAATCGCTTTTTCTCAATGGTTGATATTGATTTAAAAACCGGGCGAAAGAATCAAATCCGTGTTCATATGCAATCGATTGGCCATAGTATTGTCGATGATAAGAAATATGGAGCAAGTAGTAATCCAATTAAAAGATTGGGCTTGCATTGTCATTGTTTTGCTTTTAAACATCCAACTACGCAAAAAGAAATGCAATTTACAGCACCAATTCCATCTTCTTTTACACAATTGTTTCAATAG
>JAVXTH010000038.1:0-11567 GCA_036642795.1 Erysipelotrichaceae bacterium
GTATTATCTAAGTTATTAACCATCTTTAATTTATTTATTCCCAATGCAATCCCTTTTATCAACAGTGGCCAAGAATTTTATGAGCGACAACCGATGAATACAGGTTTAGATTGTGACAAAGATAGTGCTTATGTATTAGATAAAAAAGATCCAAGGTTTGGTAAGTTAGCCTTATTTGATCGCTTCTATTTTGATTATACAAAGGATAATTTTAATGAATTACCTTCCTTACTTGAAGGTTTCAATAAATGGCGAAATAAATATATCGATGAAATTGTTGATTTGAGTAAGCATGTACCCGTTTGGTTTGATTCACCGAAAGATTATGGGATTGGTTTTACTTACATCAAAAAAGATTCAGCCTTAATGATTGTAGCAAATTGTGATGTATATAATACCGCTTACCTATGCATTCATGGAGAAAACTTATTACCAGAGTTACCCTTTAAAATACAAAGCATTCGCCAAGTATATTCAACTGAAAACAGTTTTATTCATGATGTAAACATGGATGATCATCAAAATCTTCCATTAGCCTTTATTCCCGGCGAAGTTAAATGTATTGAATTTAAATCATAAAAGAAGCCTAAGAAAATATTCTTAGGCTTTTTATATGCAGTTTATCTAACTTAATGGTTAAGTGAGAATACATACGTATGATAAGGTAAAAACATTGTTGTCTTTGTTTTTTGACCTAACTGTAAGCCATTATCATACAACAAACAATATTCTTGTTTGAAGTTATAGTTAAATGCATTTTCACTTGGGTTAAAGACTACAATTAGATCATTCTTTTCATCTTTTATTTTATATAATAAAACTTTTTGTTCGATATCTTCAAAGGATACATGATCATTAACAGCTTGCGTTGTATCATAACGAAAGCAATCATATTTCTTTCTGATTTGAACCAATGCTTTAAAACATTCAACGATGCGACTATAACGATTTCTTCGATCATAATCAATTAAATTAATCGAATCTTTATCTTCATACGTGTTCGCTAATTGATGTTTATTTCTAGCAAATTCTTGACCACTATGAATAAAAGGAATTCCTTGAGCAAGTAGGGTTGCTGCAAGTAACATCTCATGACGTTGCATTCTTACTTCACGAGGATCTTCCTTACAACATTCTTTTAACTTATCCCAGGAAGTCATATTATCATGACACTCTACATAATTAATGACGTGCGTTGGTTTCGTGAACATTTTAGGTCCGCCCTCATCATTGACACTTGCCATTAAAACATTCTTCATAACATCAATTAAATAATAAGCACCACTGACATAGCCTTTTACACTTACTTCATTGTTTGAAGTTCGCCCTTTCACAACATCTCGAAAACGATCTGAGAATTGAGCAACATGTTCCATCTTATCATCATTAATGATACTCGCGCGTATACGGTAATCTAAAAGCGATGGCATATCCCAACCTTCTCCATAAACCATAAAATCAGGATTGAGTTTACTACATTCGTTGTATACTTTATTCATTGTATCGCAATCTAAAATACCCATAAGATCAAAACGTAACCCATCGATATGATATGTTTCACATAAGAAACGACAACTATCAACAATTAGTTTTTGGGCCATTGAACGTGTTGAATCGATATCATTTCCACAGAAACTACCATTGGATAGTTCCCCTGCTTCATTCATTTGGAAATAATAATAAGGCACTACTTTATTAATCGATACTTCATCTATATCATAAACATGATTAAATACGACATCTAAGTTAACTCTTATTCCAGCCTTATGGCACTCTTCAACAAGTTTTGAGAACTCTAAAATACGACTGTAAGGATTATTAGCATCGCTTGCATAACTACCCTCTAAACAGAAGTATTGAACTGGATCATAGCCCCAATTATAGAATTTATCTTGATAGTTTTCATCGACACTACCAAAATCTAATACCGGTAATAATTGCACATGCGTAATATCAAGTGATTTTAAATAAGAAAAACCAGTCATTTTCTTTTTTGTTTCTTCATTCTCTTCCACAAAAGCTAAATAAGTACCAGGATGGCTTACTCCCATATTTTTTTGAATCGTGAAATCACGTACGCTTGCTTCATAGATAATCGCATCACAATAGCTCTTTAATTCTGGTAGCGGATATTGTTTGCTTTTAATCTTACTTCGATCAACAATCGCACTACATTTATGATTCGCATTTGATGCGATACCATAAGGATCTAATGCTTCATTCCATTTTCCATTCACTCGAACCAAATAAACATAAGTAGCATTTTCTAAGTCTTTATGAACCTCACAGCGAAAAACCCCAAAGTCACTTTTTAACATCTCTTCACTTAGAATCATGTTACCTTTTTTAATTTCTACTTTTACCCGATTAGCCGTTGGTGCCCAAAGCGCAAATGACGTATGATTCTTATAATAAGTAGCTCCTAAATCATTCCCTTTATAAGTATATAATTCATCGAACAAAGGTTGCTTTACAATATAGGCATACTCTAAAATCGTACTTCTTGCATGTTGATGAATCACTTCATATTCCTCACCAATTACAATGGCCTCTTTTAATCTCAACGTAAATCGTTGATAGTTTTGTTGCGTATGTTCAATGGATTCAATCATTAAATCTTGGATTAAACCTTTTTGATTCCGTAAATAAAACTGTGAACTCTTGCCATCATAACTATTAATTGATAAATAAACTATAATCTTATCAAAATCATCTAAATATGCTTCATAATATTTTTGTTGCCTCATTTTATCACCTTTATTTTCTTTTTCTTATTGTATCATAATTAAGATTCAAAATGTATCGAAGATAAGTTAGTTATATTTTTTTAAGCCAAAATAAAACTTTCCAAATCATTAAAATTTAGAAAGTTTCACTTGTTATTTTACTTTTACTGGATGAATGTCCCATATTTCATCTGCATATTGTTTAATCGTTCGATCACTTGAGAAATAACCCGATTGAGCAATATTGATTAAACACATTTTAGCCCATTCACTTTGATTCTTATAACGCTCTTGAACATTTTCTTGAGCTTTACAATAAGCATCAAAATCCGCTAAGATTAAATATTCATCATTTTTAAACATTAATTCATTATAAACAATTCGGAAATCTTCTTTATCTTCAGAGAAACTACCATCAATTAAAGCATCAATAACTTTTTTAATGGTTTCATTCTTATGATAAATATCCCATACATTGTATTTGTTTTCATGTTTAATTAAACTTACTTCATCACTTCTTAAACCAAAGATTTCAGCATTTTCCATTCCGACTTTTTCAACAATTTCCACATTAGCACCATCCATCGTACCAATTGTAATTGCCCCATTCATCATGAATTTCATATTGCCTGTTCCACTTGCTTCTTTTCCTGCCGTAGATATTTGTTCACTTACATCTGCTGCATTCATTAATATTTCCGCAATCGATACACCATAATTAGGAATGAAGACCACTTTCATATATTGATTGATTTCACTATCATTATTAACCACATCACCAATACAATTAATCAACTTGATTACTTGTTTCGCAAACAAATACGATGGTGCTGCTTTTGCGGCAAAGATAAATGTTCGTGGACTAATTCTAAAGCTTGGATCTTCCTTCATTTTCTGGTAGAGATATATAATATGCATCACATTTAATAATTGGCGTTTATACGCATGAAGCCTTTTTGCTTGAACATCAAAGATGGAATCAACATTAACTTCAACACCGACATTTTCTTTAATGTATTGAGCTAATACAAGTTTTCTAGTTCTTTTCACTTCCATAAATTCTTCTTGAAGTTTTTTATCGTTCACATGCTTCATTAAATCAATTAGATGTTGAGGTTGATTGTTATAAGTTGTACCAATCGTTTTATCTAATAAGGCTTTTAATTCAGGATTTGAATATAATAACCAACGACGATGTGTAATACCATTGGTTTTATTATTGAATTTTTCTGGCATAATTTCATAAAATGCTTTAAATACATCTTGGATTAAAATCTGCGTATGCAAAGCTGCTACTCCATTAACACTATGAGAACCAACAATCGCAAGATTTGCCATATGAACTTGTCCATCTTTTAGAATTGCTACTGAATTTAATAAATCCAAACGGTGGTATTCATGTTCAAGTTTATATTCAAAACGATGATGAATTTCATCAATGATTAAATAAATTCTTGGTAACAATTTTTGAATATAAGCAATTGGCCATTTTTCTAATGCTTCCGCAAGTACCGTATGATTTGTATAAGAAATCGTTTCAGTTGTGATTGCCCATGCTTCATCCCATTCATATTCATATTCATCTAATAAGATTCTCATCATTTCAGGAATTGCTAATACTGGATGAGTATCATTTAATTGAATACAATTCTTTTTCGCAAAATTATCCAAAGAAGGATAAACTCTTAAATGTGCTTTTATAATTTGTGATATTCCCGCAGATACAAAGAAATATTCTTGTTTTACCCTTAACATTCTACCTTTTTCAGTTGAATCATCCGGATAAACATTTTGACAAATTGCTTTAATATCGGCAATATACTTACCGAAGTTTTCCGCATTCGTAGCATCTTCCGCAGGTTCTGCACTCCATAGACGTAGGGTATTCGTAACCTTTGTGTCTTTACCTACAATAGGTACATCATAAGGTACAGCGGATACAATTTGATCTGGGATATGATTTACTTTTGTTTTCCCATTTTCATCCATGTACATTTCGATTCTTCCACCAAAGTTAACATTAACGGCATGTTTGGGTTTTCTTACTTCCCATATATTGCCTAGTTTAAGCCATTGATCCGGCACTTCAATTTGTTCATGATCAACAATTTTTTGTTTAAACAAACCATATTCATAACGAATACAGTTGCCATGTCCCGCTAAATCTAAAGAAGCAAGGGAATCTAAAAAGCAGGCTGCTAATCGACCAAGGCCACCATTACCAAGCCCAGCATCACTTTCCATCTCTTCAATTTCATTTATATCCAAACCTAAATCAGCAAGTCCTTCTTTTACAATATCATAAATGCCTAGGTTCATTAAATTACTTGTCAATAATCGTCCAATTAAGAACTCCATTGAAAAGTAAAACATTTGTTTTTGTTCGTTTTGAGCAATACTTTCCTTTGTTGCTTTCCAATGTACACTAGCATAGTCTCTTACCATTGTACCTAATACCATGTATTTCTCAGTTTTGTGTGCCTGTTCAATCGAGCGACCATATTTTTCTACAATACGACGTCGAAATTCTTTTTTAAATTCTTCTTTATCACTAAATTTATTTAACATGTTATACCTCTCATCTTATACTTGCTATATTTTACCATATATTACCATCTCATTCAACAAAGCAGCTGCGTTGATTTGACTTAAAAAAGTGGTTCAACCTCATCTTATGATAATATAAGAAAAGTGTTAAAAACTTTTCTTTATTGATACTTATTTAGTAGTTTCAACATTAATTTACTATCAATATTACCTCCAGATATTACAATCGCAATATGCTGGCCATCAATTTGTTCTAAATAATCCATAACCGCAGCGACACCAACCGCACCGGCTGGTTCTACAACAAGCTTTTCTGAATTAATCATATGCACAATTGCTTTTTCAATTGAGCTTTCCTTTACCGCAATATAATCATCCACATAGTCTTCGGCCATATCATAACAAAGTTTACCAATTCCCCCTACTAAAGCATCACAAATGGATGGTTCAGTTGGATATTCTTCATAAAAGACATGATCTTCTAATGCTTTGATCAAGGCAGGACATGCTTGGGTTTGAATACCAATTACCTTAACGGAAGGCTTAATCGCTTTGGCAGCAACTGCGATACCAGTTAACATGCCACCTCCCCCAATGGGAACTAGGATGGTATCAATCGCTGGATTTTGTTTTAATATTTCAATCGCAATCGTTCCTTGTCCTGCATAAACATAGGGATCATCATAATAAGAATCAATAAAAGTCATCTGATGATCTTTAATATACTTCATCCCTAGTGTGTGGGCTCCATCATAATTCTCTCCCATTAAAATTACTTCTCCACCAAAGTACTTAATCTTTTCGATTTTACTAAGCGGTGTTGTTTTAGGAACAATGATAACAGCCTTTTTAATACCCAACATATTAGCGGCATAACTAACTGCAATTCCATGATTACCCGAAGAAACCGTAGAAACGCCTAATTCTTTTTCAGCTTCACTCATTGATAGCATTTTATTTAAAGCTCCACGAATTTTAAAGGCTTTGATTGATTGTAAATTTTCACATTTAAAATATACTTGTTGATCCCCTTTACTTAAATAAATGGAATGCTCAAGTGGTGTTTGATATACATAGGGTTGAATTCTTTTATATGCATCTTCAACATCTTGAAACGTTAGCTTATCTTTCTTCATACCGGCTCCTTATCTCACTTAGAATGAAAGAACGACAACCTAAGAATTGATTGTCGTTCACTGTTTTAATCTTCTATATAAACTGTTTTCGCAATCATCACTTGTCCTTGAAGGATTGAGCCATAATTACTTTCAATACTTGTCGTTTTAACATCACCTAGAATAGCTGCCGTTGACGCTAAAGAAACTAATTGTTCTGCATCAACATCGCCTTTAATTCTACCTGCACATATAATATTGTCTGCTCTTACATTACCAACAATATAAGAACCTTCACCTAGTTCAAGATTTCCATCACAAATAACATTACCCTGAATCCTAGCTTTATGTAGCGTTGCATTCAAGCAATGAAGATCACCCTTCAAATCGCCATGAATAGCTAAATCACTACTACATTCAATATTTCCAATTAACGTACCATCAAGAATTAAATTACCCGTTGATGTGATATCCCCAACAATCCTAGAATCTTTCGCAATCGTTGTCGTGTAACCAGCTCTTTCATCAACTTCATGGTGGATTGTAGGTTCTTCAGCTTCAATGTTTGTGTTGCTAGAATAAACATCTTCCTTATAAACATCTTCCTTAAAAGGTGATTCACATTCCTCTGCAGTTGTTTCCATATATCTTTCAATTAAGGCCGCTTCATCTTCTAAGTCTGTAGTAACTTCTTCTTCATCACTATGAATCTTTTCATACAATTCTTTTTGATTTTTATACCAATCATTTTGCTTCTTATACCACTTCATTGTTTTTCTCCCTTTCTATTAATACCATTTATGATTATGTTGATTTATAATTTATCGATTTCCTCAAAGAATACATCTTGATTAATCATTACATTTCCTTGAACAATCGCACCTTTTTCAATTTCAATATTACCAGTTTTAATATCACCAACAATCGCCGATGCATTTTTTAAGGAAGATTTCTCGTTTACATCAATATTACCTTTGATTCTTCCACCATTTACCAATTCATCTGCTTTAATATTACCGATGATAACACTTGAGCTTGAAAGTTCTACATGTGCAGCTGCGCGGATATCTCCATGAACGCTAGCTTCATTTGCATAACAATTCACACATGTGACATTACCTTCTAATTCACCATAAATTTTAACATCCCTTTTACTAGTAAGATTACCTTTTACTTTACCATAAAGAATGATATCTTCATCTGAATTTATATTACCTTGAATATTAACACCTTTTGTGATTACCGTTGCTTCGTTATTTATTGCATTTATTTCATCTAGTTCCATTTAGTTTTCCTTCTTTCTACTTAAGATTTGTATACTAGCTTTATTTTACCAAATTTTGGTCAAAGAATAAATACAATTAAGTAAAACTTTTCAACAATTGACAAATAATTGAAATTAATTTCGTATATTTAAGCTTTTAAAGAAAAAGAAAGCGTTAAATTCATATTAAAAATGAACTTAACGCTTACCCTTATTTTTTTGTTGTTACTTTTTTTGTTGCTTTTCTAATTTTAGTTTCTAACATAACAGCACCAAATGGTGGAATATCTAGAGTGATTGCATTTGGTTTATGATTGCATTCTTTTTTCGTGGATTTAATCTTTTCCACATTGACTACATTACAACCAGAATAAATACTCGCTTCACTATTTAGAATTTCCGTATAAGTACCTACATGCTCTACCCCGAATGAATGTTTCAAATACGCATTTGGGGAGGCGTTTAAGATTACGACAATATGACTGGTTTCGCATTTTCGAACATAACTAAATAGATTTTCATCTTTGTTATCCGCATCAATCCATTCAAAAGATTTAAAATTCATATCCTCTTTATATAAAGCTTCTTTACTTGCATACAATTCATTTAATTTTTTAAAGTATTGAGAAAAAGAATCATGAACTGGATAGTTTAATAAGAACCAATCATTTTCTTTGGTTTCATCCCACTCACGGAAATGACCTAATTCATTTCCCATGAAATTAAGTTTCTTTCCCGGATGAGTAAACATATACATATATAATGTTCTAAGTTGGGCAAATTTTTCTTCATATGTTCCCCATAATTTATCAACAATAGTTTTCTTTCCATGAACGACTTCATCATGAGAAAATGGTAAAATAAAACGTTCGGAATAGAAATATGCCATTGAAAAAGTAAGCGAATTATGGTGCCATTTACGATAGATTGGATCTAATTCAAAATACTTCAAGGTATCATTCATCCAACCTAAATCCCATTTATAATCAAAACCTAAGCCCATATCTAATGTTGATTTCGTAACATTTGGATAATCACTTGAATCTTCTGCGATTAACATAACGCCTGGAAATTTATGATGTAAATTATAATTCATTCTGCGAATGAAAGCCAAAGCACCTAGATTTTCCCCTAGATCCTTATTTCCATGCCAATGAATAATATTTGAAATTGCATCCATTCGTAGCCCATCAATATGATACTTATCAATCCAGAAAGCAGCAGCTGACATTAAGAAAGAACGAACATCTTCACGCCATAAATCAAAGTTACTAGTTCCCCATTGAGAATTCGCATCGTGATCTTGTGCATATTCATATTGTGGTGTTCCATCAAAATAGGAAAGAGAGAAATCATCACGAACAAAGTGAACCGGAACAAAGTCAAGAATAACCCCAATGTTTGCTTTATGACATTCATTGATTAAATACATTAGATCTTCAACGGAGCCATATCTTGATGTAGCGGCAAAATAACCACTGCATTGATATCCCCATGAACCATCAAAAGGAAATTCATTTAATGGCATAAATTCAATGTGAGTAAATTTCATTTCATGAACATAGGCGATTAAATCTTTCGCAATTTCACGATAGCTTAACCAAGAACCATCTTCTTTCATATGCCATGAACCCATGTGTACTTCATAAATACTCAAAGCTTGTTCAAAATCATTGCGACGATTTTTAATCCAAGTATCATCGCTCCATTCCATTTGATCTAAGTCTTCTACAATCGATGCCGTATTAGGACGTAATTCAGAATAGAAAGCATAAGGGTCCATCTTATCAACAACTCTTCCATTAGCCTGTGTGATGCGATATTTATATAAATCGCCGGCTTTTACTTCTGGAATAAAGATTGAATAATAACCTTCTTCATCCAAGCGTTTCATCTCACAGCCAATACAACTCCAATGATTAAATGAGCCAATTACTTGAATTCCTAATGCATGTGGTGCATAAAGTGAAAATCGTACTCCTTTGACACCTTCAAAACATAAATGGGCCCCAAAAATATGATAAGCATCCAAACTATGTCCGGAATAGAACTTTTCTCTTTGCGTTTTTTCCATCATCCTTACCTCCTTGTTCATTTCTATTTTACTCTATTTAAGGACTAAAACATATAGCCAAATCACATTTTTTAAAAGTCTTTTATAAAAGTAAATATTTAAAAGAGATATCATCGTTACTTGATATCTCTGATTATCTTTAAGCTGTTAATTCACTCATTGCTTGCTTATATTTTTCACTCTTATCAAAAGCATCTTTTCGACTATTGCCTTTCACGCAATAATAGAATTTACATTTTGGTTCCGTTCCACTTGGACGAATCGCAATCCAACTACCATCCGCTAAATAGTACTTTAATACATCAGCTTTCGCAAAGCCGCTTAATTCTTTACTCGTACCATTTTCTTTTATTACGCAATCTTGGTAATCTTCAAAGCGAAGAACTTTTTCACCAGCTATTTCATCTAACGTTGAATGACGTAAATCACTTAAGATTTTTTTAATTGCGATAGCTCCTTCTTCACCTTTAAGCGTAAGGGATACTTGGCTTTCTTGATAGGTACCTAATTCATCATATAAGCCATCCAATACATCTACCAAGGTTTTACCTTGTTGTTTGTAGTAAGAGGCTGCTTCGCAAAGCATTAAGCATGCTTGTGGTGCATCTTTATCACGTACGAATGGTGATATTAAAGAACCATAACTTTCTTCATATCCAAATACGTATTGTTTCTCATTATTTTTTTCATATTTTGCGACTTTTTCGCCAATGAATTTAAAACCAGTTAAAGTCTTTTCTGTCTCTACACCATATTTACTTGCGATCTTTTCACCTAGATCACTTGTGACAACGGTATTAAACATAACCGGATGTTTTGGCATTTTATGTTGTAGGGTTAATTGTGATAAAATATATTCAATTAAAATCGATCCACTTTGATTTCCGGTTAATAATTGATATTCACCATGATGTTTTACACCAACGCCCATTCGATCGGCATCGGGATCACATACCAATATAATATCGGCATCAACTCGTGCTGCATACTCAAGTGCTAAATCATAAGCAGCTTTTTCTTCTGGGTTTGGAGTTGGGGTTGCACTAAAATCAGGATCTGGCGTGCACTGTTCTTCCACTGGTGTAAAAGGATAGCCTGTGCGCTTAAAGATTTCACGTACTGGAATATTTGCTGTACCATGTTCCGGAGTAAAGACAATCATTATATCTTTCTTCACATCAGGATTTAACTGAATGGCCAATACTTTTTCATAGTACGCTTCATCGACTTCTTTTGAAATCATCGTAATTAATTTACTTTGTTCCTCGCTTGGATTAGCGCTAATCGCTAACTCATCTTCAATGGCATTCACATTATCAATCACTTGTTGCGCAAGCTGTGGAACTAATTGACAACCAGTTTCATCGTATAGTTTATAACCATTATATTCTTTAGGATTATGGGAAGCCGTAATCATGATTCCCCCGAAGCAATTAAAATAACGTACCGCAAAGGATAATTCTGGGGTAGGTCGTAGCGAATCGAATACATACGTACGAATATTAAAGGTAGCTAGTAGCTTAGCTGAATCGATTGCGAATTCATAGGACATATGACGATTGTCATAACCGATCGCAATACCACGCTGGCAAGCTGATTCTCCTTGTTTCATAATGTATTGGGCAAATCCTAAGGTTGCTTTTCGAATCGTATGGATATTAATTCGATTGGTTCCTGGTCCTAAAAGACCTCTCATTCCTGCTGTACCAAATTCAATGTTCGTATAAAAACTATCCGCAATTTCTTTTTCATCCATTTTCTTTAATACTTCTTTGTAACTAGGTTCACAGTTAGGATGATGTAACCATCTTTCATAAGCTTCATTCATGATATAATCTCCT
>JAVXTH010000039.1:0-10994 GCA_036642795.1 Erysipelotrichaceae bacterium
AGATAGCACGCTGCCAGGTAATCGACTCACTTTACAGTGAGTCTTTTTTTATGAATTCTATTTATTTTGTGTTATAATAATTAAGCTTTAATGAAAATGATTATGGGAAGGAACATTATGAATAAAACTTTTAAGATTGAAACAAAAGAAGATACAAAACGCTTTGCCCAAAAACTTGCCAAGCTAATTACACCACATTTTTTAATTACGATGAGTGGTGATTTAGGGGCAGGAAAAACAACCTTTACCAAAGCATTAGGTTTGGCATTAGGAGTAAGCAAAACAATTAATTCACCAACCTTTACCATTCTTAAAATATATCAAGGAATTATGCCAATTTATCATATGGATGCTTATCGTTTAGAGGGCCTTCATCAAGAACTTGGTTTTGAAGAAGTATTTGAAGATGATGGTTTATGTGTTGTTGAATGGTCACAATATATTGATGAACAATTACCAAAAGAGCGATTACATATTACGATTGAAATGGGAATTGATGAAGCACGAATCTTTAATGTTGAGGCAATCGGACCTCTTTATGAGAAAGTATTGGAGGCATTACAATGAAAATATTATGTATGGATAGTTCCCATCGTTATTTAGTACTTGGACTTTATGAAAACGATCAACTTGTCGCAGGTGTTTCTTTTTCTGCTTGGAAAAAGCAATCCGAAACTTTATTCCCTGAATTAATCAAATTAATGAAACAAGCAAATTGGGAAAGTGAAGATATTGAAGCAATTGTAATCAGTGATGGACCGGGAAGTTATACTGGTGTCAGAATCGCAATGAGTGTTGCGAAAGTATTTTGCACAACGATGGACATTCCACTTTATCGAATTTCTACCTTGTTACTCTATGCAGGCCTGAAAGAAAATGTTTTAACCTTATTGGATGCTCGTAGTAATCGTGCTTATGTTGGCTTAATTCATGCAGGTAAGTTTCTAAAGGATGCTAGCATTATGACATTAGATGAAGTAAAAGCGATGCTTCAAGAAACATCCTATGAAGTCGTTGGGGATCGTGATTTGCTTGATCTAGAAACGCAAGAAGTTGATTTCTTAAAGAATTTTATTGATTTAAAAGATCAATGGATTAAAGTTGAAAATATTCATACGCTTGTTCCTTATTATTTAAAGGATCAAAGTGCTTATAAGGTAAAGTAAATGATTGAACAAATGCAAGAAAAAGATTTAATAGAAGTTACTTCTTTAGAAGACCAAGTCCTTCATGGACGTTGGGATTATGATCAATTCTTATATGAACTTCAACAAAATGAATTTGCTCATTTAAATGTAATTCGAAACGATGAAGAACTTATTGGTTTTATTGATTATTGGATTACCTTTGAAGTTTGCCAACTGGCAAGCCTTGCGATTCATCCAAAATTTCAACGACTTGGTTATGCGAGAGCCTTCATGCAAGATATGGAAATAAAAGCAGCGAATGAAAAATGCGAAAGCGTTCAATTAGAAGTAAGAATTACAAATGATAAAGCAATCAATTTTTATAAATCTTTAGGTTATTTTCAAATTAATATTCGTAAGAATTATTATGGAGATACCCATGAAGATGCCATTGTAATGGCAAAATCATTGGAGGTTAAATAAATGGAACATTCTAAAATATTGGCAATTGAATCAAGTTGTGATGAAACAGCAGTCGCAATTATTGAAAATGGAAATCAAATCAAAGCGAACATCGTCGCTTCACAAATTGATGTTCATAAGGAGTTTGGTGGTGTAATTCCAGAAGTTGCATCACGAATCCATGTTGAGAATATATCGATGGTTCTTCACCAAGCACTTCAAGAAGCAAAGATGAGTGTAGCGGACATGGATGCGATTGTAGTCTCTCAAGGACCTGGCTTAGTCGGTTCTTTGCATGTTGGTGTACAAGCCGCAAAAACGCTTGCGTTTGCTTTTCATAAACCATTGATTGGAATTCATCATATTGCGGGTCATATTTACGCAAATAAACTAGTCGGTGAATTAAAATTCCCGCTGCTTGCCCTTGTCGTATCGGGGGGGCACAGTGAGCTTGTCTATATGAGTGAAGACTGGAAGTTTGAAATCTTAGGTTGTACACAAGATGATGCGATTGGAGAAGCTTACGATAAAGTAGCACGCGTGATGGGCTTACCTTATCCTGGTGGTCCTCAAATTGATCGACTTGCGAAATCTGGACATAATGTATATAAATTACCTACCCCTAAAACCGAAGGTGAATTAGATTTTTCTTTCAGTGGATTAAAAAGTGGTGTATTACAGTTTATTGATCGCTGCGCGCGTAAAAACGAAAGTTATGTAAGTGCAGATCTAGCTGCTTCTTTTCAAGAAACAGCCTTAGCCTTATTGCTTTCTAAGTTAGAAAAAGCAATTGATTTAAAACAACCAGCTCAAGTAGTCTTAGCGGGAGGGGTTGCTGCTAATTCTCGTTTACGTGAATTAGTAACACAAGTTATGGAAGAAAAATATCCTGATATAAGTTGTATTATCCCACCATTATCTTGTTGTACCGATAATGCAGCGATGATTGGTGTTGCGGGAAGCATTGCTTTTGAAAAGGGATATCGCAGTGATTTTGATTTAACTGCAGATCCTGGAATGGAACTTTGAATATTTCATAAGTTATAGATGAGTAAATATTCACAAAGTCAGTTTAATATGATATACTGAAACAGGTGATTATAATGGCAAATAAGAATGTCCCAAAAGCGACATTACAAAGATATCCAGTTTATTTAAAAGCCTTAAGAAAATTGAATAATAGCAAGGTTGAACGCATTATGTCCAAAGAACTTGCCAGTGTGGTTAATATTGAACCAACTACGATTCGTCGTGATTTTTCTTTCTTAGGAAACTTAGGTAAACAGGGTTATGGTTATGAAGTAAAACGTTTAATCGATATTTTTAATCAAGAATTAGGAATGGATTTCGATGAGAAAATTATATTAGTTGGTGCAGGTAATATGGGTAGAGCATTGATGAAATATAATAAATGGGATTATGTTGTAGGTGAAATAGCTTGCGCATTTGATATTAATCCGGACCGACAGGGAGTTCGCTTCGGTATTCCTGTTTATGATTTAAAAGACTTAGAAGAAAAGATTCCCGAAGGTTGTCGAATTGCGATTTTGGCGATTTCGAATAACATTCAAAGTACGGTGGATCGACTTACAAAATGTGGTATTGTTGGTTTAGTTGACTTTACCCATGAACATATTCAAGTACCAAAAGGTGTTCGACTAAAAGCAGTTGATGTTGTTTCATCCATTCAAGAATTAGTATTTGAAACTAATTCAATTAATCAATAAAGACAAAGACCCAAAGCCTTATCTTCAATAGCTATAAAAAAGCGACTCTGTGATCGTGTAAGTCAGAGATTATAGCGAATTTAAGGAAACACTTGGTGAGTTGAATCGGAGAAATTAAGTAGACGATTCCGCATCGAAGATGCGTTAACAAAAGTAAGATGCATCAATTTATTGATGAATCAGGATGGCACCGCGTAAGGCGTTTTACGTTCCTGTAACTAGGAACGTTTTTTTATTAGGAGGATAATTATGTTTGAATTTATTACCGTGAGAGAGTTATATGAAATATTGATGTCAGGTTCCCATGTGGAATTAGATGGCATTGAATATGTTCAGTTACAAGGATGGATTCGTACCAATCGTTGTAATGGGAAATTAGGTTTTATTGAATTAAATGATGGAACTTATTTTAGAAACATTCAATTGGTTTATAGTGAAGGAATGAAAGACTTTGAAAAAGTATCTCATTTCCGTAGTGGTGTTGCGATTAGCGCAATGGGTAAATTTGTATTAACGCCAGATGGAAAACAAGCATTTGAAATTCAACTAAATGAAGTTATTTTAGAAGGGGATTGTGATGAAGATTATCCTTTACAGAAAAAACGTCATAGTTTTGAATACATGCGTGAAATTGCTCATTTAAGACCAAGAGCAAATACGTTCTATGCGATTTATCGTTTGCGTTCGGTACTTTCTATGGGCATTCATGAATTCTTCCAAAATCAAGGATTTGTCTATGTACATACACCAATTATTACCGGTAATGATGGGGAAGGTGCAGGAGAAATCTTCCATGTTACGACAAAAGATAAAGAAGGAAAACATAACAATGATTTCTTTGGGAAACCAGGTTTTCTAACGGTTACCGGTCAATTACATGTCGAAGCGTTTGCTTTAGCTTTCCGTGATGTTTATACGTTTGGCCCTGCCTTTCGTGCGGAGAACTCAAATACGCCACGTCATGGTTCTGAGTTTTGGATGGTCGAACCAGAAATTGCGTTTGCGGATTTAGATGACAATATGGATTTAATTGAAGATATGGTTAAATTCTGTATTACTTATGTATTAGAGAATGCTCCAGAAGAAATGAAATTCTTTAATGAAATGATTGATAAAGATGCCATCAATCGCATCACAAAAGTTAGAGATAGTGAATTTAAACGAATGAGTTATGATGAAGCGATTGAACTATTGAAAAAAGCGGATGTGAAATTTGATTATCCGGTTGAATGGGGTATCGATTTACAATCCGAACATGAGCGTTATATTTGTGAGAAAGTAATTGAAGGCCCGGTCTTCTTAACCGATTATCCTAAAGATATTAAAGCCTTTTATATGCGCTTAAATGAAGATGGAAAAACCGTTGCTGCCTGTGATTTATTAGTTCCAGGAGTTGGTGAATTAGTTGGTGGTTCACAGCGTGAAGAGCGTTATGAAATGCTCGAAAAGCGCATGAAAGAAATGGGAATGGCACAAGAATCCTTACAATGGTATATGGATTTACGCCGTTTTGGTGGTTGTAAACACGCCGGCTTTGGTTTAGGCTTTGATCGTTTCTTAATGTATATCACAGGAATGGGCAACATTCGTGATGTTCAACCGTTCCCAAGAACGCCTAAGAACATGAATTTCTAAAGTAAATCAGATCTAAATAAGACAGTTAAAAACTGTCTTATTTTCTTTAGTTAGGTTGTGATTACAAGCGAAATAAACTATAATAATAGCTAGGTGATGACATGGAAGAATATATTATTAAAAAGCGTAAGGATGGAAGTGTCGTTACGGTAAGATCGCTCCAATTAGTTTTATTGGAAATGTTAAAGGATATTGATAAACTTTGTCGTAACCATCATATTCCTTATTTTATGTCAGGTGGAAGTTGCCTTGGCGCGGTTCGTCATCAAGGCTTTATACCTTGGGATGATGATGCGGATATCTGTATGATGAGGGAAGACTATCTTGCCTTTCAAAAGGTTGTGAATGAACTAGGAGATAAGTACTACACCCAAGATTTTGATCATGATACTCGTTATAATGTAGCGATACCAGCAATGAAAATTCGTTTGCGTGGTACGTATTGTAAGGAAGTTAACTTTATGTTAGAAAATCGTTGTGAAGGCGATGGTGTCTTTATTGATGTCTTTATTGCGGATTATGTCAGTGAAACAAAAAGCAAGGATCGATTTTGGCGTTGCATTCAAATATTTCTAATGGTATTCATTACAATATTTGAAGTCTTACATATAAACCCAGTAGCTTTAAAACGTTTGTTTGTGAAGATTGCTAGATCTTATGGAGCTTCAAATAAAGATAGTTCCTTAATTGGTTATGAATTAACTTGGACCTTTGATTTATTAAAGAAACCAATTATCTATAAAAAGGATGATATTTATCCAGTTCAATATGTACCATTTGAAGATACAACCTTACCAATCCCACGGATTCCTAAGTCGTTACTCGATGTGGAAGTAGGAACAACTTATATGTCGTATCCACCAAAGAAAGAGCAAGAACCGAAGCATTTAGTCGATTTAAATTTAAACGGAGAAAATAAGATAAATTAAAGAAAGGGTAGTGATTATAATGGCTTATACACCTAAAGCAAGGAAATTTAAAATTCGTTGGAAATTTGCTGGACCTTTTTTAGTTTTAATCACACTATTAATATATTTGATTGCGCAATTTATCATTGGCGCATTGGATGATTCTCCCCCTAAATTAACCATTTGTGATTATAGTGAAAACAAGAGCTTTGATCAATTAAATAAAGATTATAAAAATACGTATCAATTAAGTGATTATCTTTTTTATGGTGAATCTTTAGCACTGTTAAAGGATGATTATAATCCAGAAGTAAACGATGAAGTTGTTGGGAAAACAATGGTATTTAAGAATATATGTAATGGGGATGAATATCCATTTTCAATTGAAAGTAGTATGGATCGTCATGTTGCTTTATCAGAATTATCACCAGGTTATTATGAAGTATTTGTAATTGATGATATGAAAGAAAAAAGAGTCGTTTATGATAATGATTTAAAAGATACTTCTTTCACAACCATCAATCGATTTGGGAAAGTGAAACAGATTGGTTTATATGCCAATAAGAATCTTTTAAAAGATTATGAAAAGAAATTAAAGAACCGTTACTTATTCATTGAAGTTAAGAATAAAAAAGCAAATGAAAATGATTATGATATTGTCTTAGATCCAGGTAGTTTTAACCGTGATTTTACTTATACGATTGATCGTGGTGTGGAAGCGAATGGATTAGTTGAATATCAAGAGAATTTTAAAGCTGCCAAAAGAATAAAAAGCAAATTAGAAAAATATGGCTTACGGGTTAAATTAACGCGTAACCATGTGGAAGATATTGTGAATACGTATGGGGCAAAGGGTCGCTTAGCGAAAGCTTATCAATCATCCGCTCGTTATTATTTCCATATTGGGGCCAATAGTAGTGAATTTGATTCCATCCAAGGAAGTGAAGTATATTACTCTGCTTATTCATCACCTACCTTGGCAAATGCTTTGATGTATGATTTAAAGAAGAATACACAATTATCAGGTAATGCGACCAATGCACCTGATTTATCGAATGCCGGAGTAATGCAAGCTTATTTAATTGAAGGTAAAGATGGAAGAACACTTTATGATAACGATATGTATATTCGTGAAGTAGGCGGAAAAGCAACACTTGCTTCCCAGTATTCCCAAAACAGTGAAAAGAGCAATGCAGCCTTTTCAAAAGATAACATTCATGGATTATTAGGAGTATCTATTTATTATAGTTATTTCACAAATAAACAGGATGCTGCTTATTGGAAAGATAATTGGCAAAAGATCAGTGATGAAACAGCTAATTCAATCGCCAATTATTTAAAGGTGAATAAAAAAGAAAAGTAGGTGAAGCAAACGTGCGCTATCAAATCCATAAAGGGTGTAAACGTTATGGAGTTAATTCTATTTTTGAAAACATCCAATTTGAAATAAGAAACAATGAGAAAATTGCCATTGTCGGAAGAAATGGTTGTGGGAAAACAACATTATTAAAGATTATTGCCGAAGTGGAAGAAATGGATCAAGGCGATATTCATAAAGAAAATAATACGAAAATTGGTTATTTAGCTCAAACGACATTTGAGGAAGAGGACCATTGTGTTTACGATGAATTGAAACTAGCTTTTAAGGAACTAGGGGCCTTAGAAGCGCAAATGCACGTGCTTAGTGAAAAGATGTTATATGATTCAAGTGAAGAAGTATTGAACGCATACGCAAGGGTACAGCAGCGCTATGAGGAACAAGGTGGCTATAGCTGGGAAGCTGATATGAAGATTGTCTTTTCTAAATTCGGTTTTAGTGAAGATCAATTAGAACGAAAGATTTCAACTTTTTCAGGAGGCCAAAAAACACGGTTAGCCTTTGTGAAGCTATTATTATCAAAACCCGATATTCTATTATTAGATGAACCGACCAATCATTTAGATTTAAGTACCATTGAATGGTTAGAAGGCTACGTAAAACGTTATCCAAAAGCAGTTGTTTTAGTATCCCATGATCGAATGTTTTTAGATGACGTCTGTGATGTTATTTATGAAATTGAATATGGTGTTATGTCACGCTATCCAGGTAATTATTCTCATTATGTGGAAGTCAAAGATAGTGATTTAGAAAGAGTTAAAAGTGCTTATGCTGCTCAACAAAAAGAAATTGCGAGAATGGAAGAACTGATTGAAAAGTTTCGCTATAAAAAGAATAAAGCAGCGTTTGCGCAATCAAAGATTAAATACTTAGATCGAATGGAAAAGATTGAAGATCCTAAAAGTGATACAAAAACCTTTAAGGCAAACTTTACAACGCGCATTAAAGGTGGAAAACGAGTTCTTGAAGTAAAGGATTTAGTAATTGGATATGATCATCCTTTATGTAAGATTAATTTAGAGATTATGCAAGGCGATAAAATTGCGGTAATCGGTCCAAATGGAAAAGGTAAATCAACTTTTGTGAAGACCATTATGAATAAGTTAGCACCTTTATCCGGTTCTTTTCTCTTAGGTCATCAAATTGAAACTGGATATTTTGATCAGGAACTAGCTCAATTTAATACCACAAAAACCGTTTTAGAAGAGATATGGGATGAATATCCAAGTTTAAATCGAACGCAGATAAGAACGGCTTTGGGATGTTTTCTATTTCATGGAGATGATGTCTTTAAAACGATTGATTGTTTGTCTGGAGGAGAAAAAGTTCGTCTATCGTTTGTGAAGTTAATGCTTCAAAGCCCTAATTTCTTGATTCTAGATGAACCGACCAATCACTTAGATATTGCCGGTAAAGAAGCATTAGAAGCTTCCTTGAGTCAATATAATGGAACGATGTTATTTGTATCCCATGATCGTTATTTTATCTCGCAGATTGCGAATAAAATACTTGTGATTGATCAAGATCAAGCAATGTTTTATCCGTTAACTTATAAAGAATATATGAATAAAGATCAAGAAGTAAAAGTGGAAACTAAAAAGGAACAAGAAGTTAAAAAAACAGAATATGTAAAGCCTCTTAATATTCAAAAAGAAATTAATAAATTAGAAAAACAAATCGAAACAAAAGAAAATGAATTAGAAGATTTAAGAGAAATGCGATTTCTACCAGAATATTATCATGATTATCAAAAGATGAATGATTTAGATAGTTTAATAGATGATAAACACAATGAAATAGAACCGTTATTAAAACAATGGGAAGAATACAGTGAATTATTAGCTGAGTAAGGAGAACAAAATGAACGTATTTGAGACAATGAAAATTGGTGAAGTAGAATGTGCAAATCGCATTGGAGTACCTGCGATGTGTACGTACTTATGCAACAGCAAAGATGGGGTAGCAAGTGAAGATCATGTGGCTCACTATACAACCCTTGCCAAAGGAAAACCAGCCTTTATTATTCAAGAAGCAACCGCGGTCAATGCATTTGGTTATATCGATGAACATTGCTTAGGAATCTATACCGCAAGACAAAAAGAAGGATTAAAAAGAATCGTGGATCAAGTACATAGACAAGGTGTTAAATTTGGGATCCAATTAAATCATGCTGGCATGAAGAATGAATTTGGAAATCAAAAATATTCCGCAATGAGTTTTGATGATGTAATAGGTTTAGACTTAGATCAAATTCATCAAATCATTAAAGACTTTGAATCCGCAGCAATAACGGCTAGAGATTTAAAATATGATTTTATTGAAATCCATGCTGCTCATGGTTACTTAATCAATCAGTTTTTATCTCCCCTTAGCAATCAACGTAGCGATGAATACCAGGACCGAATGTTATTACTAAGAAGAATTTGTGAAGCTTGTATCCGTTCCTTTGAAGGTGCCATCATCGTTCGCTTAAGTGTTGAAGAATATGAAGATGCAGGTTTACATAAAGAAGATTTCGCTGCCATTGTGAAAGAACTAGAAGCGATGGGTGTTCATGCGATTTCCGTATCAAGTGGTGGCTTAAATAAAAGCAAAATAAACAGTTTCCCGCTTTACCAAATTCCCCTTGCCACTTATATCAAACAACAAGTAAATATTCCAGTCATGGGAGTTGGTTTAATTACCAGCGAAGAACAGATTGAAGACATTCTTAATAAAGAACAATGTGATATTGTTTTATTAGGAAGAAAACTAGTTCGTGATCCTTATTTCTTACTTAAATGGAAAGATCGATTGAATGAATTAAAAATGGAAGATATTGGAGAAATCCTTTATCGCTCCATTCACAATTAAAAAAGATGCTACGGCATCTTTTTATTTGATTAAATTATATTTATTAAATAAACAAAGGATTTCTTCATTCATCAATTTTCTGCTTACTAATTCTCTAAAACGAAGTGTTTTCGTTTTCCCAGCTAATCTTAATTCTTCAAGTTCAAGAGGAATTGCTTCTTGTTGAAGGATGATATCTTCTAACATCTTTTCAAATGCATTTAATCGTTCCTGATCCAATGAATTCATTAATCAATTACCTTAATACTTTCAATGATTGGCTGATTTGCTTTCTCTACGCTGCCATTATTATCAATTACAACGGCTTTAGATACAATCGCATCCACAACATCCATGCCTTCGCTTACCTTACCAAAAGCAGCGTAATCGCCATCTAAGCTAGGGGCATCTTGATGCATGATAAAGAATTGGGAACTACCACTGTCAGGATCTTGTGCACGTGCCATCGATAAGACACCACGCGTATGTTTTATATTATTTGAAATATTGTTACTTTCAAATTCACCTTTTATATTTTTATCACTTCCACCGGTTCCATCTCCATTTGGATCTCCACCTTGAATCATAAAACCATCAATGATTCGATGAAAGGTTAAGTTATTATAGAAACCTTTATTTGCTAGATCGATAAAATTAGTTACCGTAATCGGTGCTACATCACCATTTAATTCTGCTTTAATCATTCCATAATCCTTTACCAAAATTTCTATGTGATGAATACCAACTTTTTTTATTGAAGGATCTTTTTTAACTTCTTCATCACTTCCACAACCACTTAAACTTACAGCTAATAGTAAACTCAAAGTGCATAATAATATTTTTTTCATTTCAGTTCTCCTTATTCATAAGGATATTATAACATATAGATAATCACTCCTTCACATTAAATAGTTTCATTTGTGCT
>JAVXTH010000040.1:0-10856 GCA_036642795.1 Erysipelotrichaceae bacterium
TGTCTTCCATTTCTTTATATTGATCATATAAATCAAGTGATAAAGAATGAGCATTGCCTTTACAGTCTTTAAAAGCTTCATGCTTTCCATAAATTATTCCAAGTCCAGGAACGCCTTGAATACATTTATTGGAACTTGTTATTAAGAAATCAAGATCTAATTCATCAAGATTAGTTTGCACTCCACCAAAGCAACTCATCGCATCAACAATGATTTTCTTATGATAGGTTTTACATAATTGATTGATTGCAGCTAAATTATTTTGAATACCTGCCGTTGTTTCCATGTGGATAAAAGCAACATGCGTATATTCATCTTTTTTAATATACTGTGCTAATTCATCCAAAGGTAAAGAAGCTGTCATATCAAAATTTATAATCTCATGACAAATATTAGCTTTCTCACAAATTAAAGCCATTCGCTTACCATAAGCTCCATTCGCAAGGATTAATACTTTATCCTGTTTTGATATATAACTAGTCAGTACACTTTCTACCGCATACGTGCCACTTCCTTGAAGTAAGACTACACTGTATTTGCTAGCGTCTGCCTGACCTACTTCAAGCAACATCGCTCTTGTTTCTTGTACAATGTCTCCATATTCTTGATCTCTTGTCCCCAAATCGTATAACATGGCTTCTTTTACACTTTTTGAAGTGGATAGTGGACCGGGAGTCAATAACAATTTCTGTTCCATAAAAGCATCTCCTTTGTTTATAAATGATATAATACTCCTACTTTTGAACAATTTCAAGGATTATTTATGCTTTTAATGTTCACTTAACTTACATTTTATATATTTAGTAACAAAAGGTAAATAAAAACCTCTCATTCTTTACATGAGAGGTTTTTAAGCTTCATCGATAATTCCGTATTTCATTTTAATTCGATTTAATTTCTTCATCATCGGTTTTACTAACAACCATAAGAATACTACATTCGCTACCATATAGACCACAATCGAAGGTAGGGATGAAATACTAACTGCGATGTATCTTGAAAGATTAAATACATTATCGACTGCCATGGAACTATAGATATCCATAATCAATGAAAATAGTACAGCGGCAAAGATGCCATAAAGATAAAGAAAGATTTTATGTTCAAATAGTTTATGATCTTGAAGAACTCCGGCTAAATAACCGATTATTCCCCAGGAAATCATTTGAAATGGCATCCAAGGTCCTTGACCAAAGAACAAATTGGATATCAAAGCACTTAATGCCCCATTCATAAAACCTGCTTCTTTCCCAAAAGCTAAGCCACAAATAATCGTTAACGCAGCAATTGGTTTAAATCCGGGTAGTGGGTAAAAAATAACTCTTGAAACAACGCTACAAGCACAAAGAATCGAAACAAATACTAATTCTCTTGCTTGTGGTTTTTTTCTTTCATACTTTAAAAAAAACGGAATACAAGAGAAAGAAGCCATCAATAAGGAAATGATTCGATAGTTGCGATTCTTAAACAAAACAATGCCTAAGCCAATACATAAGGGAATCATAACCCAAAGGAAAAACGTTTTTAAGAAGGATCGATACGTCCATTTAATTGACATATTCTCATCACATCCTCACTGGTTATCACATTTTCAAAAATACCACTTGTTAATTTAACGCCACTGCTCGTGTAGAAACGATTGTGCGCTAAGAATTCATTTGGCTCACCACTTGCAATCATTCTTCCATCAAAGAGCAAGGAACATTCATCACTAAATGCGGCAGCAAATTCAATATCATGAGAGACCATAAAGATTGTTTTACCTTTTTCACATAAGCTGGTAAGTAGTTTACCTAGTTCCATGCGACTATGCATATCCAAGCCTTTTGTCGGTTCATCTAAACACAAAATATCACAATTCAATAAGTAGATCTTCGCAAGCGCTAGTTTTTGTTGCTCGCCACCACTTAAATCATAAGGATGTTGTTTTAATAGCGATTCTAAATGAAACAGTTCCACCACTTCATCGATATCATCACTTACCTGTTTACACTCAGCTTCCACTTGATCACACACAAACAAAGAAGTTGGATCTTGAGGAATGTATCCACATTTCAATCCTTTTTCAAGGATGCATTTTCCTCGCTGTGGCTTCAATAAAGATAAAGCACATTTCAACATCGTTGTTTTACCACTACCATTGCCACCTAAAATACAATGAATGGTGCCTTTATGTAAGTTGAAAGAAAAATCAGTTAAGATATCCTTAGCTTCTTTTTCATATCTAAAATAGATATGTTTCATCGCTAATACAACTTCACTATTTTGCTTGTGTTCTTTTGTTAACTGCTTAACATCACACTTATAGTGTTCTCTTAGATACTGTTTACCTTCTCGTATTGTGATTGGACATACATCCTTTTCGTTATGATTTTCAGCATATAAGCGACATGCGATTGGCATCGCTTCTAACATTGGATGATGTTGATCCACCTTCATTAATTCATCACAGACAAGGCGAGGTAAGGTATCCACAATAACTTTTCCCTCACTCATAATTGCGACTCGATCGACGAGTGGGAATAGTTGTTCTAAGCGATGTTCGACTAAGATAATCGTCGTATCAAATTCTTCATGAATATGCGCTAATGTATTTAAAAAAGCTTGAGCCGCAATCGGATCTAATTGGGAAGTAGGCTCATCCAGTAATAATATTTTTGGTTGCATGCATAAAATAGCAGCGAGATTTAACATCTGTTTTTGACCACCGGATAAGGTATCACAATCTTGATAGAAGATATCTTCTAAACCAAAGAAGCTTGCCATTTCACCAACTCGTAAACGAATTTGATTTTGATCCACGCCTAAGTTTTCTAAACCAAAAGCTAACTCATGCCATACTTTATCACAAACTATTTGATGAGCCGGATTTTGAAAGACAAAGCCAATTTGAGAAGCAGATATGCAATCCTCTAATGTTTCGATATCTTTTCCCATATAAACAATCTTTCCTTGTTTCTTTCCATATGGTTGTAGTTCTTTCTTACAAAGTTTTAATAGGGTTGTTTTACCACAACCACTACTTCCACAAAGCAAAACAAACTCGCCTTGTTTTACCGACAAATTACATTGATCTAACACTTGCTGAGAAGATTCAGGATAAGTAAAAGACAAATCTGAAATAGTTAAGATTTCCATTTTCTTTCCTCCTTTATTTCATAAACAAATGCGAAATTAAACAAACATGCGTAACCTAGATAAAACACAAGATCATTTGCTTGAAAACTTAAGTTTTGAATCAGTGGGTAATAATAAAAAAGATTGACTGGTTGATTTAACATAATAAAACAAAAAAGGAAGAGGATAGATATACCAAACAAATAAACACCATCGCTTCTTGTAAATAGATACGTTGTAAAGTTTGTTCTTTTATGACTTCCATACCCTCTACTTTTCATACTATCCGCCGTATCAACACTGGTTTCAAATGCGTAGGTAATTAACATCGAAAGAATGCTTACCCCACTTTTAATACGATGAAGTAGCGATCCTTGGGTAATATCATTTCCTAAAAACTTTTGCGCATCCCGAATTGATTTTGCTTGACTAGCAAATTTAGGAATAAAGCGTAACGTCATCGTTAACATTAAACCAATCGCTGGGATACTCTTTGAAAACAGATATAATATCTTATCACTGCTCATCACTTTTTGAAGAATTTCACACCATAGTAAAACCGCAATTAACATGGCCGCAAATACAAATCCATAAATGGTTGCTTCTAAGGTAAAAGGATTATCATTTAAATAAAATAAAATGGTTGCTCCTTTATGTGAAAAAACAGGATTACTTAAGCCTACGATTAAGAAAATAAGCAAATAGGAAAGACTACGTTTTTTATAATTTTGAAATCCTAATATTTTAAAAGCACATACTTTAGCCGCCAATAATGAAATCAAAATATAAATAGGATGCGTTTGTACTACGGTTAATACAATAACACTTAGAAAAAAAGCAAATAAAACAAGTGGATGTAATCTAGAAAATTCATTCATTAATAAATGTCTCGTCCATTATCGCAAGTAAAGACCCAACGAATCACATCTCCATTGCTCACACTCTTTGCCCCACAAGAAGCATTTACATAACTTCCATTTACGGTATACATCCATCCACTTAGATCACCACAATCAAATTCTTCCAAATTCGCTATATCTATAATATAAGCACTTGCTTCACTACCTTGATACGCTAACTTAATTCGATATTCATTGGTTATCTTCTTTAATAAATCAAACACCGTTTCATTACCATTTATTTCTACTTGCATCGCTTGTAAGATGATTCCATTATCCGGTACATAATTTACTTTATTAGGTTTTAATTTATCTTTATTATTTAAAATTGTCTTAACATCAATACTAAAGGTTACAGCCTGTTTTACATTTGGCTTACCACTTTCTTGTTGATTTGAAACATTTCCTTGAGTAGGTTTACTTTCACTTTTATTTGTTGGTTCCTTTTCTTTCTCTGGAACAATTGCTTCTTCTTTTGTTTCCGGTTGTTTATGTTGAAGCAGTTTTGTTAAGCTTGATTCACTTTCATCTAAATTACGTTGAATAAGTGAAATTGGCTTACTATCTGCTGTCGCATTTAAATGTTGCTTTACACTTTCAACTTTACATCCAAATAATAAGAACAAACATAATAACATGGTTGTTATGATTTTAATTTTTTTCATTTTATGTTCATTCCTTTCCCTTTTTAAACATCGTTATTATAACAAATTCCCTAAAGCAATGATAGGTATTCGAAAAAAAGATTCATGAAATCAAAAATGATTTTAGCTTTCTTTTGATTCAAATTGAAGTTAATAGAAATCAAAGGTATAATAGATTTAACTTAATCCTAATGAAAGGAGGAACAACCATGAATTCATTATCATCCATCCCTGCCTCATCAATCATTATTGCTCCTACCTATCTTCATCCTTACTTACGAAGTGAATTACTTAAAAATAAAAATGGTCTGTTAGATCTACAAATTCTAAGTTTTAATAGTTGGCTTCATTCTCTACAAAACACAACCAATCCAGCCATGGAAACAATCATCTTTGAGTATTATCAAATATTAACGCAAGCAAAAAATAAATGGCCAACGTATGGTCATATGTTTTCATCTTTGAGCTTCCTTGAAGAATGTTATCAATTTATTAAAGCTTGTAAGCAGTTTAGTATTAAAGCAAGCGACCTTCCTGAAACAAGTGTTGCGCAAAAAGAAATGAAACTTATCATAGAAGAATTAATGCCGGTTCAATTAGCAATTGATGAAGAAAAGGCAATCTTTCAAGCGGTATGTAATCAAGAGGATTTATGTTCTCATCTTTATATTATCGATACTTATTTTGATATCTATGACAAACAGTGCATCGATGCTTTAGTGAATCGAGGAGCTACTTTAGTTGAAGCAGATCGGATAACTCCACAAATGGAATTCTATCATAGCACCAACATGCGTCAAGAAATTGAAGCCTGTGCACAATATATCATTCAACATAAATGCTTAAGTGAAGATGTTTGTATTACGTTAGCTGATCTTGAATATCAACCTTTCTTAGAACAGATCTTTGATCGTTATCAAATACCTTATACCTTACTCTTCCATAATCGTGCCAGTAGCATTGTAATGCAAATGAAATACTTAATTGCTTATTATATAGAACCAACCAACTCATCCTTATTAACACTACTTGAAAGCGATGTTTTTAAAGTTCCTTGCCTTAAACAATTATGTACGTATATAAGAATCTTTGAGAAAGATATCCACGATGATTTTAATCACATTGAGCGCGCAATAATCAGTGAAGATATTATTAATAAAATTGAGCTTGATCAATTACGTAAACTAGAAGAACAAGCTAACATTGCCAAACAAGCAATCATTGAAACTCTTGATCAAGTATTAAGTTGTGAATCAAATGAAGTAATCTTAAAGACTAGTTATGAAATTGTAAGTGCATCGTTAAGCATCAATCAACAAAATGTTGATACCTGTTATGCATTACAAACTTTAATGCAACATACATTACCTTATCTTAACGATAAAGCAGCTTTAAAATTATTCCTATCCTTACTTGAAACAATCACTCAAAGTGATCAAAACAATTCCTTACAAGGATGTGTAGTAACCAACCTCACCCATCCTTTCCTTACGCGACCATATCATTTTGTCCTTGGTTGTTCACAAAGTAACTTTCCTGCTTTTCCTAAACCTAGTTCTTTGTTCTCCCAAGATTATTTAGATCAAATTCCTTATCCACTTCATAAAGATCGTTATTATTTACATACGCATCAATTATATAAATTCTTGTCTTCATCAAAACAAGTAATTTTATCTTATTCCCAAAGTGATTTTAATGGGAAAGGCATGCAAGCTGCATTAGAAATTGAGCGATTCGTAAATCGCAAAGCAATTAAATATCCTTTTATTACTCATTGCTTAACAAAACCTTTTGAGCCTAACTTAAGCTCCACCATGGCCCAATCTTTATATCGCAAAGATCATCAATTAAAAGGATCTATTTCAGCGTTTGAACGTTATGTCGGTTGTCATTTTTCCTATTACTTACGTTATGCTCTTTCGATTAAAGAACCTTTGGATTATGCTTTTTCCAATGCGAAACTGGGAACTCTTTCACACTTTGTTTTAGAATATTTTGTGAATCAATATAAAAAAGATTATGTTAAGGTTAGCTATGATGAAGTACAAGCTTTACTTCATTCAAAATTAATGGAAATGCAACAGATCTATCCTAATATGGAAGCTGCTTTTAAACTAATTGAAATGCGTTTAATGGATAGCATAATGAACACCCTAAAAGATTTAAAAGACATGGAAGAACATACTGCTTTTGTTCCATTTCAATGTGAATATGCATTTGAACAAATCATTCCCATTGATTCGGATACAGAATTAAGATTAAATGGCTACATTGATCGAATCGATCAATACGTTGATACAATAAGAATTATTGACTATAAGAGTTCCCATAAAACATTAAGTGAAACAAGTGTTGCGAAAGCAAATCAATTACAATTATTAACTTATGCAATGATTGCCCAAAAACATTTTAATAAGAGCTGTGCTGGTGTTTATTACCAATCCTTAAAAAGTGAAAACATTCAGGCAATCGCCGGTAAAATGAATCGAAGAGCAAAACTATTTGTTCCTTACAATCAGGAAGACTATCAAAGACTCTCTAAAAATGCGCAGCGTTTAAATGGTTGGCATATGAGTGAAGAGTTAAGTGCCATCGATGATGATGCGACTCACTTCACTGGTTTATCCATGAATAAAGATGGAATTGTTAATGCTCGTAAGCTTTATGATATGGATGCCATTGAAGAACAATTATTAATTGCTTATCAAAGCATTGCCAAACAAATTCTAGCAGGAGACATCGCCATTAATCCAGATAGTAATGCATGTACCTTCTGTAAGTATCATGATATTTGTCGCAATCATAAACTACCTATCGATAAACCAATATTAATCGACATTGAAAATATTTATCTAAAAGGAGGGGGAAGCCATGACGACGTGGAATAAAGCGCAAGCAAAAGCAATCACCACAAGAAATAAAAATATCTTAGTTTCCGCTTCTGCCGGTAGTGGTAAAACCGCTGTCTTAATTGAGCGCCTTACCCAAAGAGTAATCAATGATCAAATTGACATCGATCATATTTTAGCTATGACCTTTACCGAAGCAGCTGCCCAAGAAATGAAAAAACGCTTAGCTGCTCAGTTATATAAACATCGCTTGGAAAGTAAGCAAGATCAAATCAAAGCTTATATTGATCTGCAATTATCTAAATTAGAAACAGCTCACATATCTACCATTCACTCATTTTGTTTGTCGATCATTCAAGATTTTTATTACTTAATTGATCTCGACCCAAAACGGATTCTTAATGTTTTAGATCCCAATCATTGTAATAGTCTAAAACAGGCCGCAATTCAAAAAGTAATGAGTGAAGAATTGCATACATTAGATGATGATTTTGTTGCTTGCTCGAAAATGTTTTCCGCAAGAAGTGAAGATACCGCTGATTTAATTCAAACCATTCTCTCTTTAGCAACACTCGCTTCTTCCAAAAGTGATCCACAGGGTTTTCTTACTTCCATTAATGAAAGCTATCAAACCTATCAAAAAATAGATGATTTACCAAGTGATCTTAGCTTTTATTTCTTTGATTACCTACAAGTACAATATGATATCTATGCCAAAACAATGGAAGCAATTAAAAAATTGTATGAGGAACAATATCCTTCTGAAGTTAAAAAAATGAATGTGTTTATGAACAAGTATAATGGCTTAGCGGACATGGAAGCCTGTGCAAGAAATCACGACTACGAAGGTTATCGTAATGCCTTAATTAACTTAGCCCGGGTTATTGTCCCTACTACACCCGATAAAGAAGATAAAGTATATGATCACTTACGTAAAAAGGTTCAAGGCATGGAAGATACTTTATTAGCTAATTTACACAGTGAAATATGTTTTCTAAAAGACATGGAAGAGGAACGTAATATCATCCTTAAAATTACTGATTTAGTCATTCGCTATTTGAATTATTATGAAGATGAGAAGTACAAAGAAAACGGAATTGATTTTGATGATATGGAACATTTTGCCTTGAAAATCTTAAAGCAAGATAACCATATTGCGGTTACTTATTATCAAAAAAAGTTTGAAGAAATCATGGTCGATGAATTTCAAGATAGCAACGATGTACAAGATGAATTAGTTAAACTGATTGCTCGTGAGCATAATATCTTTCGCGTTGGTGATATCAAACAATCCATCTATGGCTTTCGTCATGCTCGACCCCAATTAATGAAACGTTTAATTGATAATCATAGCAAGCAAGATGAAATTATTTATTTATCAAATAACTATCGTAGTAAAAAAATGATTGTTGATTTTAATAATGAACTATATCAAACCTTAATGAATATCAAAGGATTAACTTGTTCCTATGAAAAACAAGATGTTGTGGAAATTGGCGTTGAAGAACAATTAAAAGACAATCAAAAGATTTGTTTCCATGCTTTAAATCGTGAAGCCTTGCGTTTACAAGCCAACTATAATATTCAAACAAGTGAATTAAAAGCTAGTTATATCGCAAATCAAATATCGCTTCAACATGAAAATACCAACTATCAATGGAAAGATTTTGTTGTCTTAGTTCGCAGCAATGCTTTAAAAGAAGATATGCGCAAAGCCTTTGATGATTGTAATATTCCTTACTTCATCGATGTAAAGAATGGTTTCTTTGAATCCCAAGGAGTTTCCATTATATTATCTTGTCTTCGCTGTCTTGTTGACCCGGATGATGATATTGCTTTCTGTGCGACTTTGATGTCTCCACTTTTTAATTTCGATGCGAATGATTTAGCTTTAGCTAAACTTAACAAAGATCAACATCAATCCTATTATGCTTATTTTAAAGACAATCCTAAACTATTACCGCTTATCACATTAGTTCAAACAGCATCAACCCTTTCTTTATGTGAAGTTATGAATGAAATCTTTAATCTGAATGATTATTATCAAGAAAATACTTCTGCCCAAGATAAAACAAATCTTGACTTACTTTACCAAATGGCTGCGCACAATCAAAAAGATAAAGCTTATCATATCCTTTCCTTTTTAAATGAAATGAATGAAAACCAAGAAAGTGCAACTGCCGAAGGCATTCCAATTGGTAATGAAGATGACGTTGTTCGTGTCATGAGTATTCACCAATCAAAAGGCTTACAATATCCCGTTGTTTATTTGTGGTCAAATAGCAATCAAATGATGATGGAAAACAAAAATTTCTTAATTCAAGATAGTGATTTAGGTGTAGCAATTAAACATATGCAATTACCAGAACGATACCTTCGTACCGGTATTCATCGTATTGCCATTGAGCATAAGATCAATCGGGAAGCATTGGAAGAAGAAATGCGTATTTTATATGTAGCAAGTACGCGTGCTCAAAATGAAATGCATATAGTCGATTGTGTAAATGACTTAAATTTATATAAGAACGATATTTCACTTGCGGATATTTATGAACGCAATGGTTATACTTCATGGATTCTATTATCGCTTTGTCATCATCATAAAGCATATTTTAAAACCATTGAAATAAATAAATTATGGGAAAAATTAGTCTATGAGCCAAGTCAACAAACGCAAGTCGAAATTCCTCGTTATCCTTTTACATCCAGTGAACAAATTGAAAGTAGTCCAACTCAATCAAGATTACATATTCCAGTTCTTGATTTGCATCCGAATCTTAAAGGATTAAATAAAGGTATTATGTATCATACTTTAATTGAGAAATTAAAGTATGATGATTATTCAAAAGCAAGTATGCTTCTTATAGCAAAGCAAAATAACTTTACTTTAATGGAGGAAGATATCGATTGTTTAATGAAACTTCATGAACACGCACTTTTTAAAGAAGTGAATCATTATGAAAAGGTTTACCATGAACTTCCTTTCATTGTAAAGGATCAAGAACAAATCATTCATGGAGTAATTGACTTTATGGCAATTAATAAAGATCATATTATCATCATTGATTTTAAAAGTGATCATGCAAGTGCTGCTAGCTTAATTGAAAACTACCAAGAACAATTAAAGACTTATCAACATTGTATCGCTCAATTATATCCAGATACAAAGATCATCGCTTATCTTTATTCTTTGGTAAGTGGTGAAATGATTGAAATTAAAGCATAAAAAAAGTGATAGTTAAATACTATCGCTTTTTTATTAGGCTTCCTTTTGAAGTATTTGGGGACGACCGGTTTGCATCTTCTCTAAGAATTCTTTAACCGATACTCCCAAAGAATAAATAATA
>JAVXTH010000041.1:0-10572 GCA_036642795.1 Erysipelotrichaceae bacterium
GTGGCGGTGGTGGTACAACTTATGTTCCACCAAAAGTAAATACCGAACCTGATAAGCGTTCTGCTGATAACAATCTTGCTGGACTAAGTGTATCACAAGGGAAACTAAGCCCTGATTTTAGTGCAGAAGTTACTAAGTATCGAGTAGAAGCAGGACCGAATTTGAAAGAGATTAGCATTGATGCGAAAGCGACGGATGCGAAAGCAAGTGTTAGTGGAACTGGTAAAAAAGAACTTAAAGTTGGAGATAATAGCTTTGATATTATCTGTACGGCAGAGAACACGGTAACTAAAACTTATAATGTTGTTGTACATGTGGATGAAAAACCTTTAGTTTATCTAAAAGTGAATGAAAAAGAATTAGGTGTTGTTAGAGATTTACAAGGAATTAGTGTTCCAGAAGGATTTAACGCAACTAAGATTAAAATTAAGAAACATGAAATTGATGCATGGAAAAACGCATCTGGGAAAACGCTTGTTTATTTAATGGATAAAAAAGGTAATAAGAATTTCTATTTATACGATCAAAAAAAAGGCGTTACGAGTATTTATATACCAATTACTTTAGCCGGTCACAATCTTGCATTGATTGATATTTCTGATGCGAAAAAAGATAGAAATGATATGAAATACGTTGAGAATATTTTGGTTGATAATCATAAGATTCCAGGTTGGATATTTAATGATGAAAACAAAAAGGATTTTTCACTTCATTTATTTATGAATGAAAAGGGTGAAAAAGTTTATTACCAATATGATAATAAAGAAAATATTTTACAGCGTTATATTGAAACGGAAGAAAATCCCGGTGCCGTATTTGGTGATATCATAACTTATGTAAGCATCGGATTAGCAGGTTTATTTGCAATCGCTTTTGTAGTTGTGATGATGAAAAATGCTAGATTAAAGAAAAGCTTAACAAGAAAAACAAGATCATTATATGAACCTGAAGAAATAAGTGGAGATAATTCATATGAAGAAACAAAAAATGATAACAAAATAACGGATGAAAACATAGAAAACTAGTACTTTTCTATGTTTTTTTGCAATTAATTCAAAAAAGCATTATAAAATGTAATCATTTTTCAGAAAATTAAATTTTACTATTTTTTAAAGATGAAATATATGATATTATTATAACAGAAATGTAAATAAGTAAGGGGGGTTCAACCTTATGCAGATTAAGCAGATATACGCTGCTTTAGAAATTGCTGATCACGAAGTACGTTTGATGGTAGGAGAATTCCATGAAACGCGTTTTAATGTACTTAGGGTAGAGCGAGCGAATATTATTGGAATTAAGGAAAACCGAATTGTAGATGAAGCAAACATCGTTATGGCAATTCGTAAAGCTGTAGCAAGTGCATCGGCTGCACTTGACTATAAAATCGAAAGAATCCTACTTGCGATACCAAGTGTTGACGTTGCTCGTCATAACAAGAAAATTAATGTGTATTTGGAAGAAGGATCGAAACGAGTTCGACTGACACATATACAAACGGGAATTAATGAAGCAATTCTATATAAACCAGATGATCATTTAGAATTAGTTAATATTGGTTGTATTAAATATATTGCAAATGGCATCACTTCTCGTAAAATGCCTTTAAATGAAGTTTGTGATGTCTTGACCATGTCGGTTGATTTATTATTCGCTGATAAAGATATTGTTTATTCATATGCTAGATGCATTGAAAAAGCCGGACTTGAAATAATGGATATTTGTCTGGATTCTTATGCCATGGCGGAAGAAGCTGCCATCTTTGAACAAACAGTTGATAAATATGTTATCCTTGTTGATTTAGCTCGACAAAATACAACACTTTCTTTATTTACTCATGGTAAACTTGTAAGTTGTGAGCAAATGGGAAAAGGTTATGGAGAATGGCTTGAGGATTTGAAGACGACATATAATTTACCTTATGATGTTGGCTTTCGCTTAATTCGAAATAGTTCCTTTGTTGAAAAAGATCTAGATGATTCGATTGTTTATATCTGGAGTGAAAAAGGGGAACAAAAGCAAATTAATGAAAAGCAATTATATGATAGTATTATGCCTGCTGTGAAAGAATGGGTAGATAAACTTAATGAAGTTTGTAATCCAATTATAGAAAGTGGAAATGTTCGTTACTTATTAAGCGGAGAAGGAATGGAGATCCGTGGTCTTGAAAGTTTAATTAAAGACTTTAATGCTCCTGCACAAAGCTATGTACCACAAACGATTGGTGCAAGAGATTGTTCACTTGTAACCTGTTTAGGATTATTTTATGCTTGGAAGGCACAACTTAATGTTCGCAAAGATGATCGAATTTGTTGTGATATAAGAGATATTAATAAAGCCATTGATAATTTGAATCCAAGAAAGAACGGATTTGAAGAAAGTGGCTTCACTAAAAAATTAAAAAGTATGCTGTTAAGTGAAAAATAAGAGAGCGAGGAAAATGAAAATGGGCGATTTACAATTTGAACAAGTAGCAAAAATTAGAGTCTTTGGAATTGGCGGAGCTGGTTGTAATGCGGTGAACCGAATGGTTTCAGAGGGTGTAAAAGGCGTTGAATTCTTTGTGGCAAATACGGACTTACAAGCTTTGAACATTTCTCCAGTTGAAAATAAAATTGTTTTAGGCAGAGAAGTAACGAAGGGCTTAGGCGCTGGAGCAAATCCAGAAGTTGGAAGACGTGCTGCTCAAGAAAATGAAAATGAAATAAGAGAAATCATGAAAGGTACGGACATGGTCTTTATCACGGCTGGTTTAGGCGGTGGTACTGGAACTGGTGCTGCACCACTATTTGCTAAAATCGCAAAAGAAGAAGGAGCATTGACGGTTGGTATTGTCACAAAACCATTTACCTTTGAAGGTAAAAAACGTTCAACTGCTGCTGAGGTTGGCTTATCTGAATTACGTGAAAATGTTGATTCGCTAATTATTGTTTCAAATAATAACTTACTTGAAGTCATTGGTAGAAAACCGATTGGAGAGGCATTCCAGGCAGCTGATAATGTTCTTCGTCAAGGTGTTCAAACAATCACGGACTTAATTGCTGTTCCAGCTTTAGTCAATTTGGATTTTGCGGACGTAAAAGCAATTATGGAAGGTCAAGGAAGTGCTTTAATCGGTATTGGTATGGCTGAGGGCGAAGATAAAGCGCGTGCAGCAGCTGAAAAAGCAATTCAATCACCTTTATTAGAAGCACAGATTACGGGCGCTAAGAATGCGATTGTAAACATTACTGGTGGTGAAAGCATTACATTATTCGATGCGGAAGATGCGATGGCATTGGTAAGAGAAGCAGCCGGTAATGATATTGATGTTATCTTCGGTGTTGCGATTAATGAAAAACTTGGCGATTCAATTATCGTTACTGTAATTGCAACGGGCTTTGAAGATAATCATGAAGATTTAATTAAAACTAAAAAAGTAAATAATGAGCGCAATAGTACATTTACAATTCCTACTCGCAGTGAAGTAGTAAATGAAACTCCTCATTTTGAAGATGTTACGCGTGATGATAGCGATGATGAAGGTGGAATTCCAACGTTCTTCATGTCACGCTAAGATGAAACTTATTTATATTGATTCCACTTATTTTGATAAGAAAGCGAAGGATGCGTACATTCGTTTACGCTTTCATCGTTATTGTCAACGTGAAAAAATTGATACGATTATTTTTTCAGAAAGAATCATTGAAACATCAAAATTCTCACAATCACTTAAAATTCTTAATAAACATGTGAAAGAGATTGTGTTTGCTCCTTTTGTATTCAAATTAAATAAACAAACAGTTCATGTGGAAGATCATGCAATGATGATAAACCATCGTATGTTTAAATTTAAAAGTAACGGTATCTATTTAATTGATGATACGTTAATTCCACAACGTTTATATTTAGATTTATTTGTTAAGGATACAAATAATAATGGGATGCATTTTATGGAATCTTTTAATGAAATAAAAGAAGATCAAGAATTTGAATACATAGAACATATGAATAAAATGAAATGGAACTAGTCACTTTAGGGTGACTTTTTTTATTTGAATTATTTGATTAAAAAGATCAGACAGCGAACTTTGTCATATTGTGGTTATTTCCATGGCAATGATATTTGAATCAATCGATAGAAATTTGTAAATAAAATTGTAAAAAGACGATAAATGTGCTATTATATTTTCAGCACATAGGTCTTTAAGTTGATCCCGAGAGGTCAGCAAGGCATAGGTATCAATATATCCTTTTGTCATAAACAGATCTGTCTAGTGCAGATCTGTTTTTTTATCACCTGTGTGAAAAAGGAGGAAATTGTATGTCAGAAACAAAAATGCTTTTAGAAGTAAATGAAAAGCCAAAACCGGGACAATGGGCACTTTTATCATTCCAACATGTATTTGCAATGTTTGGTGCAACGGTCTTAGTTCCCATCATTACAGGCTTTCCAGTATCCGTAGCTTTATTTGGTTCAGGAGTTGGTACCTTGATTTACACAGCTTGTACGAAGGGGAAAGTACCAGTTTATTTAGGAAGTTCCTTTGCTTACATCAGTGCAGTTCAAATTGCGGTCGCAGCGATGAATGGGGATGTATCCGCAGCGCAAACTGGCTTAGTGTTAATTGGTCTTACGTATGTAGTCGTTGCATTTGTGATTAAAGTAGTTGGTAAAGGATGGATTGATCGTTTATTACCACCAATTGTCATTGGACCAATGATTGCCGTTATTGGATTAGGACTTGCAGCTAGTGCAGTTAAAAATGCTGGTTTTGTAGAAGGTGGTCAATGGCAAAGTATGTTAGTCGCTTTTTCTACCTTTCTAGTAGCAGCTTTAATTTCAACTAGAGCAAAAGGCTTCTTTAAAATAATTCCGTTCTTAATTGCAATTGGCTTTGGTTATTGTTTATCTTATGCTTTAGGTTTAGTGGATTTATCATTAATATCAAAAGCTCAATGGTTTTCATTACCAGAATTCATTTTTCCATTCAAAGTACCGGGATTTAAATCTTATCATTTCTATTTTGGTCCTGAAACGTTCGCAATTCTACCAGTTGCCTTTGTGACAATTTCAGAACATATTGGGGATCATACAGTTTTAGGAAAAATTTGTGGGAGAGATTTCTTAAAAGATCCAGGTTTGGATCGTACATTAATGGGGGATGGTATCGCAACAGCTGTTTCAGGTTTCTTAGGTGGACCTGCCAATACGACCTATGGGGAAAATACGGGCGTAATTGGAATGACGAAAGTCGCAAGTGTTTATGTTACGGCAGGAGCGGCATGTATCGCAATTGTCTTATCTTGTGTGGGGAAAATATCAGCCTTTATTTCAACCATTCCAGCCTGTGTTTTAGGTGGTATGAGTATCTTACTATACGGGGTTATCGCAAGTAATGGTTTACGTGTCTTAGTTGATAATAAAATTGATTTTGCTAAACAACGTAATCTAATCATTGCTTCCGCAATGTTAGTAATTGGGCTTGGGGGAGCGATTCTTCCATTAGGAAAAATTGTCACATTATCAGGAACGGCTTTATCGGCTGTGGTCGGAATTGTATTAAACTTAATTCTACCACAAGATGAACAAGGTCCTTCTGCTCCAGAAATATAATAGATTCTAAAGAGTTACGAACAATTGTTCGTGACTCTTTTTTAACTAATCAGTTTAATTTTATGGTAATATAATGAAAAGATAGGATGCGATAGGATGCGCTTTAAAAGAATTTATATTGAAATTATAAACACTTGTAATTTAAAATGTAGTTTTTGTGTTCAAAATCAAAGAAAACCACAATCTTTAAGCGTGGAAGAATTTGAAGCAATCCTGAAGCAAGTAAAGCCATATACAAACTATATTTATCTCCATGTATTAGGGGAACCACTCGCTCATCCACAGTTGTCTAATATCTTAAGTCTTTGTTTTAAATATCAAATGCAAGTGAACCTTACAACCAATGGAACTTTATTAAAAAAACAAAGGGATGTATTAAAAACTGCTCGCTGTATTCGTCAAATCAATGTTTCACTACATAGCTTTTCTCAAGATGGACAAGTGGATACTCAAACCTATTTAAAAGATGTAATGGAAACATGTGATGAATTAAGTGAAACTATGTATGTGAGCTATCGATTATGGAATTTAAAAGATGGGGCAATGGATCAAGACACCCAAAAGGTAGTTCAGTATTTAAAAAACCATTATCAAGTTGAGGAAATAAGTCCTAAGAACCATCGTTGTACTTTGGCTAAAAATCGTTTTCTCAATTTTGAAGAAGTATTTGAATGGCCTTCGCTTAATCATCCACTTGTTTCAAAGACTGGTACCTGTTTAGGAATGAAAACAATGTGTGCTATCTTAGTTGATGGAAGCGTAGTCCCATGTTGCTTAGATGGAAATGGCAGTTGTGTGCTTGGAAATATTCACAATCAATCTTTTAAAGAAATAATTGAAAGTGATCAAGTGCTTGCAATTGAAAATGGTTTTAATCAAAAACATGTGATAGCAGCTTTATGTCAGCGTTGTACTTATCGAGGGCGCTTTGATTAAAGGCATAATAATTGACACTTAATTCACCGTATTATATTATGATGTAGAACATTTCTCATAGAAAGGATATCGATATGCGAAAGGCTAGTATTTCAAAAGAAAAAATCTTAGAAGTTGCGAAAGAACTTGTGGATGAAATTGGTTTTGCCAATTTCAATATGCGTTTACTTGCGAAGAAAAGTGAAGTTGCTTTGGGTTCTATTTATAACTACTATCCAACGAAAAGTGATTTAGTGATTGCTGTGATTGAAGACTTCTGGGATAAGGCTTTCGTAAAAGAAGATTATCATGCGATTAAAGATAAAGGCTTTTATGAAGGTTATTATATTTTATATCGGAAACTGAATGAATATTTAAAGAAATTTAAATCCAATTGGGTAGCAGAATTATCTTATTTAGATCGTGATATTAAAAAGCAAGCTAGAGATCATGAAAGTGATTATTTCGAAAAAATACAAATGGCTTTTATGCATATGTTAGAAAAAGATCCCAATATTACCAATTATCCTTGGAGTAATGAATGTGAAAGAAAATTATTTGCTTCCTTTATTCTAAATGAAACGATTGTAATGTTGAAAAATGGAAACGAGGATCCAACTTTCTTTATCAAAATATTAAAGATTATATTGGCGTAAGCCATTATTTTTTGAACTTTCATGAACGATGTTCATTTATGATATATCACCACAGGGTGGAAAAGAGGAAAACGAAAATGAAAAAATTATTTAATTATGCTTCTGCGTATGCAGTACTAGGACTTGGTTTAGGTGTGTTCTACCGTGAATTCACTAAGCTGAATGGATTTACTTCATCTACTACATTAGCCTTTCTACATGTACATACGTTAGTATTAGGGATGCTTGTCTTTTTATTATTAATTATCTTTGATAAGCTATTTCAAATTACTAGCAGCAAACATTATAAAAAGTTTATGATCTTCTATAATACTGGTTTATTAAGTATGTTAGTTATGTTGATTGTTCGCGGTGTTAGTCAAGTATGTAGCATTGAGTTGAGTACAGGTATGAATTATGCGATCAGTGGAATGAGTGGAATTGCTCATATTATTTTCACAATTGGCATCGTATTTATGTTTTTAATGATAAAGGAAAAACTTCAAAGTGAAAAATAGTTTAAACTGGGTTCCGCTAGCTACACAAAAACAATTATTATTGCTTGCTGGCAGTGTTTGGAGTTTTGCTGGTTTTCAAATATTCAAGATTGGTTTTCAGGCTACAAAGATAAGTGAATTACCGTTTATATATTTTATTCTTTTGGCACTCTTAATCTTTATCATTTTTCTAAAATTCATTTTTGGGAACATGGTATTAAAACATAAACTTAGAATTGAAAGCTATGAAACAAAAATGCCAATTTATCATTTCTTTGATAAAAAAGGATATATGATCATGGCATTTATGATGAGTGGGGGGATTGTGATTCGCCGTTTTCAACTATTGCCAATTACCTTTATTAGTTTTTTCTATATTGGTTTAAGCTGTGCTTTAATGTTGAGTGGGTTACGCTTTATCTACTATGGCTTATTAAATAAATAAAAAAGGTATCCGATTAGGATACCTTATATACTAGGAAGCGATTTTAGCTTCTTTTTCTTTCATCTTTTTCATTAATTTCTTAAATTCAAAATAGAATAAGATAACGGTTGTAAATACAGCTAAGGTATCAGCGATTGGTTCAGCTAAGAAAACTGCTAATACTTTATTAGAAATAAACAAAGGCAAGATGAAGATGAGGGGAATCAAAACAATAATTTTTCTAAACATTGCTAGGAAGGCGGAAGTTTTCGCATTTCCAAGTGCAATGAAGGTTTGTTGACATGCTAATTGAGCTCCCATTAAAAGACTACCAGCCATATAAACTCTTAAGGCCCAGATGGAAATTTCACTTAAAGCAGGGTCGTTGGTAAAGACCGAAACAAATACGCCAGGGATTAACATTGCTAAAAGCCAAAGTAGGGAAGAATAAGTTAAACAACAAGTAAGCAATAATTTAAAAGTCTTCTTAACCCGTGCTGCATTATTAGCTCCATAATTATAACTGATGATCGGTTGCGCACCTTGAGTGAATCCCATCAGTGGTAACATCGCAAATTGCATCACACTGGATAGGATGGTCATTGCACCTACGGCTAAATCACCACCGAAGCGTAATAAGGATGAATTGAAACATAACACTAGAATACTTTCGGTTGCCTGCATAATGAAGGGAGCAAAACCTAAAGCGATGGAAGGTAGTAATATTTTTCTTTCTAATTTGAAATTTTTAAGCTTTAATTTAATCGTACTTTTTTTGCCACTTAAGAAAAACATAACCCAAACACAGGATACACCTTGAGAAAGAATGGTAGCTAAGGCAGCTCCTTGAACACCTAAATCAAAGACGAAGATAAAAATCGGATCAAGGATGATGTTTGTGATTGCCCCAATGACAACCGTTAACATACTTATTTTAGAAAAGCCTTGAGTTGAAACAAAGGCATTCATACCTAAGGTTAATTGGACAAAGATGGTTCCAATCGCATAGATAAACATATAACTTTGCGCATAAGGTAATGTATTTTCACTTGCACCAAACATCATTAATAAAGGTGTTTGAAAAGCTAATACCGTAATCGTTAAAACAATGGAAGTAATAATTAATGCACTGCAACAATTGCCAAGGATTTTTTCGGCACCTTTGTTATCACCTTGTCCCATTAAGATGGAAGCTCGTGGAGCACCACCCATACTGACTAAAGCCGCAAATGCTGATATGATCATAATGATGGGAAAGCAGATACCAACACCGGTTAAAGCGGTAGCACCAACATCAGCAATATGACCGATATACATTCGATCCACTACATTATATAAAGCATTTACTAATTGGGAGGCAATGGCAGGCACTGCTAATAAAAAGAACAATTTCCCAATTTTTTCTTTTCCTAAATCTACTTCTTTTGCGACTTTCATTTTATAAAACTCCTCTCGTTAATTTGTTTCACATTTTCATCAATAACGTTAACTACACGTTTCACTACATTTAAATCATTTTCACTAATACCATTTAATATTTGTTGTTGAAAGATGATCTGACTTGCTTTTAAAACTTTAATGACTTCATTACTCTTTTCATTCAGCAGTAGATGTTGAATTCGTTTGTCATTTTCATCTTCGCAAATACGAATGAATTCACGTTTTAGTAAAGAATCAACACTTCGACATATTAAACTTTTTGATACCTGTAAGTAAAAGCCTAGTTCCTTAGCAGTATTGATGCTTAGATTATTTGATAAGAATAATAAAATATCAATTTCACTTGGAGCAAAGTTGTACTGAGGTAAAGAATCAAGACAAAGCTTCGCATAAACTTTACGAAAGGAAGCAAATTGTTTTAATAGGGTTTCAAGATTAGTTGAAGTGATATCCATGAGCAATCTCCTTATTAGTTTACTTGTAAACTAATCTTGTATATAGTACCATTATTTGAAAGAATGTCAATTACGTAATTTTTAAAAATAAAAAAGCCGACTATCATAAGAATAGCCGGTACTTTATTTATTTGGTGCCCGAGGCCGGAATCGAACCGGCACGGTATCGCTACCGACGGATTTTGAGTCCGTTGCGTCTACCAATTTCACCACTCGGGCGACTGCTTTCCTATTATACATGAATTCATTTTAGAATTCAATTACAAAATATAGTTTTTTAAAGCAGTAAAAACTCATCTGAATTAAGCTGTTTGTATCGTATTATAGGCATTATTTATAAAATTGAGGGCTTATATTGAAAGAATGTTGTCGCTAAATCATTGAATTTAAACAAATCTGAAAATAAATAATAATAAGTGTGGTATTTATATGAAATATATTATATAATACTCTTACCCCAATTTTATTGTTGTCGTAATAATTGAATGAATTATTTCAAACGAATCGTCGATTGAAAAAAGATTAAATTATTAATTGACATGAATTCTTAATTTTGGTATTATAAACGAGCGCCAATTGAAAAAGGAAGCGCAAAAGTAAAAATCGATCT
>JAVXTH010000042.1:0-5224 GCA_036642795.1 Erysipelotrichaceae bacterium
CTAATCATTGGGGGAACTGGTTCATAACGATCAAATTCCTGTGTATAAGTTCCACGTCCCTGTGACATTGCTCTTAATTCAATTGGATATTTCATCATCTCAGCCATTGGTACATTCGCATTAATTACTTGATAACCATCGTTCATATCCATCCCGACAATCATTCCTCTGCGCTTATTGAAGTCACCCATAATCGTTCCGGTAAATTCATCAGGAACTTTTACGAAGACATTGACAATTGGTTCTAATAAAATTGGATTTGCTGCTTGCATGCCAGCTTTATAAGAAAGTCTAGCTGCTTGTTTAAATGCCATTTCGGATGAATCTACATCATGATACTTACCATCTAATAGAGTAGCTTTAATATTAACTACTTTATATCCAGCTAAGATTCCCTTGCTCATACATTCTCTTAAACCTACTTCAACGGCAGGGAAATATTGACGAGGAACGGCTCCTCCAAATACTTTTTCTTCAAATACCATTTCTTCTTCATCTGGATTTGGCGCAAATTCCACAAACACATGACCAAATTGTCCATGACCTCCGGTTTGTTTCTTATGGCGACCTTCACCGATTACTTTCTTTTTAATGGTTTCACGATATTGAACTTTAGGTTCAACTAGATCTACTTCTACTTTATATTTTGATTTTAATTTACTTAAGGCAACATCAATATGTTGATCACCAATACCATATAGTACCGTTTGATGTGTTTCCGCATTATTATCAATTAATAAAGTTGGGTCTTCTTCCACCATTCTTGCCAAGCCACTACTTAACTTATCATCATCGTTCTTTGATTTAGGGAAGACGGCCATTGCTAGCATTGGTTTAGAAAATTCAATTGGTGCAATTTCTAATTTTCGATCTTTATCACATAAGGTATCATTGGTTTGCGTATATTGAAGCTTTACAACTGCGCCAATATCACCGGTAAATAATTTACCTACTGCTGTTTGATGCTTACCTTTGATAATAAATATACTAGATATTTTTTCTAATTTATCCTTTTGAGGATTATAAACTTGCATATCCGAACTTAATACACCACTGTTAACTTTTAAATAAGAAATACGACCAACAAATGGATCAACGATCGTCTTAAAGACATGAGCTGTAAACACTTCTTTTTCATTTGTTTCAAGCTCAACATCACATTTCTTATCCAAGTCTTTTACGCTAATACTTCCAACTTCTCCATACGTTGGGAAATATTTAATAATAAGATCTAATAAACGTTCAATTCCGATACTGTTAATCGCACTTCCACTAAAGACCGGACGTATTTCTCCACTACGAACACCAATTCTTACGCCTCTTGTTAATTCTGCTTCACTGAATTCTTCACCACTAAAGAATTTCTCCATGAGTTCATCATCACCCATTGCGATTGCTTCAGCGATTTGATCTTTATAGGCCTTAACGATTTCAACCATATCATCTGGTACATTGTAAGCTTTGTTTGGATCTGCTTTCGGTCCTTTATAATACCAAGCTTTATCTCTTAAAATATTTACGGAACCAATAATCTCATCTTTTTCAATGATTGGTACTTCAAAAGGAATTACACTCTTACCAAAATGATCTCTTAAATTATTATAAGCTTTTTCAAATGAAGTATGTTCTTCATCTAATTTATTAATAAAGAAAATAGTTGGTAATTTACGTTCTAATGCTTTTTCCCATGCTTTAATTGTTCCACTTTGAACACTATCTTTCGCACCGACTACAATTAATGCACTATCACCTACCGCTGCTCCCGCTTCCATTTCTCCAACGAAATCTAAATAACCGGGGGTATCGATAAAATTAATCTTATCTTCTTTCCATTCAATCGGAACAAGTGAAGTAAAGACTGAAATACCACGTTTTATTTCTTCACTGTCATAATCAATTAAAGAACTTCCTTCTTTTGTTTTCCCAAAACGATCACTTGCTTTTGTGAAATATAACATCGCTTCTAAAACAGCTGTTTTTCCTACCCCACTATGTCCAAATACACATACATTACGGACTTCATGAGCCAAATAATCTCGCATATAATAAGCCTCCTATTTCAGGATTGGCTTTAATTCAGCCAAACAATGTTCACGTACATAATGTACTGCTTTTCGACCCTCTTTATCTAATAATTCTTTATCCGCACCATGGCTTAATAAATAATCAACTAAATCTTTATAACCTGCATAAGCAGAACGCATTAAGGCTGTACATCCATTATTATCACACATATTTACGTCTGCGCCATGTTCAATTAATAGTTTGATCGTATCAAATTTAAAGGCAACACATGCTTCCATTAAAGCACTACGACCTACTTCATCCTGTGCATTTACATCAGCACCAGCATCTAACAATACTTCCACAACTCGATCTTGTCCTAAAAAACTAGCACGCATTAAGGCATTGCGACCACGATCGTCTTGTTTTTTCACATCGGCTCCAGCTTCAATTAATTTTTTCACAATCGTGCGATGACCTTTTTTAGCGGCACCCATAATTGCGGTCTTTCCATTATTATCTTCTAAATTAACATTTGCATCATTATCAAGTAATACACGAACGATATCTTTATAACCACGTTTTGCACTACGCATTAAAGCAGTTCGTCCATCACCATTTTGATAATTAATATCGCATCCTTTTTTAATCTCTGCACAAATAGCTGTGAAATCATCATTTGCTGCTGCTTCCCAAAATACATTGTTTAACTGATCCATATTTATTCCTCCTTCTATAGATCAACAAGGTAAAAAAAATGGACGTCATGCGACCGCATTACATCCAGTTTAAAACCTCATTAATATACGCAGAAGTGCGCTTGTGAGCAACATTGCTTTTTATTTGAACTCCTTGATTGAAAGTCATTGCCCTCACACTCCTCTCGCATCTTTAGTATACTATTATTTTACCTCATTTTGCGATTTATGCAAGCGTTTTCAAGTTAATTTTGTTTATTTTCATTTATTCTCATTTTGTCTTTTTATTCCCATTGATTTTTCACAACAACTTCATCGATTGCGAGTCGATTATGAGCTGGTATTTCTTTTGCTGGATAACCAATTGGACTTAAGGCAACAATCTCATATTCTTGTGGAATGTCTAAAATCTTACGAACTTGGTCTTCATAGAAGGCACCAATCCAACACATTCCTAAACCTAATTCCCATGCTTCTAGCATCATGAAAGATAACGCGATACTACAATCAATCGTATTAATCGATTGACCACAACGCATCGTTTTTCCCTGATCTCCACAAACCACAATAATTGCTTGGCCTTTGGCGACAAAGTTTTGATTGGCACAGGCTGCTACTAACGCATCTTTTAATTCTTGATCCTCAACTACGATAAACTTCCAACGTTGACGATTGCTTGCACTTGGTGCAAGTCTTCCGGCATCTAATACTTCCTTTAATACAGCACCATCAATTATTTGATCTGTAAACTCACGAACACTACGACGTTTTTCAATTGTTTCTTTTACGTTCATTATAAACACCTTCCTTTTCTTTATTATAATACAAATAATAATAATTGTATGATATTTTACGATGAAATGAACCAAACTAAAAAAGAGGTGATGATTATGAATGATTCCTTTTGGATTGAAGAAACAAAAAAGACGAATTATCCAAGCGTAAAAAATGATTTTGATATCGATACTTTAATCATTGGTGGTGGTATTTGTGGTTTATCCACCGCTTATTACTTATCAAAAACACGGACTGATTTCTGTTTAGTTGAAGCTCATTTAATCGCTCATGGAGCAAGTGGACGAAGTAGTGGAAAGATTACTTCCCAACATGGTGCAATCTATCAGGATTTAATCAAACATCAAGGCATTGCGAAAGCAGCTTTATATTATCAATCTCATGAAGAAGGATTACAATCGATTGCTGATATTGTTAAGGAGAATAAAATTGATTGCGACTTCAACATCATTGATAGTGTTTTATATGCGGATCAAGAAACAAGTATTCCTACTCTTCAAGAAGAATATCAAGCCTGCCTTGATTTAGCTATTCCTTGTACTTACTTAAATAAGTGTGATACACCTTTCCCTAATTTTGGTGGAATCATCTTTCATAACCAAGCTCAATTTCAACCGGTGAAATATCTTCAAGGACTTGGCGAAATCATAAATAAAAAAGCTCCTATTTATGAAAACAGTAGTGTTAGTAAAATACTTAAAGAGGATCATTATTATTTGGTAACGATTAATTCTTATCAAATTAAAACCAATCGCATCATCTTCGCTACTCAATTCCCTTTTATTGATGAGGGAAATTTCTTCTTTACGCGCGTTTATCCGCAGTCTTCTTTTATTCTATCTGCCTTAACAAAAAAAACCTTAAAACAACAATATATTAATATCGAAGAAAAGGTTCATTCTTATCGTAGTTATCAAGATCATTTAATCGTTGGTGGTTTAAATAAAAAAGTTGGGAAATTTAAAGAAGCCGAATTAACCAAGTTTAAACAACAAACCATACAAACATTACAATTAGATCAAGATATTCTTTTATGGTATTCACAAGATATGATGTCTTTTGATTCCATCGCATTAATTGGGAAACTAAATAAAAACGATGATTCTATGTTACTTGCCACCGGTTTTAGTAAATGGGGTAATACAACCGGTACCATCGCTGGCAAGATCTTATGTGCTTATTTAAATAATGAAACTTCCCCTTATCAAGAGCTCTATGATCCTCATCGTTTAAGCAACTTGTTTTCAATTGCCTATATAAAAGAAAATAGTTTGGTTCTATACGATTATTTAAAAAGTAAACTTACGAAAACAAGCGAGGAATGGCCTGCGCTGAATGAAGCAAAAGTAATGACCATTGACTCGCATAAATATGGTGCTTATCAAGATGAAACACGTCTTTATCTTGTGGACATTACCTGTCCTCATTTAGGTTGTACGTTATCTTTTCAAAGTGAATCAAAGCTTTGGTGTTGTCCTTGTCATGGATCCTGTTTTCATGTGGATGGAAGCATTGCCAAAGGGCCAGCCAATGCAAAGTTAAACTTTTATGGCGAAGGCTTAAATAAAATTGATCCGCATATCTTTAAGGAAACAACAAACAAATAACTATTTTTCTTTAAACATCCGATAACCACTCTTTTCATCCACAACATTCAAACATTCTTCCCCATCGCCCAAATGTGATAAATTATGGCAGGCGATATCAACAAATTTATCAATGGAAGA
>JAVXTH010000042.1:5324-10018 GCA_036642795.1 Erysipelotrichaceae bacterium
CGCCCAAATGTGATAAATTATGGCAGGCGATATCAACAAATTTATCAATGGAAGATGCTAGATTCCAAGTTCCTGAAATATGTGGTGTAATAATCAGATTCTCTTCTTTCCATGCGCGATGATTTTCTGGAAGTGGTTCTTCTTCAAATACATCTAAAGCAGCACCCGCTAAATGATGAGATTGTAGATGAGCTAACAACACATCTAAATCAACGGCGGTTCCTCTTCCTACATTAATCAAATAACTACCATGTTTCATAAGTGAAATCGTTTCTTCCTTCATAATATGGAAAGTTTGTGGATGGTTTGGTAAACAGTTAATGACTACATCCATCTTTGGTAATAGATTCTCTAGTTGATCCAGTCTTTGTACATCTTCCATATAATCCGGTATCGTTGTTTGATGCGCACGTATCCCATAAACATGGGCACCTAAAGCATGAAATCGTTTCGCACTTTCACTACCTAAATCACCCATGCCAAGAATCAATATATTTGAACCATAAATTGAATCAATCTTCCCTTCATTGTTCCATAAACAATGATCTTGATTATGAAGATATTGTTTCATTTTTTTCATCATCATCAATAAGACACAAATATTATGTTCGGCAATCGCTACCCCAAACGTACCACTGGCATTGCATAAGATACAATCTTTTGTTAATAACCCAGTTTCACAATACGTATCACTGCCGGCAGTTGATAGTTGTAGTAATTTTAATTTTTCACATTCAACAAGATACTTTCTTGATGGATTTCCAATGATAATATCTGCGTTTCTTAAATCATCCTTTTTCACATCTTTGTTGCTTGTATAAACAAAAGATGCTTTTATAGCTTTTTCTAATTTATTTTTCTGTGAATCATTTAACTCTAAAAATACTAAAACATTCATAGCGCACCCTCTTTTCGTTTACTTAAATGATGGTAAAGCATCGGAAGTGAAAGAATAAAAGTTACCACTTCACCAAAACAAACGGTTAAGAAAATTCCATTCATTCCAAACAATGAGGATAATAGAACAATCCCAATCAGGATAAAGATAAAGCCACGACAAATTGATAGAAACATTGCTTGTTTTCTTTCTTCAATTGATTGTAGATAATATAAAATAATCGTATTCGCAGCTGTAAATAATAAAGAAGAAAAATATAGAATAAGTGCCTTGGAGGCAATTTGAATTAAACTAGCATCTCCATTTGCGAAAACACTTGTCACAAATTCTGGAAATAATAACATAAAACCATAAGCAACAATCGCAAAGCCACAAGTGAAAACAATCGCTACACGAAAGGAATGTTTCACTCGATGAAATAGTTTTGCTCCATGATTGATGGATATAATTGGTTGAATTGCTTGGGCAAAGCCATTTAAAAAACCTTTGACTACATAGGCAATATTCGTAATAATCGCATAAGCCGCTAAATATAATTCTCCCCCTACTTTTAAAATCATAAAGTTAAAAATTACGACGACGATACCAGCACTGATTTCTAATAAACAACTACCAAAGCCATTACCAATAATTCGTTTACATAATCTCGCATCCCAAAAATCTTTCACAAAGCAAATCGTTCTTTCATTTTTAAAATAATGAAGGGATAAAATACAACAAGATACAATCGGTGATATTGCGGTCGCAAAGGATGCGCCAAACATTCCCATATCAAAGCGAATCACAAAGATATAATCTAAGAATATATTTAAGATACTAGCCGATACGGTCGCAATCATTACCAACATTGGATTTTGATCTGCACGTATCAATACTTGTAAAGAATAAGCAAGAATCGCTGGAATCGCCGTAACTAAAATTGGAAAAGCATATTCTTTAACTAATGGTAATAAGCTTTCACTTGAACCCAAAGCATAAGCAAAAGGCTTTAACCATAGTAAGCCGATTAAAGTTAACACAAGACCGACAACTACACTTGAAACAATGGCTAGCGTGAAGGCTTTGTTCTTAGTTTTATAATCTTTTGCCCCTTCACTAATTGAAATGGTCGTTGCTCCACCAACACCAAATAACAAACCAAGTGCTGAAAACATTGTGAAGATTGGAATCGCAATATTTAAAGCTGCCAAACCATTTGCCCCAACCCCGACTGAAATAAAGAAAACATCGGATAAGCAATAAATGGAAGAGGTAACCATACCAATAATAGTAGGGATTAAATAACGTATATAAATGCGTGAAATTCGCATTTCTAATAATTCATTGTTGAGCATAGTTTCTCCTTTAAGATAACGCTTGAACCAGCATTGCTTCTTGATATTTTTTAATGATTGATTTGGTTTGTTCGCTCGATTCAAAATGAAAGGATAAACAAAATGTTGATAGTCCCATTTGTTTATAATCTTTTAATTGATCCAATTCATCAAAACAGTTTTGATCCCATAAATGCATCAAACAAAATGCATCCGTTGTCACTGGAAAGATACGATTCTTTTTATCTTTTAAGCCATAAACACTACCTTGTTGACAAAGACCACAATGCTTTTTCTTAAGCCCTTTGTTCATCGCAATCAGACAATGTTCACTGACCATAAGTTCTTCTTGACCATAGACTTCTTTTACTAAATTCGGTTTAAATCCATATTGCTTTTCAAATTCATTGATCAACGCTTTTATTTGTTGATGGTTACATTCATTGGATACCATAATACCTTTTACCCCTAATTGAAATAACCTAGCACAGGCAGTTGCATTGGTTACATTTAAAGTTTTATAAGCATAAGTATCTTTACTAATATAATTAAAATCTCCCACTTGGGCAATCATTGCTCGTTCAAAACACTTGTTTTGACGATGATTAACATTACTCTTTTTAATGTAAGTAGTTTCCTCATAAGCAATTGGCGCAAAGATTACTTCACAACCTAACGCTTTTGCCACATCATATTGTTCCTTATTATCAACGGATATTAATAAAGAAGGAATGGTTGATGGTTGTTTGATTTCTAGCGAAAAGTTTTGTCTTTCTATAAAAGAAGGATGAACTTCTTTTCTTGCTTCTTCCATTTTTATAATGGCAGCTCTTCGTAATTCATTTAAACTACGAATTGCCATACTAGCATTTTCATCCATTTCAATATCTAAATTCTTTAACGTAAAAATGGTATTACCTAGTTTAGAGAATTGTTCCTTTAAACGCATGGAATCAATGGGTGATTTGATTGCTTTTTCCACAACTTCATCGCTAGTAACGCTGATGTGATGATGGTGATCATCCCACATACTTAGTTCTATTTTCTTTCCGATTCGAAAAGAAACGTGACCGTATAAGGATACTAAACGATGATTTGATTCATAAGTTTTTCTTAATTCATCCTTTAAAAGTATATCACTGCTTTTAATACAAGTTGCACCTTTCTCAACCATCTTTTTACAATCAAAGCAAATAATATCATTTGCTTTGCCCGCTTTAATTAATAAACCTTTTTCATTATATAAACGTTGAACGATAAAACCATCATCCTCTTTATGCTTTTGAATAAAGCGAATACCATCTCCTTGATGAAGGTCTTTACTTAATTTAACTTTAATAAACTTACGATCACAACTTATAACTTCTCCGATTTCAACTCCCATATGATTGGGACGATATTGATTTCCTAAATCACTTCCACGGGCATGAAATATATGACCTGGAGTGAATCCTCGGTTAAAGACTTTCATTAAGTTTTCTTTGGTACTATCTTCTACTTGATATTTTTTATGGGCAAGATAAGCATCCATCGCTTCACGATAAGCATGAACTACCTGGCCTACATATTCTCCACTTTTCATTCTTCCTTCAATTTTAAAGGAAGTAACGCCAGCATCCATTAATTCATGCATATGATCTAAGGTATATAAGTCCTTTAAGGATAACAAATAACCTTGAGAGTTTTTAACTTCATGAAGTTGATCAAAAGTTTTCCCTTCCATTAAAGAATATAACATCCGACAAGGTTGAGCACACGTACCACGATTTCCACTACGATCAAACATATTCGCACTCATATAACATTGTCCTGAGTAACAAACACATAAAGCTCCATGAATAAAGACCTCTAATTCGATTCCACATTTAGAAAGACTACGAATTTCTTCAATGGATGTTTCACGAGCAAGGACCGCTCTTTGTAAGCCTATTTGCTTACAATATTCCACTCCATCTTGATTATGAATGTGCATTTGTGTTGATGCATGTAATTCTAAATCAGGAAATTGTTGATGAACACTTGTAAGTAAACCTAAATCTTGGATGATTAAAGCATCGACATCTTGTTTCACAAGTTCTTCAATATAATCAAGACAAGCATGCATTTCATCTTCAAATAGTAAGGTATTAATTGTCACATAGACTGAAACATCATATTGATGAGCATAGGCAATTGCCTTTCCCATTAATTCATGATCAAAATTATCAGCAAATGCTCGGGCACCAAATTTACGCCCACCTAAGTAAATGGCATCACAACCATTTTGGACTGCCGCAACTAATGCATCCCAGGATCCAACTGGTGCAAGTAATTCAAATTGATTCATACCTTTACCTCCTTTTTGATAACTTATCTTATTGTATACTATCCTTACTTAAAAATACAAACAAAATAATAAAAAAGAATCGATTAACATCCTCGATCCTTACGATATAAATAATGCATTCTAAAATATAAACGAGTGAGTGTTGATACTAGAATAA
>JAVXTH010000043.1:0-8937 GCA_036642795.1 Erysipelotrichaceae bacterium
TTTAAATCAATAAAAAGGCACTTCAATCAAAGTTATTGATTGATTGTGCCTTTTATAATGCCTTTAATTTCAGAATCGATGGTAGCTACTTCATAACTTGGTCGACCAATATAAAAGCCTTGGCCATAATCAATTCCTAATTCTAATAATTTAATGAATTCTTCTTTTGTTTCTACGCCTTCTCCAATCACTTTGATATTTTGTGAATGACAATAAGAAATAATATTACTTACTAATTTTTGTCGACCCAAATCACAATCTAAGCCACGGATTAATGTCATATCAATCTTTACAAATTGTAATGGATAAGTTAACAAGGCTAATTCACCATTATGACCACTTCCATAATCATCCATTGCCATTTGACCACGCCAATCTTTCATCATCGCGATTTTCGTTGTCATTGCTTCTTCACTAATTTCATCGTTTTCCGTTATTTCCATTACAACCCGATTTAAATAAGCTTCTTTGCCTTCAACAATCACAGCAATATCATTTCGGCTTAAAATATAATTTGGTACCGAATTAATGAATAATTTAGAAGTAGAATCCGCCATTAATATGCTTTGGAATAAAGATAAAGCTTTCTTCCAAGTTAATAATTCTAATTGATATAACTTCGATTGTGTTTTAGCAATTTTAATGATTTCCATCGGTGATTTAAAATAATCAATGGAAGATCTCATTAATGCTTCATAACCAAAAATTGAACCATTCTTCATATCGATAATCGGTTGAACCATATACGTGATGCATTCATCTTTTAATAAATGGTTTAAAACTTCTACACCTTCAAATAAATAAGATTCTTTTTCATAAGCTTCTTTATCAAACTGTGTATAATGGCCTTTGATTGTATTTTTAGCTTTATACATTGCGAAATCACTATACCGTGATAATTCATCATAATTATCAGCATCTTGAGGATACCATGAAAGTCCCATGGATACTTTCACTTTGAAATTATCGCCTCCAGGTAAATGAATTGAAGTATCATTAATCACTTTATATTGGCGATCAATTAATTGTATGATTTCTTCTTTTGAATCAAAGCCATATAAAAATACAAAGAATTCATCCCCGCTCATCCGTGCTACAATACCTTTATCTTTTTTAAACAAAGCGAGTGATTTTCCTGCATGTTCTAAATATAAATCTCCATAATCGTGACCATACGTATCATTCACGTATTTTAAATTATCCAAATCCCACATCAATAAGGCACCGATTTTTAAATCTTCGCTCTTTAATAAATCTTTCATCGTAGTGATAAAAGCACGACGATTCATAAGACCGGTTAGAATATCATGGTCTCTTTCATATAATAATTTACTGCGTTCTTTCATTTCATCGCTGACATCTAACAAGACTCCATAAAAACGCTTGCCATCTCTTCCTTTACGGATTTTTATCCATTTCTTACGATAAGATTTAATTTGAATACAAAATACATCTTCTTGATCAATCACTTGATGACGACTTGCTTTATCCATGATTTCTTCAAAAATTGCGATATCCAAATAATTGCCATCTTTTTGTGGATATTCTAAAATGGTAAAGAATTTATTCGTACAATAAACCCGACGATCTCCTTCGACAAATTCATAAGCACCAATCGCTTCTCCTGATAAATCAATAATTTGTGAGAAACGACTAGCTGATTTAGCTACTGAGATTGATAAATGCGTGATTGAAGCAGCAAGATTATCAATTTCATCGAAATTGGTTTTCTGTAGTTGTAGTTCTTGATCTGGTTTGCTTTGATTTACTTGTTTTACTAATTTAACAATTGGCTTAGAAATTCGTTTTGCCACAATCAGTAGAGCAATAACAGCTAATAAACAACTGATAACTAAAGTAAAGCCTAATAGTTTTATAATTTTAGCGCTAAAAGCAAATAAAGAATCCATCGTAGCCATAGCGATTAAAGACCATGTTTCCTTCACAAAAGGCGAATTTTTATTATATAAATCTACTCTTTTGCTACTGGCATATACTTGATTTGATGTTTTATGATTTGTTTCAATTTTATAAATATCAGAATATACATTTTCATTAAATTCTAATTCTTTTCCATTCTTAACATATTGATCGTACGTTATTCCATTCGCAACGACTTTACGGTAATGCTGGTTCTCTTTCATTTCTAAATAATAACTTCCACTATTATCATCAACTAACTCATGAAAAGGCAGAAAGCCTTCTAAATAATCACATTTAATCGCAATTCCATATAAACCATAAATCGTTCCATCTTCATCTATAATAGGAATCGAATAAGTCATCGTTTCCCCAGTTTGTGGAATTAATTCAAATGGTTTCGACCAATAACCTAGATCACTTGCGGGTAAAGTAGGATAATCCATAGCGGCATGAATGGTCTTTTCATAAAAATTATAATTTACGATTTCTTTAGGGAATTTAGCTTGCCAAAATTGGCCCATTCCAATGCCATATTCTTTCACTAAGCTATTTGGCGCAACTTGATATAATAAGTCTTCGTTGTCACCAATCGGCGTACGTGGATCACTATCGCTAATGTAAAGGGCCGAAACTTCTGTTTCATTCTCATCTGGATTTAAGATTAAGAAAGCACCATTGGTTTCACTAATGCGTAACATCTGAATTAAATCGTTATGACATGCTTCTAGCATAGCATCTTTTCTTTGATACTTTGCATATGGTTTAATTTTATTTGCAAATATTTCTTCATAATTATCAATGTTTGACCATTGATCTTTCATTTCATTTTCTAAATAATTCTTTCGATTAATTACTTGTTCATTTAAAACATCCATTCGATTTTGTTGTAACTGATCAAACACCCCACCAAAGATAATTGCGCTAAAAAATATTATTGCTTGAAGTAACAATACAATGATTGTCGGCACTAATATTTTATAAACAATTGAGTTTTTTGGTAATGCTTGATATTTCATCATTGATTCACACAATCCTTTAATTGTTTTTCAAATTGTATAAACCATTGATTGAAATATTCATCACTTTCATAAGTTTCAAATAGCGTTTCATTCTCTCCTTCTGTTCTAATTTTAAGTTTAATATCTTCGCGATCTTTTTTCGCAAGTGAAGGCATTGAAGTCTCTAATATTTTACGAACTTCTAGACTGTTTTCAAACGCATCATTGACATAAGCTTTATTGCTATTAAATTGCTTTAATGTTTGTCGATTCGCTTTAATTACATTTTCATTATAAGGTTGTTCTTGCTTCTTTATGTTCTTTTCAAAATAGCTTTCTTTCATTGCTTCATTGCTTACTGGTAGATAACTTAAAGAGATTGAAAAATCAAAATTACGTTTTGTTTGTGTAAACCATTTAAGAAATAAGGTTGATGCATATTCCTTTTTCTCATTTGATTTTGCCACAATCATCCCAGCACCTTGTTGCATGACAGCCTTTTTTCCACCTTTAAAACCAGGCACATTTCGATACATGCCTTCAATCGGATAAGCTGGTTGATTCTCAATCGTTACTTCTTTAGGAAAATATCCAGCGGAACTACTAGAGCCTACATAGCTTATGATATCCCCGGTTTTCGCATCATCACTTGCAAACTTCCCTTCATTCACAAAATAGCCATGAATATAAGGTATATAATAATGATCCCATAATCTTCGAATTGTTTTTTTATCTAAAGTAACGCTTGCTTTCCCATCTTTAATTGAAAACAATGGTTCCTGTAATTGCTCCGCACCGATGTACATATAATTTGCGAACGCATCCCGTGAAAAGAAAGCTTTTCCATCGTTTAAAGCCGGTGTTAATGAATCCGTATATTCATAATAGCGTTTGGCTACTTTAACTAAACCTTCCCATGTTTCAAGTTGAGCTAGCTTTGTGCCGGTTGCTTTTGAAAACGGTAACCAATCAGTCTTATTTATGATTAATAATTCACTGCATTTGCTGGTTGGTAGAATTAATAATTTCCCATCAAACATTCCTTCTTCAATGAAATCTTTATTATAATAATCAATTTCTTCTTTATCTAAATATTTCGTTAAATCAACCGCTGCTTTATGCTTATTTACATCAAAGCCTAAATCTCGATAAGCCGTAAATATATCTGGCATTTTAGTTGATCCGTTTTCATCCTTCAAACATGCCATCACTTGGTTATTAACTTCATTGATGCTACCAAGTGAACTAGCTACAACTTTAATACCTTTTTTTAAACCAACTTCTTCATTGAAAGTTTTTACCATGGAATTAAATTCAGTATTCAAAACTCCATTATAATAATGCCAAACATGAATTGTCACTGGTTTTTCTGGATCTAAACCATGATTATTTTCATTGTTTGAACACCCACTTAAGAAACATAAACTACTTACGATAACCAAGATTATTAGTTTTTTCATTATTTTCACCTTCAATAAATTATATGTTTCATTATATACGAAATTGAATAAAAAAACTACAAGTCTTTTCAACATCTTAAATGAAAAAAAGACAATCATCGCGATTGCCTGTTTTCTTAATCTAATAGGATTAAATCCGATGCATATGGAAGGGTTTCAATCCATGCGCATACTTCATGCCATTCTTTTAGTTTGTGATTACAACGAGCATGGTGAATGTTAACCAATGTTTCATAATTCATCGTAACCGTTCTTAATTGTAGATAACTACTTGGTAATAATTGAATCATCGAATACCAAATGGTTTTATCTTTGGTAGCTAAAAAATTCAAGCGAAGTTTTTCTAATACTTCAATGATGCCATCAAGACAGCTTAACGCTTCTTCATTCATTTCATCCCAAGCAAAATCATCCCTTGTAAATGGTTTTGAATGTATCTTATGCATCGTAGAAGTTGAATTTGCAACGGTTGCTACCTTATAAGTATCAAATTCTTTCCACCAATACATCGGTGCATTGAAATCGACACAGACGATAATTTGACGAATGAATTTACGATGGTCACTGCCTGCATGAGCAAGTCGTTTCGCTAAATCCAAATCATTGGCACCTAGTATATAATTCCCTGCCTCATCATAACTACTATCCCCTCTTGCCCAGCTATTCATGGGATTACGAGCTCCACGCATCGCATTTTCTAAATTCATTACGCTGGTTTTTTCAATTTTAATCATCGTTCCTCTCCTAACTCGCTATCGCGATATAATATGATGGATATAGTTCAAATTGATGGTAATTGTTTCATCCTCATTCTGAACAATTTCAACATAGTCACTATTCATATAATCAACCGGAATGATCACTTCAATACCTCGATCGGTTTTAAGCTTTTGAACTTGATCTTTTTTCGTTGGCTTTCCATATTCACAATGAAGGTAAGACTCAACTCCGGCTTGTTTACTTGCTTCGATAAATTCTTGCTTTGCGATTGGTTGATCATAAAACATCACTTCAGCTAAACTTGCTACTTCCAAAGGCTCATCTTGATTCGCTGCATCACAGATCATCTGTTTCACTTTTGGAATGCTCTTCAATGGTTCACCCTCATACTTATCTAACATTTTTTCTGAAAGACTACGAAGCGTCTTCACATCATCTTGGTAAGCATTTTTACTTTGAACTTTTAAGATTAAATCCGCATAAACAAAGACTGCATTAGGTTCCATCCTTGTTTTATTTTCAATTAATTGTAAACTGTCATCACTTAACTCAAAGATGACAATATGATCCTTCTTCATGATATTACTAGAAAAGATTGTTTTATAAATCATAACATCATTTTGATTCTGTTGTTCTCCACTTTGAATATAATGCGTTAATCCTTCTTTATAAGCATTATCCATTATCATTAAATAACGACGTTCTTCATATAATAAAGAAGCAATCATAACATCACTTGCTTCATATAATCCATATTGTTTTTTAGTTTCAAAGATCTTTGTAATCATTAAATGTGAGAATTGAGCTAAAGTTATTTCTTTATCTTTCCACTGATGAATCCATATAAGAACTTCATTATCTGAATCAAAGGTAGCTTTTTTTCGAGCATTGCTTTGCATTGCTTTATTCATTTTAGTTTCTAATTCTTTTTGTGTAGCTTCTTCCATTGAACTTTTTATTTCACTTTCAACCAAAAGATTTGCACTTGGATCTAATACATGAAGATAACATTCTTCGATCAAATAAATCACCAACTTCTTTCTAATCATTATTATAAACGATTTTTAAATAAATAGGTATACATTAAAAACAATTTCACATAAAATATATCTTTATTTATTTTTATTTTGTGGTAAAGTATATTCATATTGAAAAGAGGGATGAAATGAATAAAGCAATCTGTTCTAGAAATAATCTTAAAGAACCTCAAAAAGATGTTGCAATAGAATTTGTTGATTGTATTCGTGATATTCTCGATTTTGATGATGTTCAACAACTAAAAGTGTTTCATCAACATTGTAAAACAAGTCGTTTCCAACATAGTATCAATGTTTCTTATTATTCTTTCTTACTATGTCGTAAATTTAAATTAGATTATGTAAGTGCTGCTCGTGCTGGTTTAGTCCATGATTTATTCTTATATGATTGGAAAAACAAAGAGCAACCAATGGAAGGAAGACATTCCGTTGTCCATCCAATTGTCGCTTTACAAAGTGCGCGTGAACTCATTGAAGTCAATGATATTATGGCCGATGCCATTGTTCATCATATGTGGCCGATGAGCATTCATATGCCCCGCACTGCAGAGGGTTGGATTCTTCAAGGGGTTGATAAGCTATGTGCAATCGCAGAGATCACTAAACAAAGCTTTGCCCATTTAAAACCACAAAGAGTCAGCATTTATCTAGCTTCCTTATTAACCATTCTTATAAGAGGCTAACATTAAATTCATTCATAAAGAAAAGGAAGTCAGATGAAATATTTGACTTCCTTTTATATGAAACGAAACATTTTCCCAAGTCGTGAATTCTTGAAATGATAAATAAGCGTAGAAATAATATGGGTACCTATTAAAACTGAGAAGAATCTGACAAAACCATATTGATCAAATAAAGCTTTTTGATCAAACAAAGAAAGAATAAAAGGAATCAATACTAAAAACATCGCATGAGTGAAATAATATAAGTTCGTATATTCTCTAATTTTTTGATAATTAAATTTCCATGGTACATCAATCGTTCTTAAATATTGGAAAAAGAAGAAAGTGAAGGGTGCTGCCATAATTAAGAAATTAAAATTAATTGAATTTGTTTTATATAATGAAAAGGCTTCGATTACAAGTGCAATCGCAAAGACAATGGATAAGCTACCATTATATTTAAAGTTTGAAAATACTTGATCTTTCGCTAAATAATAACCACAGGTTACATAAAACAAACCAAAGAAAAAGCCATTGCGCGTGGTAACGAAGAACTTCATATAGTTATCAATGATCTTCAATAATATTTGATTTGAAATTACCCCATAATACGTTTCTAAAGCTCCGATGCATAATAAACCAAACGAGATAATAAATAATACTTTAAAAGAAAAATGTTTTGCTAAAAAATGAATGATAACCAAAGAAAAAATTAAAGCCGGTATATACCAAAGATGAAAATACGTTCCAATATAGAATAAGGCAACTAATAAAGCAACGGGATATAAATACCAAGGTAGATGGAAATTAGCTTGAATCCACTGAATTCCAATTGGAAGATAAATAAGGCTCCAAAATAAATATAATTGAATTAAAGCAATGATATATTTTTTAAAATACAAATTCCCTCTTTTGATCGTATTTCTTCGAACGAAAAAAGCCGTTGAAATAAAAAAGAAAGGAACTACAATTCTACCAATAATATTAATTAAAATAAAATTTCCTAAGTAAGAATAAGGCAATAAAGGAGAAGTATGTACTACAATGACTAAAAAAGAACATACAAATTTCATGATATCGACGGCTGGATATTTTTTGTCCATAATTTCTCCTTTCTAAAAATAAAAAGATGTTACGAATATTATAACATCTTTATTCAATTGGTGGTTGATAGAATCTTCCATCCACTTGTTCCGTTTTCGCAACATTAATAAAGGCATGGCCATCAATCATACGGACGACATTCATTACCTTTTTAACCTCATTGGTGGCAATTACTGTATATAATAGAGTTCTAGGTTTATTCGAATAAGTTCCAATTCCCTCAAAACGAGTTACCCCATGATGCGTGAATACAAGCAGTTGATGAGCAACTTCATCGCCTTTATTCGTAATAATAAATAAAGTCATTTTCTTATATTTTAAATGAATTGTATTTAGAATCTGAGTGGAACAAAACTGAAATATAATTGAATATAAAGCTTTTTCCCAACCAAACAAATATCCAGCTGCAAGTAACATAACTACATTATAACCCATAATGTAATTCCAAGTTGGCATATTTAATTTTTTACTTAACGCAATCGCAATAAAATCGGTTCCACCACTACTTGCCCCACCACGCAGAGCAATCCCTAAGGCAACTCCATTGATGATACCACCAAAAACCGCGATTAATAAGATATCATAGGTAATACTACTAATTGGTAAAACATCGACAAAAATACCGGTTAATAAGATCATTAAGACGGAAAACATCGTGAATTTCTTTCCTACGGTGCGATAGCCAATGTAAGCAGGAATCGCATTTAAGCTTAAGTTAACAAGCGTATATGGTAAAGTAATACCAAAATAACTATCAAAAACACGTTGAATCAAGACCGTAAGACCCGTTAAACCACCAGGATATAAACCACCTGCAGATACAAAGGTATTAATATTAATTGCCATAACAGCTGATGCGATTATGACACAAATAATAGTGATTAAATCACGATACTTTTGTTTTTTACCGTTATTACCATGATAAGAAAGCGTTTGTTCCATATTATTTAATCCCCTATAAGTTAATCTTTCTTTATCATTATACCTAATTTATATCATTATTCAACCGTAAATCAATAAAACCTAGTTTTTA
>JAVXTH010000044.1:0-8439 GCA_036642795.1 Erysipelotrichaceae bacterium
ATCAATAAGTTTTTGATCTTGTTTTCTTAAAGATTGATATAACTTATTAATTTCATTAATATCTGATTCATCCTCTAATGTTACATTTAAAGGTTTAATATTATTCCATATTTTCTCATTAATTGTCTTAATCGTCTTTTCACTATCTAGTATAAACTGATAAGTTTTATTTAACTTATCTTTATCCGTAATTCTTTTCTGATCTTCTTTTGTTAATGCTTCCACTTGTTGAAACAAAGATTCAACTTCACTTTTTTTAGTTAAAGGTATATCTTTGATATCATCTAATTTACTAATCTTAGAATTGAGATCTTTAATCTTTTCATCTAATAATAATTTATCTAATTGTGCTTTTAAATCAATTAATTTATTCGCATTCACAACTTTAGTTTTATCAGTAGCATTTAATCCTTGATACATATTCCATATTGTTGTGATTTTATTTTCATCTTGTAACGTAATAATCGCATTTAAAGATTCAATATCTTTATTAATCTTATTAATTTTCCCTACTACATCTTTAAGTGATAATACTTGAGCATAAGCTTGATTCAATGTATCAATATTACTTACTTTACCTTGATCTGCTACACTCAGTTTTTCATATCTTTTTACTAAGTTATGAATATCAAAATAATCTGTTTCACTTATATTATCAATGCTAGGTAATGCTTTTATCTTACGAATAACATCATCGGATGTATAAGCTCCACCATTCTTATTACCAAAGGCATAAAGAGTTCCGTAGGCATCATGAAGATAAAGATTACCATCATAATCCGCGATAAAAGATGAAGAATCATTCAGGTGAAGATTAGTACCTTTATCTGTAAGAATTTCAGAAGATATTGCATTACCATCATCATGAATGATATATGGTATACCATCAGCATAACCCACAACATAAATATAAACTTCGTGTTTCCCGTTTTCATAAGCAGAAGATACTAAAGGTGTGGATTGTGATTTTATCGAGTTTATTTTATATTTAACCGTAAGATTATCAGCCGACACTACATTAAATGCTCCATCACAGCCAACTCCTCCGCCTGCAATATAAACACTATCATGATAAACGACAGGACTTGAAGTCATTTCATTTGTCGCTAGTTTAACTGATTTTAAACTTGTTTTTATAAATTTCCCGGTCGAATCTAAATCAACTGCCTTCAAAGTTCCATCATATGCGGAAATAAATAATTGATTCCGTTTTTTATCATAGGCAGGTATGCTTTGAACCGCACTTCCTAGTTGTAAAGTATCAAATACGGTATTATCTTTTAAACTATGGCTTACCAAATTACCATCAGTACCAGCAAAGTATATTTTATCATTTGCGATTACTCCACTTGACCAATAATAACCTTTGTCCCCATAGGTCCATTTATAATCTTTCATTTCATCTGGCTTTGATGTATCTTCATCTCTCACATCAATTCCAAAAAAACATCCAATTGAACCTGTTGCATTTGAATATCCCGAGTAAATATATCCATCTTGATATACAATTGCCGATAAAGCTTGATTCGCACCTTTAATTTTTTTACTTATCCATAAAGATTTCAATGTATTGGCATCAAACGCTTGGATTTCACCATCTCCAAATGGTACAAATATCATACCGTTACCATAAGCAATTTGTGTGAAAAACCCTAATTTACCATTTATTTCTGCGCTTGCGATTATTTTCCCTGATTTATCTAATTTGTTTATTTTTGCTTTTGCATTTCGATCATAATTATCTGATGAAAAATAAATATAGTCGTCTACAATAATTGGATTTCCGCCTTTTAAATCATTAAATAATTTAGTGGGTTTTATTCCTCCAATTGTAGGTGTTTTCGCATCACTTACTCCTGGCATCTCATAATTGCCTAGGAAATAAGTCCAATCCTTGGTAAGTTCACTACCTGTTTGAGTTGTTTGTGCTTTAACGCCAATAAGTGTAGTGAAACTTAAAAGCAACACAAAAAAAATCTTAACTAATTTACTTGTCTTTTTCATTTTATTAATCCCTTTCGCTTAATAGAAAATGCTTTATACAAGGTCGGTCTCCTGACTTAGATTCATCTTACTTGCTCACCTTCCCGCTTACACGCAGTGGTTATTGAGCTTTCATCCTCTTTACAGTAGCGAGGGCTGTTGTGGCTTTTACCACATTCCCGATTGTCCCTTTGTATCTTATTCCCATTTAGAACGTTATTATTGTAACACGCAAATGAAGTAGAATACAAATAAGTTGCATAAAAAAACCTGTTTTCACAGGTCGTGTTTATTTAATAGTGCTTTTACATTTGCTGGCAATATAAAACTAGCTACTATGTAATATAAATAATTAAAGAATAATAGAAAAAGTGCGATGGTAAGTAATTGGAGAAGAATTGCGGTAATTTGAAATTTATTAATTATTAATAAAGAAAAGACGATTGCTAAAATTAAATTTATTATATAAAGAGTCGTTAGTTTTCTCTTTTTAACGATTAATTCATTATTAAAATCATAGCGTATTTTTTCTACTGTAATATAGTTACTATTAGAAAAAATTACTTTTTTCTTTAAATCGGGTTTATCTATCATACATGTATCCTTTCTATCGATTAGTTAATTCTATAAATTCTTTAAAATTAGAAGGACATCCAGCTACTAGGCCAATTGGTTTTTCATAGCTATATGATCCATTTAAAGTTTGTATTTTACCTCCTGCCTCTTTGATGATAATAACAGCAGCTGCATGATCCCATGGACATAATACTTCTTCATAAAAAGCATCACATTTACCACTAGCGATATAGCACAAATCTAAAACAGCACTGCCAGATCTTCTAATATCTCGAGAATTCACAAAAATGGCCTCCATTGTTTCAAATGTTTTATGGGCATTTTCTTTATGATAAGGTGATGTTCCACAAATTACAAGTGAATCTTTTAAAATATGATTGTTACATTGAATTTTATTTTTATTTAAATAGGCTCCATATCCAATTGTGGCATAGAACATTTCTTTTTGATATGGGTTATAACAAACCCCAATCTTGCCAATTCCATTTTCAACGTAAGCGATGGAGATGGCAGAATGATTATAATTATAGGCATAATTAGTGGTTCCATCAATTGGATCAATGATAAAATACGAACGACAACCTTTGGATGGTACTACACCTTCTTCCGCAAGTATCTGCGCATCTGGTTTAAATTCAAGTAATTTATTAATAATTAAATCCTGAACTTCTAAATCGACATTCGTTACAATATTTGCCGAATCCGTTTTGTTACTTATTATAGTTGGGTGTTTCCGTTTCATTAGTTGACCAGCAAGTTTTGCGCATGCAACCATTTTATCCATAAGAATAAGATTATCCATTTCACCACTTCCTTTTGTCATTATATTATAACATAATCATAATTGCGAATTCAATCGTAGATATCGATAGATTTAATGAAAAATAGTGCTTTAATTGCTTATTTACCTCAATAAAGGTTTACACGATTGTTAATACGATATAAAATAGAATTATTATAGAAAAGGTGATGAAATGGAAAAGCAAGTATTGTTATCATTATTAGAAAAAAAGGCAAGATTATCAACACGTGATTTGGCAGACATCCTGCAATCAGATGAAAAGAGTATTCTTTCAACGATGGATGAATTAGAGAAAGATAAAATTATCTGCGGTTATCACACGATTATTAATTGGGATAAAACCAACAATGACAAAGTCATGGCTTTAATTGAAGTTGGTGTTACTCCTGAGCGTGAGTTTGGTTATGATCGTGTCGCTAAAAATATTTATCGATTCCCTGAAGTTGATACGATGTATTTAATGAGTGGAAAAAGTGAATTTACGGTAATTGTTAATGGCAAAACGATGCAAGAAGTTTCAAACTTCGTAGCTAAGCTTGCCTGTGTTGAACATGTTACTTCAACGGTTACGTTATTTGTTTTGAAGCAGTATAAAGCAAGTGGAGTTATCTTTGATGAAGAGGAGAAGCCAAATGAACGGCTTATCGTGACTCCATAATGAACGAAGAAATACTCAGTAAACATGTCAAGGAAATAAAACCTAGTGGAATTCGTCGCTTCTTTGATTTGGCTAATGAGATGGAAGGTGTTGTTTCTCTAGGAGTTGGTGAACCCGATTTCGCAACTCCTTGGCATATTCGTGAAGCAGCCATTTATTCAATTGAAAGTGGCAAAACTTATTATACTGCAAATCAGGGTTTACTTGAATTACGTCAAGAGATATGTGCTTATCAAAAGCGTCGTTTTAATTTAACTTACGATCCAAAAGACAATGTCGTTGTTACCGTTGGTGGTAGTGAAGCGATTGATATTGCTTTACGTGCGATCGTTGATCCAGGTGATGAAGTCATCTTATTAGAACCTGGTTATGTAGCCTATCAACCTGGAGTTCAATTAGCTGGAGCCATTCCTAAGATGATTGAATTAAAATCTGAGAATCAATTTAAATTAACTCCAGAAGCACTAGAAGCTGCTATTAGTGACAAAACCAAAGCGATGATTATCAACTACCCTAGTAATCCTACCGGTGGTGTTATGAGTCATGATGATTACGCGAAAATTGTACCGATTATTAAAAAGCATAATCTTATCGTTATCAGCGATGAAATATATGCGGAATTAACTTACGATGAAGAATTTTGTTCTCCCGCTAATTTTGATGAAATCAAAGATCAAGTTATCTTAATCAGTGGTTTTTCAAAAGCATTCGCAATGACTGGCTGGCGTTTAGGCTATGTATTAGCTGATAAAACAATTGCCATGGCAATGAATAAAATTCATCAGTATATTATTATGTCTGCTCCTACTTCTGCTCAATATGGAGCAATTGAAGGTTTACGTAATGGCGCAAAACATGTTGAGGAAATGCATGATGCTTATTTATTAAGACGTAATTTTATCGTCAAAGGATTTAATCGTATCGGTTTAGAAACGCATACCCCTCACGGTGCTTTCTATATTTTCCCAAGTATTAAATCGACTGGTCTTAGCAGTGAAGAATTTTGTGAAGAATTATTAAAGGATCAAAAAGTTGCTTGTGTTCCTGGAACCGCATTTGGAAACGCTGGTGAAGGCTTTATTCGAGTTTCGTATGCTTATAGTATTGAAGAGATTAAGCTTGCACTTGATCGAATTGAAAAATTTATGGAAAGATTTAAATAAAGCGAAGTCATAATTACGACTTCGCTTTTTGTATTCTTAATTTTTTACCTTTGATTGATTTATCTTTTAAAGACTTCATTACATAATCACCCTTACCATGTAGAATATCTACATAAGAGCCGGTATCTTTGATTTCAATATTACCGATATCATCACTTTCAACTCCATCGATTTGACAAATAGCTCCAACAAAATCACCAAGACGCATTTTTTTGTTTTTACCACCATTGAAATAAAGTTTAATTACATCATGACGAACAAGATCTTTTTTTATTACATTTGTTTTATCGCTGAAGCATGCCCAATCATCGTGTTTACTTTCATAAAAACGGATGATGTCACTATCCATTTCGGTTGCGTCTAGTTCACTATCTTCTAAGATTTTTTCTAAACGAGGTAGCGTTGATTTTTCACATAAGGCAATCGCAATTCCTGATTCATCAACTCTTCCACATCTTCCAATACGATGAACATACGTTGCTCCATCTCTTGGTAAGTCCGCATGAATAACATGGGATAAAGCAGGAATATCAATTCCACGAGCAGATACATCGGTTGTGATCAGATAACGAAATTTACCTTTTCTAAAATCTTCCATTACCGCAAAACGATCTTTTTGAAGTAAGCCACCATGTAAGTAATCGCATGAAATATCATAATCTTGAAGGTAATCATAAACTTCTTCAACGCGTTCATGAGTCGATGCGAAAATCATCGCATCTTCTACATGATCATGAAGTAAGATGTTTTTAATTATTTTATTTTTTTCATCTCGGGTTACTACATAATATTGATGTTCAACATTTGCTTTATTTCCATCTTCAATGTGAATTGAAATCGGATCGTTCATGAATTCACTTGATAGATTAGCAATTTGTTCTGGCATCGTAGCTGAGAATAATAATGTATTGCGTTCTTTAGGTAAACGTTTTAAAACATCGCTTACTTGTTCAATGAAGCCCATATTTAACATTTGATCGGCTTCATCTAATACGACAAAACGGATGTTCGTTAAATCTAAAGTCCCACGTTTAATATGATCCATTACTCTTCCTGGTGTACCAATAACGATATGACAGCGATCTTTTAATTTCATTATTTGTGGTTGATAAGGAACTCTACCTAATAATAATGCGGTTTTAATTCGTTTAAACATCGATAAGCTCTCTACATCTTCATTGATTTGTAAAGCCAATTCACGAGTAGGTGCTAGAATTAATGCTTGTGGTAAACGATCTTCCCAAGTAATATCTTCAATCATTGGGATGGAAAAAGCTGCCGTTTTTCCACTTCCTGTTTTAGCTCTTACAATAACATCCTTTTTCTCATGAATATAGGGAATTATTTTTTCTTGAACTGGCATTAATTCTTCATATTCTAAAAGATTAATGGCTTCTAATATTTGTTCATCTTTAATTAGTTCTTTAAATTTCATATAGACTCCTTTAAGGTACAAAAATCCTGGTTCTTACCAGGATTACTTGTTGATTATATCATGAATGTAAATATTATGCGAACGTTCCGGTCCAACTGATACAATACTGATTCTAGTTTTTGTTAATTCTTCAATCCGTTTTAAATATTTCTTACAGTTGTAAGGTAATTCTTCATAGTTTCGAATCTTACTAATATCTTCACTCCAACCATCCATTATTTCATAGATTGGTTTGGCACGATACATCTTATCAAGTGATGCGGGGATACTTTCATAACGCTCACCATCGATGTCATAAGCAACGCAGATTGGTAGTTTTTTAAATCCGGATAAGATATCAATCTTTGTGATAACTAAGTCCGTAAGACCATTAATCATTGCTGCATGACGAACTACATTTAAATCCAACCAACCACATCTTCTAGGTCTTCCTGTGGTTGCGCCAAATTCATTTCCTATGCTACGAATGCGTTCTCCATCTTCATCTAATAATTCACTGACAAAAGGTCCTTCACCAACTCGTGTTGAATATGCTTTCACAATCCCGATGATTCGATCTAATTTTTTAGGTGAAACACCAGCTCCCACGCATACTCCTGCGGAAGTAGGTGATGAGGATGTTACATAGGGATAAGTTCCATAGTTAATATCGAGCATTGCTGCTTGGGCACCTTCAAATAATACAAATTTATCTTCATCTAAGGCTTTATTAACTTCAACAACACTATCGATAATTCTTGGTAATAGCTTTTCACGAACAACTTTGAATTTTTCAATTAGTTCATCATAATCAAATGGTTCTTCTTCATAAAGTTTCACAATTTGTTCATTCTTTATTGACAATGTGTCGGCAAGTTTCTCTTTAAAGATATCAAAATCTTGTAAGTCACCTACACGTATTCCAATTCTTGTATATTTATCGGCATAACAAGGTCCAATACCTCGCTTCGTAGTTCCAATCTTCTTCTCACCTTTTCGTTCTTCTTGTAAGGCATCTAATTTTATATGATAGGGCATAATTAAATGTGCACAATCACTTACATAAATATGACTGACATCTACACCACGATCTTCTAATACTTTCATTTCTTCTAATAACACAAAAGGATCAACAACAACTCCTGGTCCAATAATACATTTCGCTTGTTTATGTAAGACTCCGGATGGAAGTAAATGTAATACTGTTTTTTCACCATTTACAATGACCGTGTGACCTGCATTATTTCCACCTTGAAAGCGAACTACATAATCAACCTTTTCACCAAGTACATCAACAATCTTTCCCTTACCCTCGTCACCCCATTGAGTTCCTACTACAACATATCCTGCCATGACTTTTCTCCTTCGGTAATTAAAAATACTGTATTATTATAAAATAATTTAAGTCGCATTACAATATTTATCTCGTTAATTTTCATGAGTTGAAATACTTGGCTGTGTATAACTTCCTGATACTACATAAGTACGCGAAACCGTAAAGGATTCAAGTTTAAATGTTTCTATTTCATGATCTTGATCATCTGAAATGATTAATGTGATATTATCACAGTTATGATCAAAGGTAAAAACTTCACTTTCTCCACATAAAATGTTACCCGTTTGTTTCTTTGTATTAAATGAAAATGCATGTTCCATATCAATTTCATTCCAAGTAAATAAAACGTGAAGTCCAAAGTTTCCTTTTGCTTGTATTTCTAAATAAATTCTTGGTCCGGTATCAACAGTTAATGGCATAATATTACCCCTCTTATTTAACAATCTGATTATAATCTTCTTTCTAAGTAAAGACAATTCATTTAGGAAAGAATTATTTTTATGTTAT
>JAVXTH010000045.1:0-3969 GCA_036642795.1 Erysipelotrichaceae bacterium
TAAGCCCATCTCCCATCGCTTATTTATTATAACACAAAAAAGAATAACCGTTTTCCGCTGGTTATTCTTAATCTTTTTGATTGCATGCTTCCTCTAAACGTCGTTTCTTTAGAAAGACACCCATAATTTTAGCGGCATCTCGCAAGGCATTTATTTCATCACATGAATAACCATCGTTGCCTTTATAATCATCAAAGCCTATAAAACAAAATGGTTTTTGATTATCTTTTACTAAAATCTGTAAAGTTGATTTAACCTTTTTATCAACAATTAAATATTCAATATTGGAATCGATTACTTTCACATCTGGGCAATAAAATGAATCATTTGTCTGATCAAAATAGGTATCGATATTTTCTGGGATTTTAACGCATTTAAGTCGATCAATAAATTTAATTGCATTTTCATTACACCATTCATACGTATTTCGCATATGTATTTGATCTTCAAATACTTCAAAGATATAAACATGATTCACATCATGGATTCTACCAAGCAATGCCAATACTAAATTGATACTACTATTAAAATCATGAGTTTCATACAATATCTCAAACACTCGATCCTTAATCAACATAATCGGTTGATCATTCTCATCTAGTTTTTTAATATTTGCTTGGCGTTCTGCACGTATTTCAACATGATGATTTTCTTCTCCGTTATAAGCATGGAAACGATCTTTACCGTTTTCTTTTGCTTGGTACAAAGCAATATCTGCTTTATTAAATAAGGATGAGAAATTCTCATTTTCCTGGCTAATCACAACACCAACACTACATGAAATCTGGTATTCTTGTTTTTCGCCAACATACGTCTTTTTAAAGGCTTTACAAATTTGTTTGGCTTTTTTATATGCAATATCCTCATCTTTAATATCACGAATAAAGATAAGAAATTCATCGCCTCCAACTCTTCCTAAAATATCTTGTGAACGGAACATTTTTTTAAGCTTTGCAAGTACTTCCATTAAAACTGCATCGCCAAACATATGCCCTAGTGTATCATTTACGCCTTTAAAGTTATCGACATCAATCATCATTAAAGCATGCATCTTGTCATTATCTTCGATTAAGATTCGATCAACAATGCTTTGGGTTGCCACTTTATTATAAATACCGGTTAATGGATCTAATTGGGTTTCAATTTTTAATTGCATCGTTTCTCTTTTGATATCATCGACATCACTCATCGTAGCAATCATTCGAATTGGTCTTTTTTCCTCATCGTTGATTAACACAAGATGAACTTGGCACCACACAGAATCTCCTTGACGTAGTTTAACCCTTGCCTCAAAATCACTGCTGTATTTTTCAAACAAAGTTCGATAAGCGTTAAAAACAATTTCATAATCCGCTTCATCATAAAGGTAATGAATGTTATTTAGCATAACTTCATTGAAAGTTCCATTTGCGAAAGCATCGGTATCTTTAATAATTTCATCCGCAGAGATTTTAAAGATACACTCCGCATTTTCAACATGAGTATAACGTAAGGAAGCTAAATCAAATTCAGAAATATAACTACTTGATAATTGGGTTGCGATTTTAAAGCGTGCTTCACTTAATTTTAAGTTATTCTCTTGTTGCTTAATATCTGTAATATCCGTTAAAATACCATGATCAATTCGATTCCCATTATTATCAATCACAATATGTGAGTTATCCATAACCCAAATAATGGATCCATCTTTCTTAACAATTCGATATTGCATCGAATAGGCTGCACCTTCAATATTCGCTGTGAAATATTCTTCTTCAAATTTATATAAATCCCTTTGATCAACGATACTGCGATAACGACCATTAAACATACTATCGATATCCGCTTTGGTATAACCTGTCATTTCATAGAAGCCTTGAGAAGCATAGGTTACAATACCATATTCACTATGTTCCATTTCACGCATCGTTGTAATAACACCACCCTTTATATTAGCAACAAGGGTTTCATAATTATCATTTGATGCTTTTAATCGCTTCTGTTGTTTTGCTCTTTGTAATGTTAAATATATACTTAATAAGATAAAGATAATTAGAATTTTGACCACCAATTGAAAAGTAATCGTATTCAATCGATTAGCTTCATCTTTTAAAGCAGTATCACTAGCAAAACTAAACGTATACCAATTATTCATGCCCATTGCCATAAAGGTTGCATAACGCTTTTCACCTTGATAAGTATAATCAAAAGTTTTCGTTTGTTTCTTTTCAATCATCTCTTGAAATTCTTTAACGCTTAACGAATTCTTAATATCTTTTTCTTTAAAGAATTCAAATAAATTATTTCCATTACATACTTTATCTTTATGATCACTATTTAAAATAATCGTTCCATCTTCACCTACAATGAAACCATAACCAGTTCTTGAGAAAGTAGATACGGAATTACTTAGCTTCTTTACATCATAAATACCTCTAAGGACACCACTTACTTTATCATTTTCATAACAAGGAACAACAAAAATAAGAATATTAGAATCGAGTTCTTTTGAATAAATTGGATCACTAATACTCTTTTCTCCTTTTAATGCAAGTTTAAAATACTCATTATTTTCTAAGTGATCACTTATCCCATTATTAAAGATACTAAGACCATTTAAATCCGATAGGGAAAGAAAATCAAAATTCTCTTTATTAATTTCAGTATTTAATACATCAATTATATGTTCTTTCGATTTTTCCGGAATAATTTCAATGTTCTTTGCGACACTTTCCATAAGGTGCATTTTTCCCTTAATCTGAATATCTAATATTTCATTATAATGAATCGCATTTTCTTCTAATTCTGTATACGTATTTTTATTTATTAAAGAATAAGAAGTCATAACAAAATCCGCGGTTACTATAACAATCGCGGTAATGAAAACAATAATCAATATGGTTCTTTTAAACATCTTATTATTCTGCATGACTTTCCTTCTAATAATTTCATAAGTATAACATAAAGAATTTACCTCTATATATTATCATAAAGAAAATGAATTACCATAGTTATTCTGTTTTGTTTCACATTTTACTTATTTTTTACTAATAATAGCGGTTATCCATTTACTAAATATTTCATTTGCTTGATTCGCTACATTTACAACTTCACGATGTTCATGTTTTTCCTTCGCAATTCCTGTAGCCATATTGGTAATACAAGCAATTCCCAATACCTTTAATCCTAAATAGTTTCCCACAATGATTTCTGGGACACTTGACATTCCAATCGCATCACAACCAAACGATGCATACATTTTAATCTCGGCTGCACTTTCATAATATGGTCCTTGAAAGAAAGCATAAACACCATGTTGATAAGGAATTTGATGGCGCTTGGCAACATCAATCGCATGTTGTTTAAAATCTAAATCAAAAGGTTGCGACATATCAGGAAAACGTGGACCAAATCGTTCATCGTTATCACCGATTAAAGGATTGCTACTGACACCATTAATGAAATCATCCATTATCATTAAATCCCCTGGTGCAAAGCTTTGATTAATGCCACCACATGCATTGGTGATGATTAGTTTTTTAACGCCGAATAATTTCATCATATAAACCGGATAAGTTACTTGTTTCATACTTAAGCCTTGATAATAATGAAAACGTCCTTGCAGCATCATAACATATTGATCATTCAATCTACCAAAAACTAGATTACCCTCATGCCCCTCCACTTTACTTTGTGGAAAATGAGGAATATCTTGATAAGCAATTACGACTTTATCTTCTAAAATATCAATTAAATTACCTAAGCCACTACCTAAAATAACGCCAACTTCTGGTATTTGAACTACATATTGTTTTAAATAATTAACACTTTCTTGTACTTCTTCATAAAACATCTTGCATTATACCTCCTAATTCTTTTTATAATTTGTTATCTCAATAATACTAATTAAATAAGCATCTTGATTCTCCCAAAGCATACTCGTTGCATTTACAAGTCCCCAAACCTGCTTTTTCACATTCCATACTTCAT
>JAVXTH010000045.1:4069-8342 GCA_036642795.1 Erysipelotrichaceae bacterium
ATACTCGTTGCATTTACAAGTCCCCAAACCTGCTTTTTCACATTCCATACTTCATTGGTTGCATTATCATTTTGATTCGATAATTGATTTAAAGGACAATTAGGACAAGGATGATCATAGTTCATAAAGGCTTTATAACACTTAACCCCTGATTTTGCACTTTCTTCGAATTCTTTTAATTTTTCATTCAAAAATAAGATTCGATAAGTTCCCTTCTCAATGATATAAACTAAACTCATTTGATTATTTAAAATCTTTAATAAGCCTTCACTTTCTTGGATTAATTGTTCTTGAATTCTTGTTTTCAATAAAAAAGTACTCAATACTCTCGATATAAAAGTTAACGCATTAATTTGTTCTTGTGTCCAATAACGATTCTCTCGGCATTCATCAAAACCAACAAAGCCTTTTAAAACACCATGTTCCATAATTGCACATTGAAGAACAGCTTTTATTTCACGATTCACTTTTCGCTGTTCACTATCATAATTTAATTTACTAAAATCTCGGCAATAAAAGATTCCTTCTTCATTAAATAAATCCGCATATACATTTCCATTTGGATCTTGAATTGGTTCATACTTTAATTCTTTTATTTTAGGTTTAATACCTTCTTGACACCATTCAAAAGTATTCATATAACCAAAATTATCTTTCTTTTCAAAAATATAGGTTCGGCTAACATCATACTTTTCGCCAACTAATTTAAGGATAATTTCAACTGCAGTGTAAATATCACTTGCTTGATATAAGACCTTAAATATCGTTTCAATTAACATATGATCGTTATTTTCTAAAGAATGATCCGATTCAATTTGGCTACGAATTAAGGAAGCCAATTGATTATGATTTCCACAAGTTGTTTCATTAAAAAACTGCTCATTATATAAAACATAGCGATTCTTACCTAAGTGCTTTGCTTGATAGAGTGCATTGTCACCTTTTTGATACAATTCTTTAAAGGTTCTACCATCTTGAGGAGCAAGAGAAATTCCTACACTACATGAAATGGTAATGAATTGATCAAAACCAAATCTTAAATTACTGATTAAATCAATAATCGAATTTGCTAGCTTTTCCACTTCCGCAAAGCTTTGATAAGACTTAAGGAAAACGAGGAATTCATCTCCCCCAATCCGTCCAATAATATCTTCTTTATCTAACATATCATGCAAACTATTAGCTACTTCAACTAAAACAGCATCACCAAATAAGTGACCTAAGCCATCATTCACTAGTTTAAAATCATCAATATCAATAATGAGTAAGGCACTATGATCTTGTAACGAATTATGTTCTAGGCTCTCTTTAATCATCGATTGAGCACTAATTTTATTAAGGATGCCAGTTAAGGAATCTTGTTGCGACTTTCTAAGTAATAATTGTGACATTCTTTTATTATCATCGATATCAATGATGACACCAACTATTCGTATCGCTTCTTGCGCATCATTAAACTGCGTTGTTCCTCTTACTTGACACCATATATAATGATCATCTTTTAAAACCCTTACTTCACAATTAAAATAAGCTTCTCCGCGTTTCATATCATCAAATATCGCATTGACAATCTTTCGATCTTCTTTATAGACAGGATTTTGTTCATCCTCTTTAAATAAAGCCAAAGCATTATGAACACGATATTTATAATGAAACTTCTTGACCCAGTTTAAAGAAAAGACAATTAAATCCTTTTTAATATCCCAATCAAATATAACATCATTACTTTGATCCATAATGATTTGGTGTCGTTCTAAGTTTAACCTAAGTTCTTCTTGAACTGCTTTGTCAGCGGTAATATCAATTAATATACAATAAAAGGATTGAGTTCCATCACTTTCATCAATCAACTGACCACGATCATAAATCCATCGAGTTTCACCTTTTTTATTCTTAATACGATATTCAATGTTCTTCTTTGGTGATATTTTAAGTTGACGAATCACTTCAAGATTCGTTGCTTCAACATCTCTTTCATCTATCATTTCTTTAAAACTATTATGATATTTCGTTTTAATTTCTTCCTCTGTGTAACCAAATAACTCCTCAAAACCTTCACTAACACTTAAAATCGTCAATGTTTCATCGTAGCGACAACGAAAGATACCACCTGGAACATTATTTGTTAAGGTTGATAAATCTAGTAAGGCTTTTGCCAATCGATTGGTTTGTTTGATAACGGCATCTTTTAATAATAGTGTTTCAGAATTCATAATTGAAAAATGTACTTGGTCTATCTGTAAATGATCAAGTTTATTTTCCACAATCAAAGAGGAATACATATTTATTTCATGATCAAGAACGGTATCGTTCAGCGTTAAACAGGTATTGATTAAGAAGATATCTTCTTTAATGGATTCAACTCCATAACTTCTATCCTTAATCATAAAATCATGTTCATAGATATCACTACGATCCATCAACATCGCTTCTACTTCATTTATATGATAATAAATCGTATTATTAAAAATGCCACTCCATAAAACATAGGGAGAGCACGCATTTAAAACAGCATCTTTATCTTTTAAAATAAAATATGCTTGATGAAATCTTTCAACAAAATCCAATAAATCAACTTTCTGTATCATATACTTACCTCTTTAAAACTATTTAGTTTTAATTAAGCTTCAAAAAACAATTTCTCAAATTCTTTGTGATTAACTGGTTTACCAAATAAAAAGCCTTGGATATAATCTGGTTTTGACTTCTCAACTACATCAAACTCACTCCATGATTCAACACCCTCAACACACACTTTTAAATGAATGATATGGGCTAACTTAATAATATATTCTAAAAATGTATATTCATAACTATTTGCTTTAATTCCTTGTACAAAGCTACGATCTATTTTAATTAAATTTACAGGTAATTTCTTTAAATAATTTAAAGAAGAATAACCAGTTCCAAAATCATCAATCGCAATATCATAACCAGCTTTTTGTAGGTCTTTAAAACCTTCATTGATAATATTTAAATCCGGTATCCAACAATTTTCCGTTAACTCTAAAATACAAGTTTTAGGATCTAATTTACTTGCTTTCATTGTTTTCTTTAAATAAGGAATTAAATTTGGTTCTTTTAATTGAATATAAGAAACATTAATACTCATTAAAAACTTGTCATGATCTTTTTGCCATTCCAAACATTGTTGAATCGCTTGATCATATACCCATTTCCCAACTGTTACAATTAAATTATTCTCTTCTAATAAAGGAATAAATTCAACCGGTGAAATTTCACCAAATTCCTTTGAATGCCATCTTAATAATGCTTCAGCACCCACTACTTTTTTTGTGATGGTATCAATTTGTGGTTGATAATATAATTCGAATTCATCAAAGCCATTGTTGACACAACGATGTAGTGCTTCTTGATATTCAATGTTCTTCAGTTTACGATTATGGACTTTCTTAGAGAAAAAAGTTATTTGATTCTTTCCTTTGAATTTCGCAATTTCAATTGCACTGTCAGCATGTTTCGATAAATCAATATAATTATCGCCATCTTCCGGATACATGCAGGCACCCGCTGAAATAGAAATAAATAACTGTTTTCCTTCTACTTTAATATTACGGGCTAATAAAAGTTGAATCTTATTGAAAATCTCCTCGATTTGTTTGTTCGTTGAATTAGGATAAAAGAAAGCAAATTCATCCCCATCTAAACGATATAATTGACATTCATCCGGTAATTGAGTTCTTATCTTTTCAACGATTGAAAATAACAATTTATCCCCAAATGAATGACCAAACCGTTCATTAAAGTTCTTGAAATTATCGACATCTAAATAAACAAGTGTTCCTTGTTCAATGTTTTTAGCTTTGATGATTTGATTCATTTCTTTCCCAAATTCTTGTCGACTTTTAACCCCTGTTGTATTATCAAATTTATTATTCTTACCAATGTTACTAATTCTACCAACCATTAATTTAGGTTGATTCTCTTTATCATAATCTACTTTACCACGACAAGAAACCCAAACTACTTCTCCGGATTTATTAATCAAACGATATTCCATATCATGGACTTTGGTTTTTCCTTGTACAACATCTTTAATTCCTTTTAACCAATAATCAACATCTTCACTTGCCATGATGGTTGGCCAATAGCCAACTACATTATATTTAACTTCTTTAGCTAATTCAAAATCAACAAATATTTCTTCTGACACTTTAAAAATATTGTTTTTTATATCCCACATAAAAACATAATCTTCGGTACTTTTTGATATTAAATCGAAAAATAAATTTGCACTAAAATTCTTAATATG
>JAVXTH010000046.1:0-7905 GCA_036642795.1 Erysipelotrichaceae bacterium
GATAAAGATAATAAGCAACAAATTGGTGGCCCTTTAACAAGCGACCTTAAGTTAATGTCAACTTATGATTTAATGTTGTCATCGTTAGCTTTGCCAAAAGGCAATACGACAATTGGCTGTATTTTAACCAATGCTACGCTAAGTAAAGCACAAGCTAAAAAAATTGCTTCAATCACCCATAATGCTTATGCCCAAACGATCGCCCCCGTTCATACAACAAGTGATGGGGATACCATCTTTGTTATGGGAAGTGGCAAGGTAACAGCTAATTTAGATGTGATAGCAGCAATCGCAACCAACGTAATGCAAACCGCAATCAATTCTGGATTTAAACATGCCCAAAGTGCTTATGGACTTAAATCTTGGCAAGAAATCAATAAAGAATAGAATTTAATGGTATTTAAAGGAAAGCTTTGTTATGATGAAGCTTAAGGAGGATGAATTATGACAATTGATTATTTAATTGAAGATAATGAGAAAGATTGGAAAGAACTTAGAACACTTATCTTTGTAGAAGAACAAGGCTTTCAAAATGAATTTGATGAAACAGATGACATTGCCATGCACTTTACCTTTTATGTGGATGAAGAACTTGCTGGATGTGGAAGAATGTTTGAAGATGAAGAAAACCATGATATGGTTGTTTTTGGTAGAATTGCTGTATTAGAAAAATTTCGTCATCAAGGTTTAGCTACCTACATTGTAGAAACAATGGAAACGATTGCGAAAGATGCAGGTTATAAAATTGCTTATTTAAGTTCTCAATGTAATGTACAAGGACTCTATGAAAATATTGGTTACGATGTTTGTGGAGAACCACAAATGGATGAACATGTTCAACATATTGGAATGAAAAAAGCCCTTTAAAAGATACAAAAAGATAAAAAATACACTTGTATTTCGACTGAAAATTTGATATTATATAAAGGCATTAGAAATAATGCAATTATATGCGCCCATAGCTCAACTGGATAGAGCGTTTGACTACGGATCAAAAGGTTGTGGATTCGATTTCTGCTGGGCGCGCCATTTATATTTAAAACTTCTTTGATTGGAAGTTTTTTTTTAGCTTTTTAACGGATTATGTGTGGTTAAACTAGAATTATCTAAGAATCTAGTGTATAATATTATTACTTTTGAAATTGGAGGTTATTGATATGAACTTGATTGAACTAGAACTTAAAGACAGTATTAAAAAGGCACTAAAAAGCACCTATGATTTGGATGTAGAAGACAATTTTGTCGTAATCGAAATGCCTAAGGATCCTTCCTTTGGAGATTATTCTACAAATGTAGCTATGCGTTTAGCAAAAGAGCTACACCAAAACCCACGTGTAATTGCGGAAGCATTAACAAAAATTCTATTAGAAAATAACGCTGACGTGGAGAGTTGTGACGTTGCCGGAGCTGGGTTCATCAATTTCAGGATAAAAAAATCAAAAATCGCCAGTATTATTAATACAGTATTAGAACAAAAAGATGATTATGGTAAAAATGATAGTGGACACAATTTAGCTATTTTAGTTGAGTATGTTTCCGCAAATCCTACTGGTGATTTACACTTAGGCCATGCACGTGGTGCAGCTTGGGGTGATTGTATCACTCGTTTATTAAATGCAAGTGGTTATAACTGCTTACGTGAATTCTATGTAAATGATGCAGGAGTTCAAATCACTAAATTAGGTGAAAGCTTATTAGCTCGTTATTTACAACTATTCGGAATCGATGCGACTTTACCAGAAGATGGATATCATGGACAAGATGTTGCAGATATCGCTAAGATTGTTAAAGATGAACATGGGGATGAATGGGTAGATGCCAAAGGCGATGAAGCAGGACGTCTTGCTTGGTTTCGTAAAGAAGGTATTCGTTTAGAACTTGAAAAAATGAAACGTGATTTGGATTACTTTGGTGTACATTTTGATTCTTGGATTTCAGAACAAGGATTATACGATAGTGGAGAAGTAGAAAAAGGCTTACAAAAAGTGATTGATATGGGACTTACTTATGAAGAAGATGGTGCGTTGTGGTTTAAAACGACCGACTATGGAGATGATAAGGACCGTGTATTAAAGAAACATGATGGTACTTATACTTACTTAACACCAGATATTGCCAATCATATTGATAAGTTTAATCGTGGCTATACAAAATTAGTTAATCTATGGGGTGCGGATCACCATGGTTATGTACCACGTATGAAAGCAGCACTTGAAGCATTAGGTTATGGTAAAGATGGCTTAGAAGTTGATATCATCCAAATGGTTCGTTTGGTTGAAGATGGCAAAGAACTTAAAATGTCAAAACGTTCCGGTAATGCGATTACAATTCGTGAGTTATGTGATGAAGTCGGTGTGGATGCATCTCGTTACTTCTTCGTATCACGTGCAGTCGATACACACTTAGACTTTGATATTGGTTTAGCTAAGAAACGTTCAAGTGATAACCCAGTTTATTACGCTCAATATGCTCATGCGAGAATGTGTTCCATCATTCGTCAAGCACCTGCTTTAAAACCAGTTGCTGCTTATGATTTATTAACGGATGAAAAAGAACTTGCTTTATTAAAACATATTAATGAATTTGCAGGAATGATCGGTGATGCTGCTGCGACTAGAATGCCAAACAAAGTTTGTAACTACATTCAAAAATTAGCTCAGTATTTCCATAGCTTCTATAATTCATGTCATGTTTTAGATGATAAGAATCCAGAATTATCAAATCAACGTTTAGCTTTATTATTCGCAAGTAAAATCACACTTAAGAATGCGTTGAATTTAATTGGTATTAGTGCACCAGAAACAATGTAAGATCAGGGAAGCGTAAAGCTTCCTTTTTTTTATTTGTTTTATAAAAGTAAGCTTACTATTTCAGTATTTAAGTATGTAATATCTTAAACTATTTACATTATTAGTGATGTATTTACATTCGTTTTCATGATACTAAATGAAAGAATTTACTGCCTTTAATTTAATAAAAGCGCTAACATCGAAATACGATTGCAAATGTTATTAAAATAGCAAAAATGACTCATTTTGGGAGAATATACAATCGATGAATTAGAGAAATGTCCTACATGGGTAGTTTAAAAAGAGTAAACTATACCTGTAAAGAGGTGGAAAGTCTCTTACAGTGAGCCATGGAGCATTAAAAAGTTATCAGTATTAAGGCACGAACTGGAAGCGCTTACTCGTACGGAAGCGACTAATAGTTCTGCACAGTTGTTATCTGTTTTGTTTTTCGCCCCTAATGAGGGCATATTTATCGATAAGATCGATAGAAGAAGGAGATTATATTTTATGACAGCTATTCATGTAACTAGCGAAATTAAAACGCTAAAAAAAGTTTTATTACACAGGCCAGGGAACGAATTATTAAACCTTACTCCAGAAACATTGGAACGTTTATTGTTCGATGATATTCCTTACCTAAAAGTAGCACAGGCAGAGCATGATGCATTTGCTAAAATCTTAACTGACAACAAAATTGAAGTTGTTTACTTAGAAGACTTAGCAGCTGAAACATTAGACACTGATCCAGCTATTCGTGAGAAATTCTTGAAACAATTCATTAACGAAGCAGGAATCAACACTGACAAATATAAGAACATCGTTTACAAATATTTAGACAAGATCAAAGATAATAAAGAATTGATCTTAAAAACAATGGAAGGTATTAACGTTAATGAACTTGACGCTAAAGACCGTAACGTTGAAAACTCACTAATCGACTTAGTAAGTGAAGAAAGCAAATTTATTGCTGATCCAATGCCTAACTTATACTTTACTCGTGATCCATTTGCTAGTATTGGTGATGGTGTTTCACTTAACCGTATGTACTCAGTAACTCGTAACCGTGAAACTATTTATGCTGAATACATCTTCAACTTCCACCCTGATTATAAAGGACAAGTTGAAAAATACTTCGATCGTTACAATGCATTCCATATTGAAGGTGGAGACGTTCTTAACTTAAACGAGCACGTATTAGCAATTGGTATCTCTCAACGTACATGTGCAGATGCTATCGAAATGATCGCTAAAAACATTTTCAATCATCCAAATACAAAAATTGATACTATCTTAGCATTCAATATCCCTAACTCTCGTGCATTCATGCACTTAGACACTGTATTTACTCAAATCGATACAGACAAATTCACAATTCACCCAGGTATCATGGGACCTCTAGAAGTATTCGAAATCACAAAAGGCGCAACTGCTAATGATGTAGTTGTTAAAGAAATGAAAGATGAATTATCTAACGTTTTAGCTAAATATTTAGGAATTCCTAGTGTTGATCTTATCCAATGTGGAGCTGGCGACCGTGTTGCTGCTGACCGTGAACAATGGAATGATGGTTCAAACACATTATGTATCGCTCCAGGTGTTATCGTAGTTTACGAACGTAATAACATCACAAACGATTTCTTAAGAGCAAAAGGACTTAAAGTTATTGAAATGCCAAGTGCTGAATTATCAAGAGGACGTGGTGGTCCACGTTGCATGAGTATGCCTCTTGTTCGTGAAGACTAATAATTAAATAAATCATATATTGAAAGGAGATTTATAAGATGGCTGTAAATTTACGCGGAAGAAGTTTCTTGAAATTAATCGATTTCTCAGAAGCTGAAGTAAGATATTTATTAGATTTATCAAAAGAATTAAAAAGTTTAAAATTAGCAGGTACGCCTCACCGTTACCTTGAAGGAAAAAACATTGCATTGTTGTTTGAAAAAACATCAACTAGAACTCGTTGTTCTTTCGAAGTAGCTGGTTACGACTTAGGAATGGGTGTTACTTACCTTGATCCAGGTAGTTCTCAGATGGGTAAAAAAGAGAGTATCGCTGATACTGCAAAAGTATTAGGAAGATTCTATGATGGTATCGAGTACCGTGGATTCTCACAAGAATTAGTTCAAAGTCTTGCTGATAATGCTGGTGTTCCAGTTTGGAATGGTCTTACTGATTTATTCCACCCTACTCAAATGTTAGCTGACTTATTAACAATTGAAGAACATTTCGGTCACTTAAAAGGATTAAACTTCACATATATGGGAGATGCCCGCAACAATATGGGTAACTCATTAATGTTAGCTTGCGCTAAAATGGGACTTAACTTCACTGCTTGTGCTCCAAAAGAATTATTCCCAACTGAAGATTTAGTTGAAATCGCAAAAGATTTAGCAAAAGTTCATGGAACAAGCGTTACATTAACTGAAGATGTACAAGCTGGAACTAAGAACGCAGATGTTATTTATACTGATATCTGGGTTTCTATGGGAGAGCCTGATGATGTTTGGGCAACAAGAACTAAAATCTTGAAGAAATTCCAAGTTAACAAAGCTGTTATGGCAAATGCTAACCCAGAAGCAATCTTCATGCACTGCCTACCTTCATTCCATGACTTAAATACTGCAATTGGTAAAGACGTTAATGAAAAATTCGGCCTTCCTGAAATGGAAGTTACGGATGAAGTATTCTTATCTAAACAATCAAAAGTATTTGATGAAGCAGAAAACCGTATGCACACAATTAAAGCTGTAATGTATGCTACTCTTCGTTAGTAGGGGTTAAATACATGGGAAAAACTTTAGTTATCGCTCTTGGTGGAAATGCCTTAGGTAATAATCCAGAAGAACAATTAGAATTAGTTAAAGATACTGCTAAGGCAGTCGTTGATCTAGTAAAAGAAGGTAACAATGTTATCATCGGACACGGCAACGGCCCTCAAGTTGGTATGATCAATCTTGCGATGGACTTTTCGGCAAATGGAGGAGCAGGTACTCCTTCTATGCCATTCCCTGAATGTGGAGCAATGAGCCAAGGTTATATCGGTTATCATTTGCAACAAGCAATTCAGGAAGAACTTCGTAGAAACAATATGAAACAAGAATGCGCATCCATTGTTACTCAAATGGTAGTTGATAAGAATGATCCAGCTTTTGGAAAACCAACAAAACCAGTTGGAATGTTCTATTCAAAAGAAGAAGCAGACAAAATTGTAGCTGAAAAAGGCTATACATTTATGGAAGACGCTGGTCGTGGTTATAGAAGAGTTGTACCTTCTCCTATGCCTAAACGTATCGTTGAATTAAATGTAGTAAAACAATTAGTTGCTCATGGTGATATCGTTATTACAGTTGGTGGTGGAGGAATTCCTGTTATTGAAGACGGTAACGTTTTGACAGGGGTTGCATCCGTAATCGATAAAGACCGTTCTTGCGCTAAACTTGCTGAAGATATTAAGGCAGATATGCTAATTATCTTGACAGCAGTGGACAGAGTGTGCATTAATTTTAATAAGCCAAACCAAAAAGAATTAGTTGAAATCAACATGGAAGAGGCTCAGCAGTACATTAATGAGGGTCACTTTGCACCCGGAAGTATGCTTCCAAAAGTAGAAGCTTGCATGGACTTTGTTGCTAATAACCCACAAGGTGTAGCACTAATTACATCACTTCAAAAAGCAAAACAAGCGTTACATGGGGAAACAGGTACAATCATTAAAAAGTAACATGCTACAAAATCATGATCAATTCAAAAAAAAGGGAGGATTAGATTATGCAAAAGAAAAAAGGCTTTAAAATGCCAACTGCCTTTACAATTTTATTTCTAATTATAATTGTATTGGCAATTATTACTCAGTTTGTAGGCGGAAAAGTTATTCCTGCTACATTACCTGATGTTGTAATGGCTGCCCCTCGTGGGTTAGTTGGTTACGCCGGCAAAGGATTCGACGTTGGTGGTGCAATTGACGTATCATTCTTCGTAATGGTTTTAGGTGGTTTCTTAGGTGTAGTTACAAGAACTAAAGCTTTAGAAGCTGGTGTTGCAACTGTTGTTAAGAAATTAAAAGGAAAAGAAATCTATATGATTCCTGTTCTTATGTTATTATTCTCAGTTGGTGGAACAACTTATGGTATGGCAGAAGAGACAATCGGTTTCTACGCATTAATCGTAAGTACAATGATGGCAGCAGGATTTGATGCTATCACTGGTACATCAATCATCTTATTAGGTGCTGGTGTCGGAGTTCTAGGATCTACAATTAACCCATTCGCAGTTGGAGTAGCAGTTGATGCTGTTCAAGCTTCCGTTAAAGGTTTAGTTGTAAATCAATCAATCGTTATCGCATTAGGTTTTATTTTATGGTTATCATCTTATGCAATAAGTGTAATCTTCGTTATGCGTTATGCGAAAAAAGTTAAATTAGACAAATCTAAATCAATCATGACAGATGAAGAAACTGCTGAAGCAGTTGCTGCATTTGCTAATGATGAAGAAGAAGAACCAGAATTCACAGGAAAACGTAAAGCAGTTATGTGCTTATTTGCATTCACTTTCATCGTAATGATCTTATCATTACTTCCTTGGTGGGCATTTAATATCACAATCTTTAATGGTTGGACTAGTTTCTTAACTGGTTTATCATTCGGTGATTGGTACTTCCAAGAATTACAAGCATGGTTCTTTATCATGGCTATCGTTGTTGGTTTAGTTTACCGTTTAAAAGAGACAGAAATTGTTAATTCATTCATGGCTGGTGTTGGTGACATGGTCGGTGTTGCATTAGTAGTTGCTGTATCTCGTGGTATTACAGTTATCATGGCTTCTACTGGATTACAGACTTACATCCTTAACGCTGCAGCTACTGCACTTCAAGGTATTAACTCTGGATTATTCGCTAGTATGTCATACTTGATTTACATTGGATTATCATTCTTAATTCCTTCAACTTCAGGATTAGCAAACGGTTCATTACCAGTATTTGGTCCATTAACTGTTAAATTAGGCTTAAGCCCAGAAGTTATGATTATGATCTTCTCTGCAGGTAGTGGTATCGTTAACCTTATCACTCCAACAAGTGGAGTAGTAATGGGTGGTCTAGCAACATCTCATGTTG
>JAVXTH010000047.1:0-7881 GCA_036642795.1 Erysipelotrichaceae bacterium
AAAAAACTCTCAATCTATGAATAAGAGTTTGAGAGTTGTTTGATGAATGGTGCGGGCGACAGGACTTGAACCTGCACATCGTGAAATACCAGATCCTAAGTCTGGCGCGTCTGCCAATTTCGCCACGCCCGCAAGTGCTTTATTATTATAGCATATCATTAGTGAATTGCAATAGAAAAAATCAATAAAATTTGTTTGATTGAAACAAAGATGTAATTCATAAAGGATGAATGATTTATATGCTTAAATAAACACTATTTATAAGGATTAAGTGTATTATGATAATTCAAAGAGTGCTATAATAATGGCGATGAGAAAGAGGTAGCGACATGTTGTTACTATTAATGAGTGATACTCATGGGGAATTATCGAAAGTTAAGGATATCTTACAAGTGGAACATGATGTAGATCAAATTCTTCATTGTGGTGATGTTGGCTTTGATCTTATGGATGATTCTAAGTTCTTGTGTGTGAAGGGAAATCACGATGAAAATCAAAACTTTCCTAAGACGAGAATGATAACTATTTTAAATCATCGGATTTTGATGTTACATGGGGATAGGTTTGAACGTGAAGTATTGGATGAATTATGTAAAAGATGCGATGTAAATGATTATGTTTACGAAGATTGTATTAATATAATGAATCAATTATGTTCACAACTTGCAAAGGAAAATAATTGTGATATGGTATGCTATGGGCATACGCATTATCCAGTGAATAAGAGAATTGATGGGATTCTAGTATTGAATCCTGGTTCACTTTTTTATAATGCAAATGGCGGGGCTAGTTATATGGTTGTTTCAATCGATTATGAGGAAGTATTGGTACGTTTATGTAACGTGTGAAAGGGACTAGAATGAAAGCGGAAATTTTGTGTATTGGCAGTGAATTATTATTAGGGGATATTGTGAATACGAATGCACAGTATTTATCAAAGGAATGTGCTCAATTAGGGGTTGATGTATATTTTCAAAGTGTCGTTGGTGATAATCCAAAGCGAGTGAAGCAAGCGCTTCTAATTGCCTTAAAGAGAAATGATATGGTATTAATAACCGGAGGACTTGGACCTACTAAAGATGATTTAAGTAAAGAAGTTATTGCCGAATTGATGGAAACTGAATTAAAAAAAGATGATTTTGCTTATGATAACATGAAGAAAAGAGTTTTTTTATTTACGAAAAAAGCACCGAGCATCAGCAATGAAAAACAAGCATTATTACCAGTTGGTTGTATTCCTTTATATAACGAACATGGAACAGCACCTGGTTTTATCCTTGAAAAAGGGGATAAGAAGATTATTGTTATGCCAGGAGTTCCCAAAGAAATGAAAGCAATGTTTCAAAAAGATGTCGTTCCTTATTTAAAGAAGTTTTCAACCGGTGTTTGTTTATCAAAAGCGCTAAATATTTTTGGTATTGGTGAAGCAGAAGTAAATGATCGAGTTGCTAACTTATTAGATAGTAAAAATCCAAGTGTTGCTCCTTATGCCAAAGAGGGGGGAACACAACTACGCATTACTGCTTTTGCGGATAATCTAGAAAAAGCAAATAAATGCATTCAACCGATGGTAGAACAATGTAAGAAAAAACTAGGTGATTATATTTATAGTGAAAATAATGAAAGTCTAGAAGAAGTGGTATTAAAGAAATTAGTTCGCAAACATCAAAAATTAATTGTAATTGAAGGTGCTACAAAAGGACAATTGGTAAGTCGCTTGGCTTGTGTTCCTTTATCAAAGCAAGTTCTTTCTTTTAATCGTGTGGTGTTGAGTGAAGAAGGATTTCGGATGATGCATAACAGTGATGATTATTATCATGAAGCTTATGCGAAAATGCTAGCCGAACAGTTTTTCTGGCAAGTGGGAGGTCCAACGATTATTATCTCTTTACCAGAGAAGATTCGTGAGAATTTCTTTCATGTCAGTATTGCGATATGTGTGGATGAAGGATGTTTTTATGAACATAGTGAAATAGTCGGGGATGAAAATGAAATCGCTCCACGCATCTGTTATAAAGCTTTAGACTTACTTAGAAAACATATTGGATAAATGTTAAGAAATGGTAAATAACATAGGTATTCGATAAGATACCTGTTATAATAAATGCATAGAAATGAGGGGACAACATGTTTACTAAAATACTAACAAAATTAGGCTTTACCAAAGAAGAAACAAGTTGGGTTTTATATGATATTGGTAATTCAGCCCAAGTATTAATGACAATGACGGTTTTATTTCCTTTGCTTATTTCCTACATTACACCAAATGGACAAAGCAGTGTTTATGTCGGTTGGGCCAATGCGATTTATGGGATTGTGCTTGCGTTAATATCACCGGTACTTGGTACTGTTGCGGATTATCCAGGAAAGAAGAAAAAGCTATTCCGTTTCTTCTTGTATATGGGAATTATTGGGGGCTTTGCTCTTGCCTTACCATTCATTGGATATAAAGTAGCAATTGTTTTCTTTATCATCGCGATGATTGGTTATAATGGTTCAATTGTGTTCTATGATGCATTCTTAGTTGATGTAACAAGCGATGAGCGTGTGAACAAAGTATCATCGGCTGGTTATGCTTGGGGTTATATTGGATCGGTATTGCCCTTCCTAATCTTCATTATTCCATTTGCCTTAGTTTCCCTATATGGAGATGCGAATGGTACGATGATGATTGGCTCCTTTGCCTTAACGTATCGTTTGGCAGTTTGTATCTCGATGAGTTGTTCGGTTATCTGGTGGATGGTTTATTCGCGTCCTTTACTTAAAAATGTCCATCAACGTCAATGTCATGAAGAAAGTGATCATGTGGTGAAGGAATCCTTCTCTCGCCTGTATCATACGTTCAAAGATATTAAAAAGAATCGCAATATTTTCTTATTCTGTTTATCTTATTTCTTTTATATTGATTGTGTCAATACGGTTATTAAAATGGCTGTGTCACTTGCAACCGATATGGGAGTAAGTGATGTTATGAGTTTAGTAGTTGTAATCGCAATTCAATTTATCGCTTTCCCAAGTGCCATTTATTTTGGTCGATTGGTTGATAAATTTGGTTCAAAGAAAATGATTTATGCTGGTATCTTAGGTTATGTCGCAATTATTATATTCGGTTCACAAATTGCTAGTAATGTAAACTTTATCTGGGTGGTAGCTATTTTAGTAGGATTATTTCAAGGTGGCATTCAATCCGTATCACGTTCTTACTTTACCTTACTTATTCCAAATAAAGCAGATAGCAATGAGTACTTTGGTTTCTTCTCGGTCTTCTCTAAATTCTCGGCAATTCTAGGACCAATTGCAGTATCCTTAGTTATTAGTATGACCGGGGTAACTTCTTATGGAATCTTAGGACTTATTCCGATGATGATGATTGGAGCATTCTTCTTAATCTTTGTGAAGGATCCGAAAATTGAAACTAAAAAATAATTATGATGTAAAATAAGGGTTAAATTCTTAATGAATTTAACCCTTTGTTTTATTATTTTTCTTTATTCTGTTTGCGGATTAAACTTAAGGTTCCACCTGCATACATTGTTTCAATTTCTAAACTACTTAAATCATGTCGTAACATCGTATTTTTATTTTTTGTTTTATTATATAGAAGTACTTCATGACTATCTTCTAGTTGATGTAAGTTTGTAAGTACGAGTTCATCCATTTCATCGATTTCATCGTAATCACTTTCAATCACAAAGATTAAAGGTAAAATACCAGAGTTAATTAAATTGGAACGATGAATTCTTGCGAAGCTTTTCGCAATCACTGCTTTGATACCTAAGAATAAAGGGGCGAGGGCAGCGTGTTCACGAGAACTTCCTTGACCATAGTTACTGCCAGCAATAATGATACCACCATCATGTGATAAACAATCATCATGGAAACTTGCTTTCACATTGCAGAAGGTAAACTCAGATATCTTTTCAATGTTGGAGCGATAAGGTAAGACTTTCGTACCACCTGGAACTATATGATCGGTGGTGATGTTATCACCGACTTTAATCATAACTTGTTTATCAATGGTTGCTTGTAATTCACTATTTTGAGGTAGTGGTTTAATATTTGGGCCACGGACAATTTCTTGATTTGGATCACAAGTTGGCTTTAAAATCATACTATCATCAATATAGAAAGATTCTACTTCTTTCGGAATTTCATAAGCTACGTTTAGTGGATTAGAAATATAACCATGGAGCGCGGATAAGGCAGCGGTTTGAGGCGATACTAAACAAACTTTAGCGCTTAAGGTACCACTTCTACCATAGAAATTACGATTAAAGGTACGTAACGATAAACCATTACTTATAGGGGATTGTCCCATACCGATACATGGACCACAAGTACTTTCTAATAGGCGAGCACCACTTTCTAAGAAAATGGATAAAGCACCTTGATCAGCTAACATTTTCATCACTTGACGAGAACCAGGGGAAATAACCAAAGATACATCCGGATGAACTTTTTTCCCTTTTAATATATTAGCAACACTCATTAAATCAGAATAAGAAGAATTGGTACAACTACCAATCGCAACTTGATCGACTTTAAGGCCTTTAACACTTTCAACACTTTGTACCGCATCGGGTGAGTGAGGCATGGCAATCATTGGTTCTAGTTGAGCTAAATCAATTTCATAGGTTTCATCATAAAGCGCATCTTGATCTGCTTGTAATGCGACATAATCTTGTTCTCTTGCCTGTTTCTTTAAAAACTCATAAGTGATTTCATCACTTGGGAAAAGTGAAGTAGTAGCGCCAAGTTCTGCTCCCATATTGGTAATTGTTGCACGTTGTGGAACACTTAAGTGTTTAAGTGCATCCCCACTATATTCAATGACTTTACCAACTCCACCTTTAACACTCAACATCTGTAGGACTTTTAAGATAATATCTTTACTGGTAACTCCAAGTCTACATTCATTCTTTAAAATGATATTCACAATGCGTGGCATAACAATTTGAAAATCACGACCTGCCATAGCACAGGCAACATCCAATCCACCAGCTCCCATGGCTAGACAACCAATTCCTCCTGCCGTAGGGGTATGTGAATCAGAACCTAGTAAAGTCTTACCAGGTGCGGCAAATCGCTCTAAATGAACTTGGTGACAAATGCCATTACCAGGCTTTGAGAAATAAACACCATATTTACTTGCGACTCCTTGTAAGTATTTATGATCATCGGCATTTTCAAAACCACTCTGTAACGTATTATGGTCAACATAACTTAAAGACAACTCTGTTTTTACTTTCGTTATTCCCATCGCTTCTAATTGTAGATAGGCCATTGTACCCGTCGCATCTTGGGTTAAAGTTTGATCAATATGAATCGCAACACTTTCACCGCGAATTAAAGCTTTTTTATTTGTGTGAGCCTGAATAATCTTTTCTGTAATAGTAGGCATCTTTATATTCTCCTTTTTATCCTAAAAACTAAAGTTATTATAACAGATTTTTAGTAGATTGAAACTATTCATGAAAGGTAAATAATGATATAATATGAAAGCAAAAAGAAAGAAGGTATGAAAATGAGTGAAAATTATAAACAATATTTTCAGAATTCACTGCCACTTAATCATATCGATAATCCATTATATTCTAAATATTTTGTTAAGAAAGGCTTACGAAATGAAGATGGAACAGGGGTTCTAGTCGGTCTTACAAAGATTGCCGATGTTGTTGGTTATACAAGAGAAGATGGGCTAAAGAAAGATGCTCAAGGAATTTTATATTATCGCGGAATTGATCTTCGCGATGTGATTAAAAATCGTGATCGTAGTAAATATCATACCTATGAAGAAATCTGTTTCTTATTATTATTTGGTAGTTTACCAACCCAAGAAGAATTATCTAATTTTGAACGTGAATTACATGGTATGAGTGAACTTCCAGAAAATTTCTTAGAATCTAATCTATTAAGAGAACCAGCTAAGAACTTAATGAATAAGTTACAACAAACTTTATTAATGCTTTATCCTTATGATCAAAATCCAGATGATGCAAGTGTTGAAAACACGTTAATGCAAGGTTTATCCTTGCTCGCTAAAATGCCTGCTATTTTAATTTATAGTTATCAAGCAAAGCAACATTACTTTAATAAAAAAAGTCTTGTTATTCATCAAGTAGATCCTAATTTAACCTTTGCCCAAAGTATCTTACATCTATTAAGAGAAGATATGAACTATACGCAAAGAGAAGCGGATATTTTAGATTTAATGCTAGTTTTACATGCTGATCATGGGGGAGGAAATAACTCAACTTTCACAAATGTTGTGATTTCATCAACCGGAACTGATATTTACTCAGCTTTTGTTGGTTCGATTGGTGCTTTAAAAGGACCAAAACATGGAGGAGCTAACATTGAGGTTTCCAATATGATGGAATGGGTCATGAATGAAATTGGCATTAACGCAAGCGATGAACAATTAAAAACAATCATTCAGCGTTTATTAAATAAAGATGCTTATGATCACAGTGGTTTAGTTTATGGTATGGGTCATGCGGTTTATACCTTAAGTGATCCTCGAGCTGAACTATTAAAAGAAGAAGCTTTATTGTTGGCGAAAGAAAAAGGCAAAGAAGTTGAATTTGATTTCTATATTCGATTTGAAGCAATGGCCAAAGCGCTTATTTATGAAATGAAAGGCATTCATGTTTCAAGCAATGTGGATTTTTATAGTGGCTTTGTCTATGATATGTTGAATATTCCAAAGGATTTATTCACACCGATGTTCGTATTATCAAGAAGTGTTGGTTGGCTTGCTCACAACATTGAAAACAAATTATACGATGGACGTATTATTCGTCCTGCGACAAAATATGTTGGCGATAAAAAAGAATATATTCCAATCGAAAGGAGAAATCATGAATAAAGTAACCGTATTTAAGGGCGATGGAATCGGTCCTGAAATTGTTGAAGAAGTAGGTAGTATTTTAAAATGTTTAAATTTACCAATTGAATTTGAATGCTTTGATGTTGGTATTAATGAATATGAAAAAAATGGTAAACTAATTCCAGATGCTGCTTATGCCTCCTTTGAAAAGAATAAAGTATTATTAAAAGCACCGATTACAACACCGATTGGTAAAGGGTTTCGCTCACTTAATGTTACCTTACGTAAAAAATATGATTTATATGCGAATATTCGTCCCGCTCGTAATATGCCAGGCGTAAAAACAAAATACGATGATATTGATTTAGTTGTATTCCGTGAAAATACCGAAGATTTATATGCTGGCATAGAAGAACAAATTGATCCAGATACCGTTCATTCAATTAAAGTGATCACAAGAAGTGCGAGTACGCGGATTATTAAATCGGCTTTTGAGTATGCTTGCGCACATGGTCGTAAATGCGTAACCTGTGTTCATAAAGCGAATATTATGAAATTAAGTGATGGGATGTTTTTAGATATCTTTTATGAAGTTGCCAAAGCTTATCCAACGATTGTTGCGAATGATAAAATCGTTGATAATATGTGTATGCAATTGGTGATGAATCCTCAACAATTTGATGTGTTAGTCACAGAGAATTTATATGGTGATATCCTATCCGATTTAACCAGTGGTTTAATTGGTGGTTTAGGTCTTTTACCTTCTAGTAATATTGGCGAAGAGTATGCGATGTTTGAAGCTGTTCATGGCTCAGCACCAGATATTGCCGGCCAGCATAAAGCAAATCCTACCGCCTTATTATTATCAGCTTGTATGATGTTAGAGTACTTACATTTTGATCAAGAAGCAAAAAAGATAAGAGCTGCCATTGATACAGTTCTAATTCAAGGTAAGTGTAAAACCCAAGATTTAGGTGGAAATGCAACGAGTGAAGAATACACAAAGGCAATCCTTGAGCAGTTACAGTCGTTTGATCTTATCTCATAAGCAT
>JAVXTH010000048.1:0-7324 GCA_036642795.1 Erysipelotrichaceae bacterium
TGAATAAATTGTTTTGTTTTGTATCGTATTTTCCTGTTCAGTTTTCAAAGATCGATTTTTACTTTTGCGCTTCCTTTTTCAATTGGCGCTCGTTTATAATACCCCATTCTACTATCCCTTGTCAATCATTTTATCTTCTTTTTTTCGCTTCTTTTCTACTCTTTCTTTCTTTCTTCTCGTTTTACCTCTTTCACTTCATTTTTTGTATCAAAAAAGGCATAAAACCGGTTCTTTTATGCCTTAGCCTTTAAATCATTTGGATTACTTTTCTGTTTCTTCCTGATCTTCACTTCTTAATCGTAAATATTTATCATGTAAGGCATATATTTCCTTGGGAGCAAAAGGTGAATGATGTTTTTTTATTTCACTTAACAACTTATCTAATTGATTCCAAATCACATGGTCTAATTCCTCACTATACTTCATGATTGCCCCATGTTCTTCATATTCATCTTCATCAAGAATGGTCCATTTGCCATTTGGTGAAACTTTCACGTCTAAATCATAATCAATATTCTTAATCGCTTCCCCATCATATATACTAGGTGATGCGATATTACAATAATAATGAATCCCGGTTTTTCGAATCATTGAGATTACATTATACCAACGATCTGGATATAGAAAGCAAATAGCCGGTTCTCGTGTAATCCATACTCTACCATCACTTTCAATCACACAACTGCGATCGGTAACGCCAACAATTCTTGTTTCGCTCACTTCAATTATGTAAGCTTTGGCCCAGGTGCGATGTAGTGAACCATCATGTTTAAAGCTTTGTATATAAACTTCATCTTTTTCATGGATATCCATTTCATTCACCTCGCATTTTTTTATTATAACAAATTTTTCATGCAAAGAGTATGGTTTCCATGAATATTTCTTTTGAAACTATCTCATACTAATAAGGAAAGGAGTGATCTTATGAAACAAGCGATGATGTTAACACCAAAAGATTTAATGTACCTGGAGGATTTATTAGCTCAAACGTGCACGCTTAACAAACGTTTAGCTCATGAAGTAGTTTTATTAAAAGATAAGGATTTAGTAAAGGAAGTAAACGACAGCATTAAGAAAACAATCGATCAATATCAAACAATGTTGAAGCTATTAAAAGGAGGCGAAGCCTATGCCCAGCAATAATTATTGCGATCAAGATATTATGAGTGAATTATTAATCTCCTTAAAGCATTTAAAAAGTGAATACAATTTACTTACTCAAGAAGCAAGCAACGATGCTTTATACGCAGAGGCAACAAAGCTCTATAATGAAATTTCATGTATGCAACGTAATGTCTTTCATTTGATGAGTGAAAAAGGTTGGTATAAGATGAAAAGTGAAACGGCGACTAAGATAAACCAAGCTTATACAAAACTTAGTAAATGTGAAAGCGAAATGTCCAAATAGGATGTTTCGTTTTTTCTTTTTCTCTGGTAGAATATAGAAAAGAAAGTAGGCCGCTTATGAACAAAGAAACGTTACTAGCAAGTGAACTAGCTTTAATTGAAGATGAAGTCGATGTGATTGCCAACCTAGCTAATTTATCTGCCCTTTTAAATCAGTATTTTCAAGATATTAATTGGGTCGGTTTTTACTTATATAAGGAAGAGCAATGTATCCTTGGTCCTTTTCAAGGAAAACCCGCCTGTATTCGCATTCCCTTAACAAAAGGGGTATGTGGCAAAGCCGCAACCAGCAAAAAGCTTCAAAACATTCCGGATGTGCATCAATTCCCAGGACACGTTGCTTGTGATGAAGCATCCAGAAGTGAAATTGTTGTTCCCATTCTTGTTCATAATCAATTATTTGCACTCTTAGATATTGACTCACCTTCCCTTAATCGCTTTACCTTAGAAGATGAAGAAGTTCTAGCTGCTTTTGTTCTTCAATTAGAAAAACACTTAGAAAAAAACTTCATTTCTGAAGTTTAATTGATATTAAAATAGGCAGTCGCAATCTTTACTGCTTCTCTTGAGGAGAAGAAACGACATTTGCTTAATCCTAAATACATCGTTCGAACAATTTTTCGCTCTTCCATTACTTCACCAATAATGGAGAAGCCTTTTTCATTGAGTTTTAAATCAAGCATGTCTTTCCATGCGATTTTTTTATTTTTCTCAATTGGTGCACTAACAATTTTAATTGGTAACTTTTCACTATTATAATGCGCTAGATGAAACATTACACATTCATCGTAAGAACTTCCTAGTAATAATACAAAGCCATTTAAATCATATAATTTTCCTAAGGGTGAATCTTTTGAAAGACCAAAGTGAAGGGGATGTTTATCACAGATTACTTTCGCATATTTTCCCCAAGCTAGGAAAGAGTAATTTGGATGATACGAGCGAACAATTCCTTCATTGCACATAAATTGTTGAACTAAATCATCACAATTTGTTGGTTTGCTTAACTTTTTATGAAAAGGATAACTGGATTCTCTTATGTATTCCCAATTTTCTTTATCAATATGGATATTGTTATTACATGCTGGATCAACTAAATCTAACGTAAAGGAAGGCATAACAATCGTTCCCTCATAGCCAACACATTCCATCAATGCATCAATAATTGCTTGACTACCACCATTTATATAGCCTAAATCTTCACTATTACCTTGAACTAATACTAACATTCCTTTTTGAATTCCGATTGCCTCTAATTGCCGTTTGATGTCTTCCTTTGTTAATACATCTTCAATTATTTCTACTTGATTACTTTTATTGTCTTCAGCCACTTGATATACTCATCCTTTTCTATAAATCCAACCTTCGTGTTTTCTTCACGAATGACACCTTTATCTACAAAGAAAGTCATCGGCATTGTTTCATAATGAGGTAACGTCATATTTAGTTCTTTTAATTTATCTTCCTCTTGATCATTAATCGAAAGATAATAAATCGTAAATGGTGTTTCTTTCTCAATCTTTTTTAGTACCTTTTCATATTCAACACAAGAATAACAATCTTCACTTGTGATAAGAATCAGAAAGGAATCTTTTGCTCGCATAATTTTTCTATTTAAATCTTCCGCATTTGTTTTAATAATTTTGTCATCTTCAACATAGGGGTCTTTTTGAGAACATCCACCTAGAATGAATAAACTTAAGGTACAAATACATAGTATCAGTTTTTTCATTTTTGTTTTCCTCCTATTATTTATTTATATTATGAGCAATTTTAGATGCAGCAGCAGCTGCAATCGCACCTACAATATCATCAAGAAAGGTATTACACTGTTCTCCCTTTCGATTAAGCACTTCAATAATACCAGGTTTAATCTTATCGATATAACCATAATTCGTTAATGCAATCGAACCATATAAATTACATATACCATAAGCTAGCACTTCATCAATTCCATAAAGGGCTGAATCATTCATTAAAATATCTCTTAAATCAAGATCATCCATGCTTTGATTCTCAGCTGCCCGATCTAAATAAATACCAGTTAGAATGGCATGTTGCACTTCTCGTTTATGTAAAACCGTATCAATTGCTGCCAAACAATGCTCATTGGTTAACTCAGGTAAGTATTTTTTTTGTAGGAACATAACACAATCCGCAATGTCCTGTATCGTAACTCCTCGCTCACAAATCAAATCAACGCATTTTTGATACATGATATCACCATTTACCTTCCTTAACTTCATTAAAATTAACCTTAATATCTAATCTTTATTATACTACATAAAGTTTATCATTTGTTTATTTTTTGAAAGTATTATAGAATAAGTCTTAGAGGTGAAATTATGAATACAAAAGAAAGAATTCAATTCTATAAAGAATACGAAGAAAAAATTGGCGCTTATCAAATGGCATTAGAAACAATTGGCTTTGATCAAGCTACGATTGCCCCAAAAGCAGGAGAAGAAGCACGTAATCAAGCTAGTTCAATTCTTCATGGCGAACTATTTTCACTGATGACAAATAAGCAAGCAATTGAAGTAATGGAAACTTTAGAAAAAGAGAACATCGATGATGTTTTAGCGAAAAGCATCCAACAGCGTTTACGCAGTATACGCGATATACGCATCCTCCCAAAAGATGTCTATGTCGATTATCAACGTACCATCAGTACAACTCAAAGTATGTGGGAAAAAGCGAAGAAAGCAAATGACTATAAGCTTTATGAACCTTATTTAATGAAACTAATTGAAAAGAAGAAACATATTTTAACTTATCGTAAAGAACCATTAACAAGTTATGAAAAACTATTAGATGATTTTGAAGAAGGCATGAGTATTAAAAAATATGAAGCTTTCTTTCAAGAGATTAAAACAAAAATAATTCCTTTCATAAAAGAAATACAAACAAAGGGAAAAGCAATTGATACAAGTCCTTTGGAAGTACTTTTCCCGATCGATCAACAAGCTGAATTTATGAAAGTATTACAAGCTTATATGAATTATGATAAAGATTCCTGTTATATGGGAATTTCCATGCATCCCTTTACAACTAAGATTTGTGACCATGATTTAAGAATCACGACTGCTTATCACGATCATGCATTAACAAGTTCTATCTTTTCAACCATTCATGAATATGGGCATGCTCTATATAGCTTACAAGTAGATGAAAAATATGCTGGAAGTATTTTAATGGATAATATGTCAATGGGGATGCAAGAGAGTCAAAGTCGGATGTTAGAAAATTGCATTGGTCGAAGCGAAGGCTTTTGGGTAAATAATTACGAGCCTTTACAGAAATGCTTTCCGAAGCAATTAAAAGACATTTCATTTGATGCTTTTATTCAAATGATCAATGCAGCGAAACCTTCCTTGATTCGTACCGAAGGAGATGAGTTAACTTATCCTTTGCATATCTTAATTCGTTATGAAATGGAAAAAGCTATCTTTAATGATTCGATTGATACAAGTCATCTTGATCAACTATGGGCAGATAAATACGAGGAGTATTTAGGTGTACGCCCAAGCAACGATGCCGATGGTATCCTACAAGATATTCACTGGAGTGTTGGTGAATTCGGTTATTTCCCTACCTATGCTTTAGGTAGTGCATTTGCGGCTCAATTCTTCAAACAGATGAATCAAGATATTGATGTGCAACAAGCCCTTGCAAGTAATAACTTTAAAATGATTAGCGATTGGCTCAAAGACAACATTCATCAACATGGTTCTTATTTAAATGCCAATGAAATTTTAAAGAAAGTAACCGGACAAGATTTTGATCCAAGTATTTACACAGATTATTTAATCAATAAATTTAAAACAATTTATCAACTATAAAAAAGAAAGTCTGATTTGATTAAAATCAGGCTTTTCTTATGTTTTAATGAGATGCTTTTTTCTTTTTATTTAAAACTAACACAACTCCAATCGTAGATCCTGCAAGTAACAACATTAAGACATAGCCGATCATGTTTGTAGAATCAAAGGTATCCGGCGTTTTAGTTGGTGCCTTTGCAGTAGAATCTTTTATAATCGGTTCTTTTACTACTGGATCTTTTTTAACTGGATCTTTCACAATTGGATCTTTTACTACAGGTTCTTTTTCAACTTCTTTGGCATCATAATAAACAATCGCATAGGTTGAGAATAAATTTGATTCAAATAAAAGTTGATTATCTTTGCAAGTTGCCTTTAATAATTCCGCAAGCCCATCATGAATTCTTATAACACCGAAGGTTCTTCCTTCCTTCAATAAGTCTTCTGGTAATAACACCTGAAAGCTAATTGGTGAAACAAGGGATGTCATATTACCTAATGAGTTCTTGTTTGCTTTCAACATAACTCCCAAATCTAAATATTGAGCAACGAGCATTGGGGAGTCATTCTTGGTTGATAAAGCTTTTAATTCACGCTTAAGTTCTTTTAAATCAGGTGCTGTAATTTCATTTTCTTTCATTTGTTGAGTCGTGATTGAAGTTGTAATCGATTCACCTTTCTCAATCGCAGCTTTAACATTAGCTGCCGTTTGTGCATCGGTATAATTTTGAAAATCACCATTTATAATCGCTGTACTAGTTTCATTAATGCTCTGTTCTGTCTTCGGATTATTTATTACTCCTGGAGTTACTTGATCAACTGGTTTGCTTTGATCAAGGACTGGTGGTTGTTCAACTGCTGGTTTTTCAAATACCGTTACATCACATGTTGCTTTTATACCACCAACGGTTGCACTAATCGTTGTAGTCCCAGCTTTTATACTTGTTACAACTCCATCTTTTACACTTGCAATGGATGGCTTTGATGATTCCCAAACTACTGTATTATCAAATATCATATTTGGCTTATACATTAATTTAAATGTACCCGTTTCACCAAGTTGAATCTTCATTGTTGTTTTATCAAGAGCAGCAGATGTTGCTTTTTTAGGAAAAACTGTTCCATTAATTAAACCACATTCTCCTTTGTCGATAAAGTTTTCAACATCATTCCAAGGTGTCATTAAACCGGTTTGACTCGGTGATGTATAAAAGGAACCACCCATTATTTTAGGATCTTTCGTTGTGACTTTATCCAATGAGATAGCTTTTGTTTCTCCAACAAATGTTCCTCCTTCAATAACGATATTGGCATCTGCCATAATTCCACCATCACCGCTAATACTATTACCAATATATGCTCCTACTCTTTTTGATGAAAAAACACCTCCGTAGATATGTGCGGTTGCTTTACCAGTTTCACCAGCAACATAGAGTGCATAAAAAGACAATGGATTGTTCCAATCCGTTGAATAATTACCTCCATATACTTTTAAATCTCCAGCTGATCCTGCAAGAGCTCCTTGAATTCCTGTAACTGTTGCATTATTAATGGTCATTGTTCCATTATTATTAATACAATAAGTATACAAATTTCCTCTCTTACTCGATGATGTAGAATGAAATGCTCCATTATTAATTACCGTTGTAGATCCATCAAGTGTTACAATCGCTCCACCTTTTGAATTAATCTCGCAATCATTGATTACTAAATCACCAAGACTTCGAATCATTCTTGCGTTATAACTGCCATTATTTAAATAGCCGACTTTATTAACTTGATATTTTCCTGAATTTATAGTTAATTGTCCGCTTTTCTCATTTAATATTGTGTTTTGTGCGTTTGATTCAATCGCAAACTTATTATTGTTTGAATTTTCTAATGTTAGGCTACCTTCATTTACAATTCCAGTTTCTAATTCATCTGGATCATTCCATGTCCCAACCTCATTTTTTAAAGGTTTTCCTACCGTAAGGGTATGTCCGTTAAAATCTAGTGATACCTTCATCCCTTTGGTTATCGTAAAAGTGCTTAGCAAAGACGAATCTTCGCTTAATTTATAATCCCCCGATTTATTAATTTCACTTAGATTCTTT
>JAVXTH010000049.1:0-6694 GCA_036642795.1 Erysipelotrichaceae bacterium
CTTTATCTCTTTCTCTTATTCTAACACAATCTATTAAAAATTAAACATGAGAAACGTTAAATCTAATTATATAAAAAAAGATGGCATATTCTACCATCCTTCATTATGATTATCCGATAATTTTTTGAGCGCGTAATACTTCTTCGATTGCGGCAATCGCTGCATCTTCATCTTCCCCGTTACAAGAAATGGCAATTTCTGATTGCGTAGGAATTCCAAGTGACATAACACCCATGATTGATTTCATATTAACTTCACGGCCTTTGAAAGATACATTGACTTCACATTTGAATTTGCTTGCTGCATTAACTGCCACAGTAGCTGGGCGAGCGTGTAATCCAACAGGATCAATAACGGATACTGTAATTTGTTTCATTTTTATAACCCTCCTATATAACTTCTCTTTACTAGTCTATTTTAACCCATTTTGGTAACACTTACAATCCCAATCTTTAATATTTTCGTTTTTTAAAAAATCATCACTGTTATAGACAATCCTACCTTGATCAAGCATCAATTGCGCAAAAACACCATTTCCTTTTATTTTATTGCCCGTAAAAGTTCCATCATAAATAAAACCTTTTCCACAAGATGGTGATCTTGTCTGTAGTATCGCACAATCAATTGCTTCTTGATTCGCAATTTCTAAAGCTTTTTCAGCTCCTCTTTGATATGCTTCACTCACATCGTTTCCTTGTTGATCTATAACCTTTCCATTGACGATTTCACAACAATTACGCGGGATTGATAAACCACCTAATACTTCTGGACAAACACAAACCACTTGATGATCTTTTAAAAAAGCAATTAAGTTCTCATTTCGATTATTTGTACCATCGTACTTACAATTTCTTCCGATTAAACAAGCGCTTACCATGATTTTCATGTAATTCTCCTTTACCAATATATAATTCATTCTCAAAGCTTTCATCAATACTCGCTAAGTAATCACTCTCACTTAGAATTAATTCATCTACATAAAACAATTGATCGTAATAACAATCTAAATCTTCTTGAATACAATTATCTTTCGTATTTAAATAAATTAAGTTCTTCATTGAATCTAAACCTTTTAATGTAGATAACTTATTTTGTTCTAAGTTTAAGATACTTAGATTAGCACAAGTAAATAAAGGCTCAATATTAGTGATAAAGTTATCACTCAAATCTAACTCTTCCATTTTAGGACAACGTGTTATAAAAGAAATATCATGAATTCGATTATGAGCTAAGTTTAAATATTTTAAATTAGGACATTTTTCTAAAAAAGATACATCATTCAAATGACAATAACTAGCTTCAATGGATTGTAAGTCTTTTAACTTTGCTAGTATTTTAATATCATCCACATCACATGCTTCAATATCTAAATGTTTTAAATGAGGACAATAAGTTAATGCTGTCACATCATAAATAGGGTTTCCCATTAATACTAGTTTTTCTAAATTGGGTACATATTTTAGTTCTTCAATCTTAAGTAAGCTTGTTTGAGCTAAAGCTAAGGTACTTAAATTAGGGAAGAATTCTAAGAAGGATAAATCTTTTAAAGGCATATTAAAAATAGCTAACTTATCAACTTTCGCAAGTTCCTTCGCTTTTAGTTTCTTATGAAAGATACCTTTTCCATAACGTTTAAGTAATAGATCATAAACATTAGGATCTTGAATACCATTTTTTCCTTGGATTATTTCTTTCATTACTCTCACCTTATCTTACAAACATATAATATTGATCGTTTGATTTTTCTGTGTTTAATTGATAACCAAGTTCTTTAAATTCTTTGATTTGTTCTTTCTGTTTAATTTTATTCTTAATTAACCAGTGTACCATCGTACCTCTTGCTACTTTAACCATTGTAGAGATTGCTTTATATTGATTATTTCGTAGTTCATAAAATTCAATTCTTACATAGTTGGACAACTCTTCGTGATGAATTACTTTGCTGTATTCAATCGAAGCTAAATCAATGATTGTTTCCTTCATTAATTCTGGTTTTAATGGTTCCTTCCAAAACTCATACAAGTTAAGATAAGGATGAATCGAAAGCGGTGCCTGCATCTCTAAGCGATAAGGATAGATTGCATCAAGGGGAGCAAGAAGTCCATAAACAGCCGATAAGATACGCAAATGAGCTTGTGCATACAGTAGATCGTCTTGATCAAAGGATAAAGGATGAATCGCTTTATACTGAAGACCATGATAAGCAAATAAGGCAGGAATGCCATATTCATCAAAGGCAAAATCTCGATAGTTTAATAAACTCTTCATCGTTAATCGATCACTTGTTTTACATAGTTTCTTTAGTTCATCAAAAGATAATTTTTTCATTTCCGTTACAATTACTTTACTAAGATCAAGATAAAGCGGTTTGTATGTTTCTCCATCATAAGTAAAATCCCGGATTGTTTTAGCTGGAGAGATTAATATTTTCAATGCATTCACTTCCTTTTATTTATTATACATGAATTTAGATATAAATTGAATGAATATGATATGATGATGAATATAAGGAGGTATTTAAATGCCATTAAAAATAAAAGATCCAATTAGCTTTGATGTTCTAAATCAAATTGATGTACGAGTTGGGGAAATTTTAAGCGTTGAAAATGTTCCTGACTCTAGAAAGCTATGTCAGTTGCTTGTTGACTTTGGAGATTTTCAAAGAACAATCTTATGTGGGATTCAACAAGAACGAGAAAACCCAAAAGAAATTGAAGGAAAACAAGCTTTATTCGTTGTGAACTTAGCACCTCGTAAAATGGCTGGAATTATGTCAGAGGGCATTATGTATGACATTGGTTATGAAGATGGTATTGTACCAGTCCTTGCGATACCAGAGTTTAAAGTTCCAAACGGAACACGTTTAGGCTAAAACATAAGTTACGCTTACTAGCGTAACTTTTCTTCTGCTTTTTCATACCATATATAATCACAATCGTTGCACATGTTGCGTATCAAGACTGCTTCTTGATACTCTTTATGCAAACACTTTGCAACGCCCGTTTTTAATTTATGTTCCCAAGTTAAATAATTACTTCGCTTAACATTGCTTGAACCACAGTTTGGACAAAAAGTTACTTGCTTACTCATAAATAATCTCTCGATTACAGTAATAATCATATTCACTTTGGCTAATATAACCTTGTTTTAAGTAACATTGAAGTTCATTTATGCGGTTGGCTGTTTTAATTGAATCACTTAATAAATATGAGCTATTTTTATAACTTGTTTTATCAAGTTGATCCTTTAGTTCTTTCCCATATTCAATGGTGGCATGATACGCCAAATAAGCATTCAATAACATCGTTATCAATCTAGTATATTTAACTTGTTTATAATTTTTTAAAGCGGTCTTGACTCCAAGCAATGTGCCATCTTTAAAAATGGTAATCGCAATATTAGAACCAAGCATCATCCAAAGTAATAATTCTAATTGTTCTTCTTCGCTGTCTAGCAAGTCTCTAGCCCCATACAAGTATAATAATTCTTGAACAAGTTGAAGCATATTAATTTCATAACTAATCCCTTCCACCATCAAACAAGGTACCATGCTTTTACCTTGAACAACACCACTGATCATTGCTAGCGATGCCGCTTTATAAGCATGGCGTTTCATGCACTTTAAAGCTAGTTCTTCCATAAGGGTAGCGCTAATGCCTGCTTGCTTTGGCGTTGTTTGAAGAGCTTTTTCAAGGATGGATGAAGTAACATATGGCTTAAGTAGTTTGCTTAAAAACACTTCGCGATCCAATCGAATATTTTTGTTTTTTAATAAATCACAAGCAGCTTTTGTTTCCATAAGTTCACCTCATTTATGATAGGGTTCATGATGAATAATTTTATAACTACGATAAATCTGTTCTAATATTAATACTCTTACCATTTGATGAGTAAAAGTTAAATCCGATATTTTCCATCTAAAATTAGCTCTTTGAATAAGCGCTTCACTGAGCCCTAAAGAACCACCAATTACAAACGTTATATCACTACTATGATAACTTCGAATGTTTTCAAGTTTATCACTAAATGCTTCACTGCTTAATTCAGTACCTTTTAAATCTAATAATATCAAATAGTCTTGATCCTTTACTTTTGAAAGAATTCGATCGCCTTCAATTTGTTTCACAATCGTATTTTGAGCCTCACTATTACTTTGAGGAGCTTGCTCATCATTTACTTCAATAATGGAAAGTTTTGTATAAGGACGAAGTCTTTTTTCATATTCTTCCACTAATGAAATCAATGCTTTTTCTTTGCATTTTCCAACAACAACTAATTTTATCATGGCTTTCTCCTAAAAAATGGATGATGCCTTAGCATCACCCATATTATACTACGAATCGCTTTCCCCACCAATATAAATACCAAATTGTTGGGCTGCATATAATTTAATTTTATCACAATTAACATGATTACTTGTCAATATTGTTTGTAAGGTTTCCATTGCTAATGCACGTGTATTTCCTTCTTGAGAGATATGCGCTAATACAATTTCTTTGGTTTTATCTCCCATTACTTCCACAATCATATTGGCAGCAACCTCATTACATAAATGACCACTATCATTAATAATGCGTTGTTTTAAATAGATTGGACGGTTGGTTTGCATTAACATTTCAATGTCATGATTACTTTCAATAATATAGTAATCAGCATTTTTTATGTATTGCTTAACTTCTTCTTTAATATAACCGGTATCGGTAATATAAACCATTTTCTTATCTTCCCATGTTAAGACATAACCAACTGTATTCTGTGCATCATGTGACATTGGTAGAACCAATACATGAATATGATTGATATCAAATTCTTCATATGGATTAATTTTAGTAAGAAAATGGGTTTCAAGTTCAATCGAAGCATAAGTAGGAATTTGATCAAACATCTTTAACTGTGAAATATGATCACTATGACCATGAGTAATTAACAAACCATCTAAATGATGATAATCAAAATTAATTTCATTAAAACATTGCGTTAAATATCTCTTTGTTGAACCACAATCAATTACAATTCTACTATCTGCTGCTTCTATTACACAACAATTACCTTTGGATCCACTTGCTAATAAGGCATAACTCATTGTAAATACAAGGCTGGATTCACCCTTACTCCGTTGAGTCTAACTTCAAAATGCACATGAGGTCCGGTAGCTACTCCTGTTTGTCCAATATCACCAATTGCTTCCCCTTGAGCTACGGTTGTTCCCACTGGGAAGAAACCTGGATGTGACATATGTCCATAATAAGTAACAAAACCATTGTTATGATTTATCACCATATTATAGCCACCAATGCCACTATATGTATTTTCCACAACTACACCACGATCGGCTGCTAGTACCTTACCATAGCGATTGTATGCGTTCTGTACATCGATTGCCGTATGATTGTAGTAACACATCCAAGGACACGTTACAATTGCATTATCGACTGGATAACGGAAACGTCCACTACCAATCTTAGGTTCCACTTTTGTACCTACGCGCACAACTTCTTGAACTGGCGCTTTGGTAATCTGTGAAGATATTTCTTTTGATCCATTCTCTTGAAGTGAACCATTTATATAAGTTAATTCTAATTTAACATCGCGACTACCAATTTCAGCACTTTGGATAACTTCTTCCATTCCTTCTCGGATTGTTTCATCATAAACGGTTTTTGTTGCATCCGGATAAAGAGGAACTGCTTCCATTTTTTCGGTCTTAACTTCTACATTGATTGGTGAATGCAGTTTTGAAACATTTAGTTTCATATTAATTGGTAAGATTTGATTTTCATCTTTTAACTTATCTGAATTAATTGACATTAAATGCTCACTTGTCATCTGATTTAACCAAGCAATACCTGCTACGGTATCAAATTCTTGGGTTGTATAATATTCATATTTCGCATTATATCCATAACTTAAATATAAACCAACTTCTTCTTCATTTTTTAGGATGCGTGATTCTGGTGCTAAGCCTTTGGCAACCGTTGCATTTTCAAGAACTTTAAAACCGGTATAACGTTCTCCATAGGTTGTTAATGGAGGGGTTGGTTGGTTATTTTCTAATAATTTAAAAGCATCTTTATCTTTGATATAGTTTTGTAAGTAAGTCGTTCGTGCATTGGTGAAATCATTTAAATTCTTTACATATGCTACTTCTCCATTTGAGAATTCAATTTTATTAACTTCGACTGAAAACATATCTTTCTTATCTAAATAAGCTAATATTTGAGCATCTTTATCTTCGTATTCAAAGAAACTAAATACTTTTCTAATATGGATATCTTCCCCTAGTCCAATTTTAGAATCAGGGAAATCTTGTTTATATCTTTTTTGGTAAACATCACTTAATAAAGCATCGATTTTCTCATTATCTTTTATGATTCCAATAATTCGATCCTTTAAATAAATCGTCGTTATCTCTTTTTCAGTCTTATTTTCCTTCGTTACTGCTTGGGGGATTATCGCATCTTTTAGATTAAAATCAGCAGATGCTTGCTTGCCAATTTCAATTTGATTAGCAAATATAGTCGAGGTAAAAGTTAAAAGTACCGCCGCTATAAAGGCAATGATCAATAATCGGTATTTACGCATAAGTATCCTCCTTTCTAACTATTTGAATCTCCTTTGTAATTAATAAATAATGATATCGATTTATCAAAGGCAAGTTCAACGGTTCCCGTAGCACCATTACGATGCTTGGCAA
>JAVXTH010000050.1:0-6684 GCA_036642795.1 Erysipelotrichaceae bacterium
TTCAAATGCTTTGGAAAGGATGAAATCATCTACTTTAATTTCGTAAATTAATTGTTGTCAAAGTCATTTGCATATGTTATTATAGTAAAGCACTTGGCGCGTTGGAGAAACGGTTAACTCACATGCCTTTCACGCATGCACTCACGGGTTCAAATCCCGTACGCGTCACCAAGTAAAAATTTAAACCTTCGAAAGAAGGTTTTTTTATATCCTAAATTATAAAAAAAACAATTGTAAAATCTACAATTGTTATGCTCCTTGATCTAAATACATCTGTTGACAATCTTTATAACTTAATTGTTTCCAAGCCTTTTTTACTTTCCAAATTAAATCGGTGTTTTCCACAATGATAGTTTTAAAACAATTGGAATGATTACCTGGTTTAAAAACCGTTGGTGGCTTTTCCGGGTACGTAATCGCCCCACCTTTACGAATGTATAAATATGAATCATTATCAGTTAATTCAAGACGGCGGACGTCCCGATTATTATATCCCCAATATACAGTAAAAGTACCATCTTTATTTTGTTCAATCTTATCAAAGTAAAGTGAAATAATTGGTGCTTTTAATACGGAATTTTTACTCATTTTAACATCCTCCTTTACTTATAATATAACTATATACTATTGCGGTTATATTTTGGTTATATTTCGTCATTTTCTTTAAAATCTAATAAAGAAGATAAATGATAATGTAATTTTATCTTGTTTTTAGATACTTTTCGATAATAAGCAGCAGTAATACGGTGAATTACCATATGTGCATTTTCAATGTCTTTGCATGGAATTAATAGTACAAATTGAACTTTATTAATTCTTGAAAATACATCCCCTTTACGTAACGTCTTTTGAATCAGATTCTTTAATTTCTCCATTGCTTGTAATTGATCTTTTTCACTGCCTTCACAACATATCTCAAAGACAATTAAAAAGGTTGGTTTTGCTTCACGTTTGGCATTTCTTAACTCAACTTGATAAATGTGACGGAATAATTCATATTCACAATAGAAAGCTCCCTCTTCATCTAACTCATTGGTAAGTTTTTCTTTTAAGGTTACAATATCAATTTGATCTTCTTCATCTTTCGCAACAATAACGCCATAAAGATTTCTAAGTTTTAAAGATAAAGGTGTACCATATTCTTGTAGGAAGAGTTTTTGAACGTCTTTAAATTCAGATAAAGCTTTATGATACTGTTGATCTTCAATTAAACCACGAAGATAGTAATAATAAGCTTCTTCATCAAATTTATCTAAGGTAATTCCTTTGGCAGCAATTTCAATTAATTGCTCGAATTTTTTTTCTCGGTATAAATAACTACAGTATATTTCAAATGCATTCATATACATATTTTGATAATAACTTTGACAACGAATGATCCATTCTTCGTTATTTCCTTCTAAAAACTGTCCCTTATAAATATCTAAGATTGTTTTAGCGCGTTTGACATTTTCAACATTTGTTTCACTATCGGTATTCATTAAATGCCAATTATCTTCAACTAATTCAATATCGATTTCAACCTTAATATTTGGATTAAATTCATAACCAGCTTTTGAAGTTACCACTAAATCCAATTCTGATAATACGGGAATCTCTTTTAATAAAGCACGCAGGCGAAAGATTGAGAATTTCATCACGTTTAAAGGATTTTCGTTATCTTGCCACATCAGTTCAATTAATTGATCTTTATTAATTGGTTTACGACGATAATAGATTAAAATGGCTAATAAATTCGTCATTTGTCTTGTCGCATAATCATTGATGATAATTCTTTCATTATGATATTCAATCACAAATTCTTTGAACATCTGTATTTTCATTATATCCTTATCAAATTCCATAGTTCTCTCCCACTAATATTTATAGTTTAACTTTTTTACTCATTACATCTGGATGAATACTGTATAAAACAGCTGTTTCTTTCGTGATAACTTTATCTTGGTATAGTTTGTATAAACTTTCATCCATCGTCATCATTCCACTTTCTTTACCTGAATAAATAGAGTTTTCAATTTGTTGCGACTTCGCATCTCTTATTTGCGAGCGAATCGCATTGTTTACAATCATAATTTCAAAGACCGGAATGCGATCTCCTTGAATGCTTGGTACTAGTTGTTGCGATATGATGGAATGCAGGACCATCGACAACTGGATCCGGATTTGTTGTTGTTGAGAAGGTGGAAATACATCAATCACTCGATCAATGGTATTCGCAGCTCCAATCGTATGTAAGCTTGATAGAATAAGATGGCCTGTTTCAGCTGCTGTAACCGCTGTATTGATTGTTTCTAAGTCTCTCATCTCACCGAGCAGAATAACCTCAGGAGCTTGTCTTAAAGCCGCTCGTAAGGCATGTAAGTAATCTACCGTATCATGAGCAATCTCACGCTGTGAAACGATACTCTTTTTATGGCGATGAAGATATTCAATCGGATCTTCAATCGTAATGATATGAGTGGATCGATGTGAATTAATTTCATCGATAATACATGCTAATGTAGTTGATTTACCACTACCAGCAGGTCCCGTTACTAGAATCAAACCTTTTTTAGTATCGTATAAATCGGTAATAATTTTAGGAATGTGCATTTCAATGGGATCTGGTAAATCATAACGAACAACCCGAATCGCTGCCGATTGAGAATTACGTTGTTTAAATGCATTGACCCGGAAACGACCTAGTTGAGGCATTGAAAAAGAAAAATCATCATCGCCTGTTTTCATGAAGTTTTCATAATTGTCGTTACCCGCTAATCGATATATTTCACCAATGATCTTTTCACAATCCATCGGTTTTAATATTTCTTGGCCGACATACTCAACTTCCCCATTTCTTTTATAAGCATAGGGACAACCAGCAATAACAAATACATCACTCACATTTTGTTTTACTGCTTCACTTAAGACATCAATTATCTTTTCCATGCGTTTCCTCCTTTTCATTATGAACACTCTTCCATTCCTTAATTACGAGTTCTTGATCCTTTACTAATACTTTAACCCTTAAATCCATCGTTTGATTCATTTTTACTTGATACGTTACTTCATTTGTACCCTTATTATAATCATAGCTCTTTTCTCTACAAAATGCTTCTAAAATATGCATATTTTGTTTAATTTCTTTTAATTGTTGATTTGCCTTCAAATCACTCTGATAATATTCTTGCATATTTTTTTCATATTTTAAACTACTATTATTCTGATTTTGTGCACTCATATAAGAAAGTGTTGCTAAAATTGTAAAACATAAAATCGTAAAAACCATGAAAATAGTAGCAATTCCAAGTCCTACATGAACGCGAGGTTTATTTCTATTCATTATAATCACCACCTAGTTGTGGTAATGAAAATTCAATTTTTGTTAGTTCTTTTTCTTTTTCATAAGCGATCAATTGATAATGATCCCCCTTTTGATTCATCACTATATGATATTTACCTTTTGTATTAATTCTTTCCCAATCTTCATTGTATTGAATATCTTCTTCAATTTGATTCTTATGTTTAGCCTCTTCAATCACTTTTTGTGCATTCATCAAAGCATGATTTCGATTGATGGCATCGACACTTAAGTGATGAGCTGATACAAACACTTGGATACAAATAGCGGATGATATAGCAAAAAACAATATCACAATAATTATTTCCACTAAATAAGCAATGGATGGAGATGTATGTTGTTGCTTTGCCATAAATTGCACATCCTTTCTATTCTTGATTCATCAAGGTAATCTTCTGTGTGATGCTATTTCCTAAAACACTTTGATAACTGAATTCAAATTGATTATCATCTAATTTCATATGATAGCCTTTAAGCTCTAATACGTTTGTTCCATCTTTTAAATCAATGGGAAGATTGGAACGCATTAATAATTCTTTTAATGAATTATCTTGGTAATATAAATAAGTTGTATATGTTTCCTTCTTAATTGTTTCATTTAACATCAAACAATCTACACCATCAATATTTCGCATCGAAATATTGCCATCATTAAAGCTTCTGATCTTTGTGGTTATATAAGCAGATACTAGCATATCATTTTGTTGTTCTCCACTTTGTTCGACGTTATGATAGCCACGAATCGATATCGCCAATAACAAAGAAGCGACGATAATAAAAATGGTGAATAAGCTCATTGGAAATAAGAAATCAAGAGTTGCTGAGCGTTTCATATCTTTCACTCCTTTTCAATAATATCAACGATTGGAATCATATTTTCTCCTTGATATTGATAATAAACTTTATAACGTTTTGAATTAATATGAATTTGGTAATGCTTCTTTAGATATTCAAAATCTTTTGGATATCTACCTTCCATCGCATAACATTCACTGATGCTTTTTTGAATCACTGCTTCCACTTGTTTGTATTCCTTCGCCTGTTCTGCCGTATCACTTGTTTGAAAGCCTTGAACAATAACAACCAAGATCATCACAAAGAAGACAATGGCGAATAAATAAGTGCTCCACTTCTTTATCTTCATTTTATAAAGCCTGCATAATACTTAAAAGTGGTAGCATAACCGATAACAATATAATACCAATGACAATCGAACATAATGCGACAATCGATGGTTCCATAATATTTAAATAATGAACTACACCATAATCAACATCTTTGTCATAAAGTTTTGATACATGTTTCATAACTTCTTCGCCATTTCCACTCTTAAATCCAATATAAATCATTCGTTCATATAAACCGGTAAACAAGTGTGTTGTAAGCAAAGCATCTTCTACACTACTATTATTTTTTACTAAATCACGGCATTGAATTAATTTAGCTTGTAGTTTTGCATTTTGAATTAAACGAATCATCATCTCAAACATTTCATCAATATCGTACCCACTGGATAAGAGTAAACTCATAACATAGCTTACTTTTGCGGTTGCGATTCGATTTGATAAAGACGAAAAGATAAAGCTTTCTAAAGGATCATCATTTTTATTTTTACGGAATTTCACAAAAATATAAATGCTTCCTACGATACATATAACTAATAAAAGGATAAAACCATATTGGCCAAGTAACACGCCAATTTTCATTAAGAAATTCGACATCGGTGATAATTGAGAACCGATGGATGCTAGTGCATTTTGAAAGATTGGTAAGACTTTAATTACAATTACACCAATTACCACAAGCATCATTAGAATTAAAATCATCGGATAGAATAATACTTCTCTCACTTTTTGATGAATGTCTTGCATTCGCTCATAATAGGTAGCAAGGGCATCCATAACATCATCTAGATGACCACTTTTCTCACCTACTTTAACCATTTCTAAAAAGTAATGATCAAATACTCCACTTGTTTTTGTGGCAGAATAAAAGGATGCTCCTTTGCTTATTTCGTTTTCAATTGTTTTCAGATATTCCATTTTAGCTGGATCTTGTTGGTAAATGGTACTTATACCAGAATTTAATGGAATTCCTGCTTTTAATACAAGTGAAAGCTCTTTTGCGAATAAACTCATTTCTTCTGCATTCAGTCTTTTTGTTGTCATAATTTTATCCCTCTTTAATAAACCTTTTTCTTTATGTATTTACCATCGTAATTCTTAGACATGGAATCAAAGGTTGGATCGACTAAGGACCATTTTTCTTGCTTTAAGTAGCGATCTGGAGTAATCCAGCCTTTTTTATCAACCCATATTTCAACCCATGAATGATATTCATCACTCGTATATCCAATCACTAATTTTGTTGGTATTTTCTGTGATCGTAACATTGCACACATCAAGGATGCATAATCAAAGCAAATACCTTTTTTAGTTTTAAGGGTTTCATCAATGATTGGTAATACAAATTTATCTTTAACATATTCTCGTTTCTCATCATCGTATTTAATATTCTCTGTTACATAATTATAAATATGATAAATGCGTTCAATATTCTTTTTATCCTTCTTACATAAATCAAAACCTTTTTTTATTGCTTTACTATCTTTTGTATATTCAACATATTGATTACTATAAAGAAATGGTATTTGTGGTGATATAAGACTTACATCCACTTCCGTTGATAACATAATTGCATAGGTTTCACCTTGAATCTGTTCTAATACTTTAATTCGATAGCTTCCATTTCCCATTTGTAATGGATAATAATTGAAGTCCATACCATTTAAATCATAGTTATATTTTTCTTCACCTTTTTGGATTTGGACTTTATATTTTTGTTTTCCTTGATCGATTCGCTTTACCGCAACATAACCACTCGTGCGATTAGAATAATCAATCAAAGCATGTTGATCTTGAAGAGCTTCAATCTGTGGTGTGTTGACTAACAACATATCATCAATGGTTGTGATTAATGGCGAACCTCCACTTGGATAATGACGATCATCGCTTTGCGAACAGCCACTGAGTATTAGAATGATTAATACAGCGAAACAAGTTCTTACATATCTCATAATCGTCCTCCTTCCACATTATATCATAACCTTATATTGAGACAAAATAATCGTTACCTAGATCCATAAGCTATCTTACCGTGTTACCCCTAGCATCAGTTAATAAAGGATAATCGCTATTATGAGTGTGAATATCATAGTCTCATCCAAGCTCTGATAGACTTTCTTCATCCTTAAAATCATCGTATGTATCGTTAAATCAATCCATCATCGCCTTTAACTTTTTTTATGGTATAATTATATCATAAAAAGAATAGTATTATCTAAG
>JAVXTH010000051.1:0-6586 GCA_036642795.1 Erysipelotrichaceae bacterium
TGCAATTCATCTCACCACTTTAGAAGTGGGAGTATTCTTGCATGATTTAGATAAAAAAGATTTTATTTATATATTCATATCCTTTGAGTTTTGTTATTCTAGAAGATAAGGTTGTATCCATATGATCTTTTAACTTAACATCCGCAAATCGTGATGCACTCATTAAACTTTCATAATCATAACTTGCTTGATTCTTAATAAATCCTTCTTTAAATATCTCTGTATATAATGTGAAATTTCGTTGCGCAACTAAGGCAAATATAAAGCCAACAAGGAATAACATCATCGTAATTGGATTCATTAAAAGAGCATAACTATCATAACTTAGATGTAATCCAAAAGGTAGTATCGCTAATCCTAAAAAGATCAAACTAAGTATAACCTGAGGAACCAACTTCATTCGATGATTTGGATAGTGTTTAAAAAGCCACATATCAATACATTCACGAATAAGATGTGCCGTTAGAAAATAAAAACATAACCGAAAAGCAAAAAACATCGGATGATCCACTCGAAAGAAATAGCCCATCACTAAATAAGGAATAAATAAGAAAACTACCTTCTCTGTATAAACCATCACTTGATTCGCTAGTTCATACGTACGAGCCTTTACTTTAAATAACTGAATGGCTAGATATGCTTTTTTATTTCCTATATTCGCATTATAACTAAGCATACTTCCCATCAATAAAGAAAACACAATAAATAAATGCAGAAACAGATTTCGATGTTCGATTAAAGATTGATGTGGATAAATCATAAAAGCCGGTACACATAATAATGCCACAAATATTATTTTTTTAAGGAATGAAAATAATAAGGAAACAATAAAAGCAACGATTGAAAAGAATCTTTTCGTTTTAATGGTTCCATACGCTTTACTAGATAACAATTTCCCAACCAAAGGTATTTTACGAATATAAAATATCCACCGATTTACATTTTGTGAAAAGTCGATTTTCCATATCGTGAAGATAATCTTAGTCATGGTGGTTCTCATCTTTTAATATTTCCACAATCTTGCTTTCAAATTCCTCACTATTTAAAGCACTCATATCAAGTTCTTCTAATTCCCCATTATGTAGAATCACGATATCATCACATAGATCCTTCGCTAATTGAAGTATGTGGGTTGAGAATACAATAATATGATCTTGTTTCATCGCTTTTAATAAGTTCTTCATTTCAAGAGCAACGATAACATCAAAAGATGTTAGAGGTTCATCCAGTAAAATAATCTCTGGTTGTGATATAAAGAAACATAACATTTGCATCTTATTTTTCATCCCATGAGAATACTCTTTTATTAAACGATTCCGATCTTCTTCCTCAATTTGCATCAAATCAAAATATTCATCAATGCTCTTATTCTTATCAATTCGCATTTCATTAATTTCCATATAAAACTTAATAAATTCATAACCAGTTAAAAACTCCGGTAAGATTGGCGTTGAATATAAAAAACCTACATCATCCTCATTAATCTTACTCGTTTCATTATTCTTAATAATCTCAATCTTACCTTCATCATATTTAATTTCTTTATTAATACAATTAAATAAAGTTGTTTTGCCTGCACCATTACGACCAAGTAAACCATAAATTTTTCCTTTTTCAAATGTGAAATTAATATCCTTTAAAACAACTTTTTCATCAAACGATTTCTTAACATGTTCTAATTTTAATTTCATAATGTTCTCCTATTTTAATGTTTCTATTTTATCACAATTATAAAAAAAGATAAGAAATTCTTATCTTAATAAATCTTGATAGAAAGCAACTGCTTCCCCAATTGTTTGAAGTGAAATGTTTTCATTTTCCCCATGAACACTTGAAAATTGTGCTGGTGTGATATCAATTGGCGCAAAGCGAATCACACAATCACAGATGTCACATAAATGACGAGCATCGGTTCCTGCAGGTAGAATATAAGGAGCACTGGCAATATCAGGGAAGATATGAGTAATGCTCTGTCTTATCTTCTCAAAATAAGGCGAAGCTAAATTAACAGGAGGATAGAACTCATTTTCACTGATTGGACTAAGTTCAATGTTATATTTCTTCGCAATCTTCTCAAGTTGATTAATTTCTTCTTTGAAATCATTTCGTTCAATGCTGCGTAGAAACATTGAAACTTTACTATAAGGAAAACCATCCTTCGTGCCACTCTCAATATCTTGAAAACTACAAGTAGTCGATACCATGCCGGCTGCTTGGGCGTTTAATTTAGGCATAATCTTTTTTATAATAGGCGAAAATAACCAGAGATTTGAAAAGATAAAGCGCATTTTAAAGTTCATATAAGGACATAGTGCTTGAAACATCGCTTTTATTTGTGGATGAATCCGAACAATAAAAGGTGGATGAATACTAATTTCATTAATAAAAGCCGCAATCCGATTAATTGGTGCCTGTTTCTTCTCCACAAAAGCACGATGACCCATTCCATCAAGAGCTTCACAAGCTAGCGTATAGCGTCCTTTTTCATGGACTGCCATCATTGCACACTTACAAGTTAAACCCGGTAGTGGAGCTTCAATGATAGCACCACCTTCATCTAATACATAATCGAGTTGTATCTTATTTGCTTTTAAATATTCTTTCATACAAGGAATGCCATCGCCACCAATTTCTTCATTATGAGAAGAGGCAATATAAGTTGTATAGGCAGGTAATTCATTTTTACTTAAGATCTCTTCGATTGCTTGAAACTGGGCAAACAATGCGGTTTTTGTATCGACGCTGCCTCTACCCCAAACATTACCATCAACCATATCCCCACCAAAGGGATCATGTTGCCAATTTCCTTTAGCTTCAACTACATCATGATGTGACATTACCATAACCTTATGATGATCATCTTTACCCTTAATTTTATATAACCAGCAATCATCACTAAATTGTTTTATTTCTGCTTGTTGATGAACAAGTGGAAATAAGTCTTTCATTGTATTCCTTAATTTATTAAATTCAAGATCATCAAAATGATCTTTATAAGATATCGTCTTACATTGAACCATTTTCCCTAGTTTTGTACCATATTCATTCAAAGTAGTTTGATTAAATAAAGCAATCCTTGGAGATAATTTAACTTTTTTAGAAACAAAAAGAGCCCGCGCACTTAATACAAGAAATAATATACATAATAAACCAATTAAAATTAATAAATAATTCATAGCATTTCCTACTTACGATAATAACGAAGATGACAAATATCATCGCCATTGGCAATTGTTTTCTTTAAATCCAAAGCACAACCATAAGCTTCCCCAATTCCACGATCCCCACACATTGCGATATCACATAACTCTGCTATTTTTTCATCGCTACAGCCGGCTTTTTGCCATGCCTTTACAAGTGGACAATAGTGGAAATGAATTTCCAATTGATCATCACTACAATTTTGTATTTTCATTTCAAACATCCATTGCGCTGGTTTTGTGAATAAAGTTTTACGTAACCCCGTTAAACTACAAGTATTACCTTGTTTCACTAATAACTTACCTTGTCCAAGGCCACAGCGTTTAATTGCTTTTGAACCAAAATCAACGGGATCTAGTCCTTGTTTTTCCCCTTCATCACAAAGTAAATACAACCATGCTGCTCGTTGTTCTAATTGACCTCTTACTGCTTGCACAATCGGGTTTTTAATTTTTGCTTCATTTACAATTTTACTCATCTTCATCCTCTTTCATTTCATCTTTAATGATTATTACTATATTATACTATGGCATCAAGGTAAATAATAGTTTACTTTCATCAATCGCATACGATTCATGAAATAAAAAATGTTTCATTGCCCTTTCATCTAATAATAACGGACTTCGCTCATGTACCCTAGCCATATCACCTTTACTTTGAACTGTGATAATCACAAATTCATTCTTTTCATTATAAATACCCGCCATATATAGAATCGGCGCATTTTCTTTTTGAATATAGATTTTAGCTTTCTTTGTTCCTTGTTTTTTCCATTCATAAAATCCACTTGCGATAATGATACAACGTTGATCTAATAATTTAGAAAAAGTTGGTTTTTCTTTTATCGTTTCATTTCTTGCATTGATTAATAAATTACCTTGATATCCTAAAATACCCCATTTTTTAATCGCAGGGATAATCTTATCCTTCTCTTTTAGTAATACTAAAACATTTTGGGTTGGGAATATTTCTTCTTTTGAAATATCAAAACTTAACTTTGAACAATCAATATCCATTTTACTCAGCTTATGATAAGCTTCTTCAAAATCAAAATAATATCTTCCACACATAAATAATCTCCTTTCCTAGAAAAAAATATGACATAAATGCCATATTATTCTTGAATCCCATCTACTTCTTCAACAACTGGTTCAATTACAATTCCTTTTTGAATTTCACTTAATGCTCTTTGATAACTATCTTCACCTTCATTTACTTTAATATCCGGTGTCGTTCCCCCAATTTCATTGCTTGATCCCTCTGGACTTAAAGCATTGGTCGCATTAAATTGAATGACCATTCCTGAATTGGGCAATAAAACGAGCAATGGATCAATGGCGAAACTATCTCCATACGTATTTTGACCAATTAATTGGGCAAATTTACTCTGTTTCGAGAACAAAGCAAACTTTTCAGCTGCTCCACTTGTTTGTTGATCTACTAATAAATAAAATTTACCTTTAAAAATAGCTTTATTATTTTCGGTAGGAACTACATGTTTTTGTTTCACAAAATGGCTCATACCTTCCATGTCACTTGAATTAACACTTTCAAGTGGTGGTAAAGAAGAAATCTCTTTTACTTTATATTCACTACTTAAATAAGAATAAGATTCATCTCCCTTAAATAATTCATAAGTGCTATATTTCATATTCTTTTTAATATTCATCGGTACGATATATTGACGCCAATAAGTATCAACGCCACCACTTAAGCCTCTTAAATCTATGATACAAGCATCAAAATCTTTTACTTTTTTTAGGAATTTCTTTAACTTAGCCCCATCTTTTTCCATAAATTCACTATTCATTGACTTCATCGAAACATAAGCAATATGATCCTCCAAAACAATGGAAGTAGTTAGATTTGTTTTAATCTTTTTACCTTCACTTCCATCATAAGGATAATTATAATAATCTTTTGATTTACGAATATTAATTAATTTATTCAAATATTCATTATGAGCAGAAGAAAAAGCATTGTCACTTAATTTACGCACGGTTTGCGTATACGTAAGTTCATCTAATTTTTTCATACGACCAATGCCATTAAATTCCTTTAAACATTCATTTACAATCGCATCAAATTGCATTGGTGTTGTTTTTTCACTAATTTTAGCGCGATAATTATTTTTAACGGCTTGAAAATCTTTTCCGGTTAAACGTTTTGCCATTCCCATTTGAGCATAATTATTTTCAATCGTAACCCACATGGAATCATAATCCTCTAACATCTCTTGAGGTTTTAATTCACTACTGCCACAACCACTAAGGCTTAAAGCTAATAAGCAGACACATAGTATTGTCATAAATTTCTTCATGAATATCCTCCTCATTCCTTATTTTTCTTTTAACATAGTATCATTATACATGAAAATATCCATTCAATAAACTTCAAAATTAAATAATCGTTATAAAGTTAATAAAATAACGCCGGTACCTGCTGCTACTAAAAATAAAATAAGTGTAATACTGATGTTTTCTTTATTATTTTTATTCATTTTAAATAACATTAACAAACCCATTCCAGCACTTGATATTAAACCAGAAACTAAAACGGCAAAAGGAATGGCATCAATCAAATACAATTGAGCAATCATGACCGATGCGATACAATTTGGAATTAAACCAATGAAAGCAGAAGCAAACGGTTGAAGCATACTGCCATTTAATAAGAATTCTTTAAGATGCTCAATACCAATTGCTTCCACTAAAAGTGAAATACTTAAATTAATAATAAAAATGAAAGAAAAGATTCTTAAGGTATGAAATAATGCTTCTTTCACATGGTCGAAGTTACTTTCTTTCTTTGCACATAGATTGACGTTTTGATCACTCAAATTCGTGCTTTTTTCATGGAAGATAAAATCAACGCTATATCCTACGATAATGCCAATTAATATTTTAAGGCCCATTACCTTCACAATCGTGTTAATTTGACTTGGATTGGATAACAAAATTGGGAAAGCTTCATCACTCGTTGATATAAAGACTGCCAATAAGGTACCTGCACTAATCGTTTTACGAGCATATAAAGATGCCGCAACAATCGAAAAACCACATTGAGGGATACAACCAATTAAAGATGCGAAAAGAGGACCAACTTTACGCCATGAAATTAATTTAAGTCGATTGTTTTCACTCATGTTATGTTCATAGAATTCAATGATTAAATAAGTTAAGAATAACAAAGGAATTATTTTTATTGAATCCATCACAACTTCTTTTAATAATTCAAACATAAAGATCCTCCTTTCTATAGGATTACAAGAAATAATATTTTTATACTAACAATACCATTGTATCAAATGTGTCAAGTTCCTATTGATATAAAAAAGACTCACTGTAAAGTGAGTCGATTACCTGGCAGCGTGCTATCTTCACAG
>JAVXTH010000052.1:0-6260 GCA_036642795.1 Erysipelotrichaceae bacterium
GTAAAGATTGGTTGTTTGTTTACGATTTTTAAATCCAAATCATTTACTTCAATTTGCTTATGATCACATACATCTTTCAAACTGTTTAATAAGGTTTCACTCTGTGATAATAATAAAGTTTCACTTTCATTTAATGTGATGGCTTGCTTATGAATCATAGTAAGGAAATAATTGTAGTCACTTAGTTTCACAAAACCTAGATTGGCATCCGCAAGTTTCGCAATCGATGAACCTTGCTTTTTATTTGTTTCATTTATATAAGGAAATAAATCACTGATATTATAAATGATCTCATCATTTCCAAATATATTAATATTCATATCATGAATCGATTCAATTTGATCGACAAAAGGAAATTTATAATACTCTAACATATCAAGTTTTGAATCAAAAGAATGAGCTTGTTGATCATAATTAATATTCCAAATGCTCATATCGACCGGCGTGGCATGAATCAAACTTTTTGAAATGGTTTTATTCATATTGATCCCACTTGATAAAGCCCCAATTGATATAAACAACATTAAACAAATCATGCTGATGGAAGTACTTGATGAATTAATCGAGGCATTAATTTGTCTTAATGAAAACATATTTAAACCACGATAATATAAGTTTGTTCGCTTCACTAGTTGTAACATAAAACCGGATAAGGAAGTAAAGAACAAGAATGTACCAATACCTCCACATAAGATAATACGGATCAAAGGACCTAGCATCGCTTGAGTTAAACCAATGCTTAAAATCTCATAATAAGCAAAACCAATGAGCCAAAGTGACAAAGCAAACAACAGAATATTTAAAGGGACGGATTGTAACTTTAGTTTCTCATGTTTTTTGTTTGCTTGAAGTAAATCGATTAGTTTAAATTTATTTAAAAGATAAACATTAAAGAATAAGACAAGCACAAAGATGAAAAAGAAAGATAAAATCGTTATGATAAAAGCATGAAAGGAAAAGATAAAATGAAATCGTTGGACATTCGCAATAAATAAATTAGCGATAAAAGCACTCATCAATTGTGAAAACACAAGTCCTAATATAAGACCAGTAACTAAGGATATCATACCGATTAAGATTGTTTCATAACATAAGATGAGCGATATCTTTTTATTCTCCATCCCCTGTAACATATAAATACCAAATTCTTGTTTTCTTCGTTTAATTAGGAATTGATTCGCATAGAGAATTAAGAAACCTAATACAATACTTACAAAAATAGATAAGAAATTGAGAATAATGACAAACTGATCCATAATCATTGAATTTGTTTTCGTAATCTCAATAATTGCTTGCTGTTCATTAAACGTATTAAACGTATAAAAGATGCAAACCGAGATACTTAAGGTTAAGAAATAAATCAAATAATCTTTATAACTCTTTTTCACATTCGCAAGCGCTAGTTTAAAGTACATGTTTATTCCTTTCTATTTATATAAAATTCGTTTATAACCACTATAAGTTACTAAGAAATAGATACCATAAATTAATATAATAATTCCCATTGTAACAAGTGAAGATTGAAGGATATTACCTTCACCAATAATTAATACCAGGTTGCTAACGACATTAATACCAACAATAGCATGAATTGTTCCAAGTAGTAAAGGCAACATGAAGTAAATGGCAATCTGCATAAAAACAGAGTGATCCATCATTCGTTTTTCACAACCAATATCCGATAAAATAGCATATCGTTTTTTGTTCTCATCTGCTTGGGCTAATTGTTGAAGCGCTAAAATGACTGCACTGGATAGGATAAAGATAATACCTAAATAAAGCCCAATATAAGTAAACATCATTGACATACCGATGGAATTCTCTCTTACCTCATCACTGCTTACTAATTGATAGCCGTGTTGGTAAGGATAGTTTTCTACTTCTGGATCAAGGGCAGCAACTTTTGTTTCGATAATCTTTGTAAACTGTTTTGAAGAAACGCCTTTTTTTAAATCTACATTCCAATAAGACGTTGATAATTCGGCTTTTTCATTAATCAAAGAATCATCAATTACAATGCCTAGAAATACATTACTAATGTGGTTGGTTGTTGCCAAGTTATTCTTTACATATTCATCATTAACAATTTTGATTTCATGATCAAAAGCAGTGAATTTATAATCTTCTTTCATCATTGCTTTAACCCAATCATCAATCATATCAAGCGTTGAAAAGACATAGCCTTCATCCTTATTTAATGAAATAGGGTCGTAGCCTTGTTGTTTTAAACTCTCATTAAATTGTGATAATTTTATATATTCAAAGAAAACAGTAGAATCATTTGTGATAAGCCCTCCCTTATTCCCAAATAAAGAAGTCATTTCCTTGTTTCGATTTACTTGATCAACATAAACATTCATAAAATCCTCATTTTTAATATAAGTATCTTTATCAATCTTTAGTTCATCCACAGCATCTTTTGCTTCTTGTTGATAGATATTAAAAGAATAATCATAGGGAGTCGTTTTCTTCAAAGTTGAATTAATGCTGTTTCTTAAGGACATACCTGTTGCAATTGCACCAATACTTAAGAGTAACATCAAACATACAATACTCATCGATAAGAAATTAGAATTAATCTTCGCATTAATCTGACGTAATACAAACATATTTAAGTTACGATAGTAAAACTTTTTACTTGTCTGAACAAATTTTAATAGAAATCCTGATAGTGACATAAAGAATAAAATCGTTCCAACAATCCCAAAGATAAATATTTGAGGTATTTTATCAACATACATCAAACCATATTTAAGACCCCAATGATAAGCAAAACCAATTAAGATTAGGGAAAGTAGGAATAAGATAACGGAAACATATAAGTTCTTAACCTTTAATTCTTCATGTTTGTGGGAAGCATTTAATAAATCAATTAATTTAAAACGACTTAAGACAAAACTGTTTAAAGCCATTACAAATAAGAAGATAACAGAGAAAGAAAGAATTGTTAAAATGGTAGCCTCTTTTGAGAAGATAAAATGAAAGTTTAATTCTACTTCAAAGAGGGAAGCGGTAAGAATGGTTAAATATTGAGATAAGATATAACCTAAACATAAACCAGTGATTAAGGATAAAATACCAATCATAAAGGTTTCGTAGATAATAACTTTTGAGATATTCTTTTTTGGCATGCCAAGTAAGGTATATAAACCAAACTCTTGTTTACGGCGTTTAATTAAGAAATTATTGGCATATAGAATTAAAAAAGCTAATACAATCGCAACAAAGATCGAAAGAAACATAAGAATCATATTGATGGATTCAATGATTTCACTTTGCGCTTGGGATAAAGATAAAACAGCTTGCTGTGCTTGGAAACTATTAAAAGCATAAAACAAACAAACGGAAAATGCTAAGGTAAGGAAATAAATTAAATAATCTTTGTAACTCTTCTTAACATTTTTAAGGGCAAGTTTAAAGTACATTAGAAGAATCGCCCCCTAGTAGGGTTACAACTTCAATAATACGATTAAAGAATTCTTTACGAGAATCATTGCCTCGTATAATCTCATTGAATATTTTCCCGTCTTTAATAAATAAGATACGATGGGCATAGGATGCGGTAAAAGCATCGTGAGTAACCATCATAATGGTCGCAGCTAATTGCGTGTTTAACTTTTCCATGGATTCAAGCAGCGTTCTAGAACTCTTAGAGTCTAATGCACCAGTTGGTTCATCCGCTAAGATTAAACTTGGATTGGTAATTAAAGCACGAGCACTAGCGACACGTTGCTTTTGACCACCCGATATTTGATAAGGATATTTACTTAATACATCTTCAATCTCTAACGTCTTGGCAACTTCTTTAATTTTTTCATCGATGGTTTTCGGATTAACTTTTTGAATTGTTAACGCTAATGCGATATTTTCATAAGCAGTCATCGTATCTAATAAGTTAAAATCTTGAAAGATAAAACCCAATTCTTCACGACGAAACTTAGCTAATTGACCACGTTGAAGCTTTGTGATGTCTTGTTGATTAATTAATATATTACCACTTGTAACTCGATCAATCGTAGAGATACAGTTTAATAAGGTTGTCTTACCAGAACCACTTGGTCCCATAACACCGACAAACTCACCTTTTTCCACATAGAACGAGATATTGTCAATTGCTTTTGTGATATTACCTTTACTTCCATAATATTTTTCTATCATTTGAACATCTAAAATATGATTCATGCTTTTTCTCCTAACATCTGTTTTTCAGATTTTGATCCATATGATCAAGTTTATACATAATAATAAATAGAATTAGAAATATTAAATCTATGGAATAAATCCAAGATGGAATATTTCCTGGTACGATAAACGCAATACATTGAATTGATCCTAAGATAAATAGAATGAATTCACTTCGAAATTTTTTCATTGTTTTCATATACATTCCTCCAGATTACAATACTATTGTAAGTCCTAAAGGATAATTGAGCCATTTAAGTATATAACAGATGCCTTACACTTTTGTAAGGTAAGACGATATAAACAAAAGAGAATTCGGCTTAGAATCAAACCAAATTCTTATTTGATTAAATTATGATTACTCATAGGGAAAGTAATGAAAACATTTGTGCCTTCTTCATCACTTGTCACATCAATTCCTAAATACAATTTATCGCAGAGTTTCTTACATAAGTATAAACCCATCCCGGTAGCTTTTTCATGAGTTCGTCCATTATTGCCAGTAAAACCTTTTTCAAAGACACGGGGTAAATCTTGTTTGCGAATACCACAACCATGATCTTTAATACTAAGGACAACATTCTCTTTATTAGAAAGGGCGCTTATCTCAATGGTTTCATTATCTTTACTATATTTTAAGGCATTGTTAATGATTTGATCTAAGATAAATTCAACCCATTTTGAATCACTATAAACTTCTCCCTTAAGATTGTTTAATTCAATTTTAATATTTCTTAGAATAAAAGTCTTTGAATGTTTACGAATAACTTGGTTAATGGAAGTCTTTAAACTCATTTTCTTAATCATATAATCCTTTTGTAAGGTATTACTTCTAGCATAAAATAAAGCTTGATCTACATATCCTTCTACTTTATCAATTTCTTCTTCCAAGCTTTGTGAAGCTTCACTGTTGTTGTTGGTTAGAATTAGTTTTGATGCAGCGAGCGGTGTTTTAATCTCATGCACCCATAATTCAATGTATTCTTTATATTCCTCTTGGGCATTGCGATAGAAACTGACATGATCGTTCATGCTCTTATCAATGATTGATAAAGAATCATAAAAGATTTGACCATCCATGAATTCTGGTTCTTCAATAATTTCACTAATAAGATATTTCTTATCAAGATCATTTAATGCTTCATTTAAATTATTATAAAAAGAAGCACGACGCATATATTCAACAACTAAATTCGTGAGAATTAAAAACCATAATAATAATTGCACAACAATGACGATTTCAGTTTGAACCTTTGTGATCAAAAAGAACATCTCAAAAACAATTGAAATAATAATTCCTAAGATTATAAAATATAACTTTTCTTTAATATATTTAGATGTCTTCATATAATAAATATCCTAATCCACGTTTTGTTTGAATTAAATCAGATAAACGTAAATAATCTAATTTCTTTCTTAAACGATTAATGTTTACCGTTAAAGTATTATCATCAACAAATAAATCACAATCCCACATATGTTGCATTAGTTCATTTCTAGAAACAATTTTATTCTTATTTAAAAATAAACAATGCATAATTCTAAGTTCGTTTTTTGTTAAATCAATATTTTTATCTTGATAAGTAATCATGCTTTTAGATATATCCAAAGCTATTTCACCAATTCTTAAAACATGTTCTTGATTTGATTCATAGACTCTTTTTAATACCGTTGATAAATGAGCCAGGAGTACTTGTAAATTGTAAGGTTTAGAAATAAAGTCATCTGCACCTAAATTAAGTGAGATTAGTTCATCCATATCACTGTTACGACTTGTCACAATAATAATTGGCATCGTACTAATTTTTCTTATTTCACGACAAATTTGATGACCATCAACCATTGGTAAATTTAAATCAAGAAGTAAAAGATGAGGTTTCAATGTTTTAATCTCATCGATAATATTCTCAAAGTTATGAGGTGTTGATGTTTTATATCCGTTTTTGTTTAAGAAGTCACTTAATTCATCACGGATTTTTTTATTATCTTCGACAATTGCAATATGATACATAAAATCACCTCTTTAATAATTATTATACAATACTTTGTGAAATAGACAAACCAAAAGAAAAGGATAT
>JAVXTH010000053.1:0-6194 GCA_036642795.1 Erysipelotrichaceae bacterium
TATGGGAAATAATTATGTAGGTAGTGAACATATCTTATTGGCAATCATGAAGGATTCAACGACCATGCTTTCTAAAATGCTGATTCAACAAGATGTTTTCTATCTTCAATTAAAAGAAGATCTAATGGTACTGTTTGGTTTAAAAGATAAAGATATTAAAGAAATATCATTGACTCAAGTAGTTGAGGATATATTACAGCGCGCATCAATCCTTGCTTCAGCGCGTAAACAAAAGCAGATTGATATCGATGTTTTGAGTTATGCCTTACTACAAAGCGAGAATTGTGTCGCAACGGAAATATTGGCACGCTATGATTTAAATGTAAATGAGCTTCTGCATGCATTAAATCCAGAAACCTGTCATGAATTGGATCAGTTTAGTGAACTACGTAATTTAAATAATATAGGAAATAACGCCATTGTAGGTCGTGATAAAGAAATTGATTTAATGATTTCAATTCTTTCAAGAAAAGAAAAAGCTAATCCTTTGTTAATCGGAGATCCTGGAGTTGGAAAAACGGCACTTGTGGAAAAGCTAGCGAATATGTTGGTGAATCACGAAATACCTTCTTTAGATCAAGCGATTATTTATGAACTACATTTAAATACATTAGTTGCAGGGACGAAATATCGTGGCGACTTTGAAGAAAAATTACAGAACTTAATTAAAGTATTAAAAAAATATCCCCAAGTGATACTCTTTGTGGATGAAATTCATCAAATGATTGGTGCTGGTAAATCAGAAGGAAGCATCGATGTATCATCGGTATTAAAACCATATTTAGCACGTGGCGAAATAAAATGTATTGGAGCGACCACAATTGAAGAATACGAAAAATTCATTGAGAAAGATCGAGCTCTTGAACGGCGCTTTCAAGTGGTGAAAATCAAAGAACCAACCAAACAGATAACGACAACGATGTTACAAGCTAAATTAAGTGAATATAGTAAGTTTCATCATGTGGAAATAGCTGCATCTTTAGTTGAAGAAATAGTCGATTACTGTGATTATTTTATGCCGAATCGAAAGTTTCCAGATAAGGCCATTGATGTGTTAGATTTAGCTTGTGTTTTCACAAAGCGAAAGCACCAACAACAAGTAAATCGGGAAATGGTTAAAGATGTTATTGAACAATTGACGAATATCCCAATATCGAGTAAGAACCGTTTACTTTATTTAAAATCGATCTTATCGCAAAGATTGGTTCATCAAGAAGAAGCAATTGAAAAATTAATCCAACAAGTATCATGGATGGAACAAGGTGTGTTATCTTCAAGACCTTTAGGTGTGTGGTTGTTTTTAGGAAATCAAGGAGTAGGTAAAACAACCTTAATTGAGCAGTTTAACTTAGCCTATTTTAATCAAGAAGAAACCATTGAATGGGATGTATCTTCAGCTGCTTCATTAAAAACATGTTTTCTAAAACTAAAAAGAAATCCTTATTCAATCTTATCTATTTTAAATATTCAAGAAGCAAAAGCAAGTGTCCTTCAAGCTTTAAAACAAGCAATTGAAAAAGGATATGTGGAAGTAAATAATATTAAAATAGATTTAAGGCATTGTATTATGATTATTCAAGGAGCTTTTACTTATCGAGAAAAGACTTCACTTCGTTTTAATGAACAAAGTGGATGGATTAGCCATGTCACGAAGGAACTAGGGCAAGAGATGATGAATGTATTTGATGAAGTATTTATTTTTAATGAATTAAAAATGGAACATAAACAATTAGTGATGAAACAAATATTAAATACTTGGCATCAAGAAGTGGACGATGAAGAAATAGGTAAAGCGATTAATTCATCCACTTCCTTACAAGAAGCGACAAAGAAATTAAAGTATAAAATTGTCGCTTTATAAATAAGAAGCAAAGCTTTTTCACTTTCACTATTCTACCTTTGATAGTATACTATACGTAAACAAGTAAGGAAGGTATGGATATGAACTATGCGACTTTAATAATGGCAGCAGGTAGTGGGACAAGAGTCAATTTAGGGTATAATAAATTGTTGTATCAATTGGAAAGTGGAAAAACAATTCTTGAAACAACAGTCCAACTATTCCTGGAGGATGAACGTTGTAAACAAATTGTCATTGTCGTATCAAATCATGATTGTCAAACAATGCAAGCTTTATTTCATCATCCTAAAATTAGTTATGTTATCGGTGGAGAGCAACGCCAAGATAGTGTTTATAATGGATTGAAAGTAGTAAAGGAAGATTATGTGTTGATTCATGATGGTGCTCGTCCGTATTTAGAGATGGAGGATGTAAATCAGTTATTAAATACTTTGATTGATGTTCCAGCATGTTTGTTAATGGTTGATGTGAAAGATACCATTAAGGTAGTCAAAGATGGTTTTGTAGAGAAAACACTCGTTCGAAGTGAATTAAAACAAGCACAAACACCACAAGCATTTCAAATTGACTGTATAAAAAAAGCTTATGAAAAAGCAAAAGCACAAGGAATTATCGCAACCGATGATGCGCAAATCGTTGAATTATGCGGTGATGTGAAAGTGAAAGCAGTCAATGGAAGTTATAAAAATCTTAAAGTGACAACCAAAGAAGATTTAGTTTAGATGGAAGAATAGATCAACTGTGATCAATTGCTTAAAATAAACATTTACACACTTAGTTGTAAATGATATAATCAATAAACGGGTAGATTAAATCTACTCCTTGCTCTATCTTGAATAGGGCCAATAGACCATAAGGAGGTGTACGATATGAAGAAATATGAAATCATGTACATCGTGAAGGCTGATTTAGATGATGCGAAACGTCAAGAAGTAATGGACGGTATGCACAAAATCATCACTGATCACAACGGAACCATCGATAAAATCGATGAGTGGGGTGTGAAAGAATTCGCGTATGAGATTAACCACATGACTAAAGGTTACTATGTTGTTATCAACATTAGTGCCGGAAACGAAGCAATCGCTGAATTCGAACGTTTAGTTCGCATCAATCAAAGCGTAATTCGTCATTTAACAATTAAACTTGAAGGTGAAGAGTAATTTAGAAAGGATGGGTGTGATATGATCAATCGTGTTATTTTAATTGGGCGTTTAACAAAAGATCCAGTTATGAGAAAAACGCAGTCAGGAACATCTGTTGTTTCCTTTACCCTTGCCGTGGATCGTCGTGTGAAAACACAAGATCAAAGCGCTGATTTTATTAACTGCGTTGCTTGGAATAAGACCGCAGAATTAATAACTCAGTATTTACACAAAGGATCACAAACTGCAGTAGAAGGAAGAATCCAGACACGTAGTTATGATGATCAAACCGGTAGAAAAGTATATGTTACGGAAGTGGTAGCTGATTCAGTACAGTTCCTTGATTCTAAAAATGCTTCACAAGGTGCTAGTACCCAAGTCCAAGAAGACCATGCTTATACAAATGATAGTGGCTATGTGAGTGATTCTAATCCAGATGCTGCATCATCCTATACAAGTGATTTCTCTTCAAGTGACACATTAGATATCGCCAGTGACGATCTACCATTTTAATCTTTAGAAAGGAGATCAAAACAATGGCATTTAAAAAACAACGTATGGGTCGTAAAAAGGTTTGTTACTTTACAAAAAACCATATTGAATCAATCGACTATAAGGATATAGAATTATTGAAACGCTTTATTTCAGCAAATGGGAAAATTATTCCAAGACGTGTAACAGGTACACGTGCTAAATATCAGCGTATGTTGGCTACCGCTATTAAACGCGCTCGCCAAATGGCTTTATTACCTTACGTAAGCGAATAATTAAAAAACCTCCATTCAATAATTGAATGGGGGTTTTCATCATTGAAAGGGTTGAGTTAACTTGCATAATAAAGTAAAGAGAATTACCGAAGGAAGCATGATGGTAGCTCTGGTTGGAGTTGCCCTGTTTTTTAATCGTCAAATGGCTGGATTGCTTGAATTTGCAATTTATTGGATACTAACATTTCCAATTTTAGTCTATACGGTACGCTTTGGAATTAGGGCAGCCTTAATTCCAGCGGTTTGTATGGTACTGTTAAGTTTTATGATATCACTTCCAACCACGACTTTTTATTTGGCTTCATCGATCATGATTGGTCTTCTATATGGATATGGTGTCAATAAAAATTGGTCCAATCAATGGTTACTTATCTCGACTATTATCTTAACTTTATTATCTTATGTTTTCACAACAGTTGTTTTTGCGGCATTCTTTGGTTATGATATGGGAGAAGATGCGAGAATTGTTGGCGAATTAGTGAAAACATTACATATATATTTACCAGGTGGAATTGATTCATTGATTACCACATGGTTAATTGTATCAACCGTCGCCATGTCGGTTCTACAAGGTCTTTGTATTCATTTATTAGCTATATTATTATTAAAAAGGCTACATATCAAGACCATTAAAATGAAATCGATGCTTGATTTACGCTTACCAAAATGGGTTGGATATATTTGCATCATCATTTGGCTTCTATTTTTGTCCACAAATGTGTTAAAATTAGAGGGTAATCTGAATAGTATAATTTTATCTGCCTACTTTTGTGTTATCGGTGTATCACTTGCTTATGGTAGTATGTGCATACTAAGTTTCATAATAATAAGTGGGAAAAGAAAATTAGTCTTTATATTACCGGTTTTAATTATACTGCCAGGAGTCAATGTAGCTGTGATGATTGTCGGTATCTATGATATGATTGTTGATCTAAAAGGTAAATTGAAAAGAGGGATAATCAATGGAACGATTGGAAAACTTTAAAATACAAATATCCATCCTTGTCTTAGCACAAGTCGTAGCACTTGTATTAATGTATTTAATTGGTATGAGAGATATTGCGGTGTGCCTATTTATATTTTTAATTATTAATATTATCATGATTGGTTGGATTTTCTTACACTTTGCACGGGATAAACAAAATCGTGATATTGATATATCAAGAATTTTAGGTCATGATGCGAAAGATGCTTTGGTTTTTGGTGAAGTAGGTATTATTACTTATGATGAGCAATATAATGTAACTTGGATTAATGATTTTATCGAAGCGAGAAAAATTCAAGTAATGGGAAAGAAATTAGCTTCTTGGATTCCTGAAATTAATGAGTTATTTCAAGGTGAAGTGGATCATATTAGCGCTAAAAGTGGAGATTTCATGTATGAAATTACCCGCAAAGAAAATGCTCAAGTTCTTTATATTAGAGATATTACGGCATTAAGTAATTTACAAGATAAATATCAAAATGAAGCAATTGTAATTGGTTTTATCCATTTGGATAATTACATGGAATTGTCACAATATGAAGATGAAGGCAGAATGTCAATCATCAATACTAAACTGCGTCAACCTGTTGTTGATTGGGCAGAACATTATGGAATGATGGTTAGAAGATTACGCAGTGATCGTTTTTTAGTTATTTTAAATGAAGCTATTTTTCATCAAATAAGAGCAGATAAATTTTCTATTCTTAATGAAATTCGTAGTGCTGCAGAAGCGATTGATGTTTCGATTACTTTGAGTATGGCATATGCAAGAGGAAGCACTGATTTTGATGAATTGGATGATATGATTTCTTCCTTGATTGAGTTAGCACAAAGTCGTGGTGGCGATCAGGTTGCGGTAAAACGAGTTGGAGAAAGTGTTAAGTATTATGGTGGAAATAGTGAAGCTCAGGAAAAACGTAGTAAGGTTAGAGTAAGAGTTATGGCACAAGCGATTCATGAAGCCATTATGGATAGCAAAAGAGTGTTTATTGTCGGTCATAAAGAAATGGATTTTGATTGTATGGGATCGGCATTATGTGTTTCAAGAATGGTAAGTGCTTATGGTAAGGAAGCTTACATTGTCTCAAAGAGTGGTGGCATTGAAGGCCAGTTAAAAGAAGCCTTAAACTTTTATGACAATAAGTTAGAGGATCGTCATGTATTCTTAAGCGATAATGAAGCATGTCGTTTACTTCGCAAAGATGATTTATTAATTTGTGTTGATCATCATAATCCCGACCATAGTGGGGCTCCATTGCTCATCAACAAAGCAAGTAAAATAATTGTAATCGATCATCATCGACGCAGTGAGAATTTTATTGATAACCCATTGTTAGTCTATGTGGAAAGTGGTGCATCGAGTGTATCCGAATTGGTAACAGAATTAATTCAATATCAAAGCAGTAAAGCAGATATTAATGAAGCTGAGGCAACGA
>JAVXTH010000054.1:0-5552 GCA_036642795.1 Erysipelotrichaceae bacterium
AGGGCTACAACTTTTAGAAAGTTGTAACCCTTTTTCTTAACGATAAGCGGTTTTTAAAGCTCTTAAAATTACTTTTGGATCTTTTTTATACGGTGTTACTGGACATATTTTCTTATCGATTCCCAGTAATTTATAAACGGCAATGCGAGCCGCACGTACCGAGTATTCTTCCGTGAAGACCATATCTTCACTTATTTCCACAAATTGTGAAACCATCGCGAAATTCTTTGATCCATTTGCGACTACAAGTGGTCGATCACTCATTTTTCGTGGTAGAAATTGAGAATCAATATAAGGCATCATACATGGAATTACATTGGTAATCGTTGCCATGATTTGATCTTGTTGATCTTCAAAATGTAAATGATGAATTAATTCAATCATTAATTCTTCACCGGTACATTCCATCATTGGTTTCTTTACATAATCACCAATATGATCGGTATATAAACCATAAGCCCAGAAGATGGTTGTATCCAATGGTTGTTTCTTAAAATGTGGTTGTGCAGCAACGACGATGCTTAATTTCCAACTAGAATCTTTAAAGCTCATCAAAGCTCCACTACCGGGAATATTATTTGAGAACTTTTCAATCATCTTCAATAATTTATTACCTTTCATACTTACGGTAAAGCTTTCCCAATTACTTTCATGAGGTTTACTACAGAAAGGAAGTGGATTACCTAAGCCTTCTTTTTTACTTGCGACTTTCTTCCAGAGTTCAAAAGAAGCAGGTTGATCATAGTTGTATTCAGGAGCATGTTTGAAGTCACCTTCGCTTGCATTGTCACTCATACAACCATTTGTCATAATACATAAGTCTTTGGGACGAAGGGTGATTGTGGTATCGATATGATGATCATTTAAATGGATGCTCTTAACACAAATGTGTGGATCATCACTAAAATCAATGTCTTCGACTTTACAATTGCATTTGAATTCAACCCCTTTTGATTCAAGATAAGTTTGAAGCGGTAGAATCAGCGATTCGTATTGATTATATTGGGTACGCGTCACTCCTTCTAATGTTTCAATGCGACTAAATTCTAAAATCATTCGTTCCATATAACGGCGAAACTCAAATAAGGAAGACCAAGTTTGAAAGGCAAAGGTTGTTTGCCACATATGCCAAAAGTTTGTAGAGAAGAAGTGAGGGGATGTTTTAAACCAATCTTCAATGCTTAAATCATCTAATTTTTCTTCTTTACATTTCATTAATTTCCCAAGTAATAATCGATCTTTGGTATTAAATCCCATCGAATGAACCTTTAATATCTTTCCTGATTTATCGATTAATCTGGCTTTCGCATGAGTGGGATGAGCATGATCAAAACTTAATATTTCTTCACTGACACTACGACCTGGATATTCGATGGAAGGGATTGTTTTAAATAAAGCCCAGAAATTCTCATAGGTTTCTTCATTTAACATTCTTCCTCCACGACAAACAAAACCATGTTCAATATCGCCACTACCATCGTTACTTCCACCAAGAATATTCATTTGTTCCATGATGTGGATGTTGTTACCATGAAAGCCACCATCTTGAATTAAATAGGCGGCTGCTGCCATGCTTGCTAAACCTCCACCAATTAAATAAGCGTGGGTATCTTCATTATGATTTTGGGTGGCAATCGCTTTTTCAATGGTTTTATCATTTTTTAATGAATCACTTTTTTTCTTTGCCAAGATCGCCGCTGCAGCCGTAGCTGCTAAGGTACCAAGGGCTAATAATTTCTTGTTTTTCATTTCGTTACCTCTTTTCTTTTATGATTATATTATAAACTATATTCGTTTTAATAGTTCGTTTAAATATGTGGAATCGTGGGAAGTTAAGTAAAAAGGGATTCATAACAATGAGTTTTATTATTAGAATTCTGATATAATAGTAAAGTAAACAAAGGAGATATCATAAATGTATAAACTAATTGCTTGTGATTTAGATGAAACATTACTGAATCAAGATAAAAATATATGCCAACGTAATATTGATGCGATAAAAAAAGCAGAAGATCAATATGGAGTTCGCTTTGTTCCAGCAACCGGAAGAGGATTTACAAGTATTGATGCGATTTTAAGTACTTTAGGAACCTTAAATAAAGAGAATGAATACGTGATATCTAATAATGGTGGCATCATAACCGAAAATAAAGATAATCGAATTCTAACCTTTCATGAATTGCCAACTTATAAAGTAAAAGAATTAATCGCTTATGGTTTTTCAAAAGGAATTTGTATGCAAGTATTTAGTGAAAAAGATGTTTATGCTTATAATCTTAATGAAGATGAAAGACAAGTATTAGCTAGCTTTAAACCAGATTATATTGAATGTAAAGATGAATCCATTGAAATATTAAAAGATAAGAAAATTGTAAAGATATTATTTCAAAAGAAAGATATGACCTATTTAATGAAGTTAGCAAAAGAGATGGAACCAATTACAAAAGATGCTGTCTGTGTTTCTTTTTCAAGTAATCGTTATTTAGAATTAAATCATATCGGAATTGATAAAGGATTGGGTTTAAGAGAATTAGCAAACTATTTAAACATTGATATGAAAGATACCATTGCGATTGGAGATAATTTTAATGACATCGCTATGCTACAAGCTGCCGGACTTGCGATAGGGGTTGCAAACGTTGATCAGGATGTGAGAGGTTATTGTGATTTTATAATGGAAGCGGACCATAATCAAGGTGGAGTGGGAGAAGCCATTGAACGTTTTATTTTTAATGAACAGAAAGGATCTCAAAATGGATACAAATAAGCGACGTGTTCAGATTATGAAAATAATCAAAGAAAGTGATAAACCAGTTTCAGCAACTTTTTTAGCAAACATGTTTGAAGTTTCTAGACAGAGTGTGGTTGGTGATATTGCTTTATTAAGAGCAAGTGGAAAAGCTATTATTGCGACACCAAGAGGCTATCTATGTGAAAAAGAAAGTCAGAATTGTATCCGTAAAACAATTGCCGTTGTTCATTCAGAAGATGAATTAGCAAAAGAGATTTATACGATTATTGATTTAGGGGGAGAGATCATTGATGTGATTGTAGAACATCCATTGTATGGAGAATTAAAAGGTAATTTACATTTAGCTTCTCGTTATGATGCAGATCAATTCTTAAATAAAGTGAATAACTTACAAGCAAAACCCTTATCAAATTTAACCCAAGGTCTTCATCTTCATACCATTGAGACAAGGGATGAAGCTAGCTTTGAGCGAATATGTGCGCAATTAGAACAAGAAGGTTTCTTATATCATAATAAAGCAAAATAATACATTGACATAATTTATGAAAGTAATACAATAGTCCTAGCATGTGTCTTGACACATGCTAGGTATTTTATTTAATAAGGGAGGAATTATTTTGAAACAGAATCGAAAAGTATATACGATGTCATTATCGGCATTATTAATTGCAGTAGGTATTTTAGTACCAATGGTTTCACCAATTAAGATTATGGTAGGGCCGATGTCTTTTACTTTAGCGTCCCATGTAGCTATTATGGTCGCAATCTTTATTTCACCAAGTGTTGCGGTTGGAGTGTCACTTGGAACTGCTTTGGGTTTCTTACTGGCCGGTCAATTCCCAATTGTAGTTGTATTAAGAGCATTAAGTCATGTTGTTTGGGCATTTTTAGGAGCTACTTATTTAAAGAAATATCCCGATACGCTAACTTCATTATTTAAAACAACGATGTTTATTCTAACCATCGGTTTGATTCATGCGATTGGTGAAGTTTTGGTTGTATTACCAATTTATCTTGGCAACAGCAGTGTCAATGAATTTATCTATATGGTATTTGGTCTTGTTGGGGTTGGAACTTTAATCCACAGTAGCATTGATTTGATCTTATCCATTGCAGTTTGGAAAGTAATCTGTAGAAGCAGCAGTGTTGCTTCGATTGCGAATGTTAAGAAAGTATCGTTTGCGAATATTTAAAACTTATGATCCTAAAATAGGAGGATGATCCATTCAAATAACAATTTGTTTGGAATTAAATTCCTCCTTTTCTTATGCCTTTACAAACGATAATAAAAAGGTTATGATAACATAAATCACAGAAGGAGGTACCTATGAATTTCACGTTTGATAATTTAAAATTTCTTCTTCCTGCCGTTTTAATTGCTTTAACTTTACATGAACTAGCTCATGGTTTTGTATCTTATAAATTAGGCGATCCAACACCGAAACAAGAAGGAAGATTATCTTTAAATCCCTTTGCTCATTTGGATCCATTTGGAACTTTATGTTTGATTGTTTTTGGTTTTGGTTGGGCTAAACCAGTTATGGTTAATCCAAACTATTACAAGAACCCTAAAGTAGGAATGGTATTAACGGCAATTGCAGGGCCATTAACTAATTTCTTAATTGCTTTTGTATGTTTATTACTGGATGTTTTAATGATTCGTTTTAATCTTGCTTATAGTAATAATTTCAGTTTTTATATTTATAACTTATTATTAGTAACCTCACAAATAAGTATAGGTTTAGGGGTATTTAATCTAATACCAATTCCACCATTAGATGGAAGTAAAGTTTTATTTGCTTTATTACCGGAACAATTATATTTTAAATTCATGCAATATGAAAGATATATCTCGGTTGCTTTAATCTTTGTTTTATATTTAGGTGTATTAGATGCACCTTTAATGATGATTCGAAATGGCATTGCGAATGGTTTATTAAATATTGTTTATCCATTGGTAGGCTTTTAATTAAATTAATATAGGAAGGAAACTAAATGAAAAATAAAAAAAGGGTACTTTATTATCTTGGTTTATGTGCTTTCTTTATCGTAACGATTTTAATTGCTACAACGATACCAGCTTTTGCCGATGTCGGTAATAGTTTTTCTGGAGGAGGATCCTCTGGTGGTGGTAGTTATGGAGGAAGTTATGGTGGAGGAGGAATGGGCTTATCCGGTATTTTCTTTTTAGGAAATAGTCCATTTGGTATGATCTTCATTGTTGCGATTATTGTTATTGGTGTTATCGCTTCTTATAAGCGAAATCAAAATGGTGGGAATAGCGGTTATGTTAATCCTTATGCGAATAATGGATTTGAATCAAATACAAGAATCGATGAGCATCAAGCCGTTTTAGATATTCAAGCAATAGATCCAAATTTCTCAGCAGAACATTTTAAAACATATGCAACGGAAGTATATTTAACGGTTCAAGAAGCATGGGAGAATCGAGATTGGAGTATTGTTCGTCCTTTTGAAAGTAATGCTTTATTCAATGTCCATAATCGTCAATTAAAGGAATACATGGAACAACAAAAGACAAATCACTTAGATATGCAAAATGTTCGTAATGTCGTTATCGCTGAGTTTAAGAGCGATGGAGAGCGTGAAGTAATTACACTTAAGTTAGATGCTAGTTTGATTGATTATGTCAGTGATGATACCAGTGGAGCTATCTTAGAAGGTAGTAAGACACAACATCAATTTCGAAGCTATCGTTTAGAGTTTATGCGCAGTACCGGTTTAAAAACAAATAGCGAAAAAGAAGTTAATACAACCAATTGTCCAAATTGTGGAGCAC
>JAVXTH010000055.1:0-5498 GCA_036642795.1 Erysipelotrichaceae bacterium
ATCATTTAACGCTTCATGATCAGCCATAACATCATCAAAATCATACCAAATATCTTCCCATTTACCAATCTTATCACTTGTCTTAGAATGAAGATAACTTCGAAAGACAATTTGCGCAATCGCGGCAAAAATCGGCGAAAGAATAATTCCGACAATCCCAAAAATTGATTCACTTATAAATAAAAAAGCAAAAGATAAAATAGGACGAACCGACATCGTTTTATTAAAAATAAACGGTTGAATAACATTGGATTCAACTTGTTGAATGAGCCAAATCAGTAACAGAGGAAAAAATGGTAATGTATCAAAGGTGAAAATTGATATGAACAAGATCAATAATAAACCAATCGTAGCACCTATATAAGGCCAAAGATTTAATAAAGCTAATAATAAACCATAAAATAAAGCATTTGGGAAATGACTTAAATACAAAATTGGTGAAATTGTTAAGACAATAAATAACATATCTAACAAAGTACCAAATAAATATTGATAGATAATACTACTCATGGTTTTATAGAACAAAGAAAAGCGATGAAAATTAGGAATCATCTTTTTACCTGTATGAATCCAGAATTCTAAATCCAAAGAGATAAAGAAAGCACAAATATAGCCAAAAATGAACTGTGTAAAACTTTCAAACCAGCTTACCAAAGAATGAATAACGACATGATAACCATCTTTCATCACAAAAGCTTCAATATCTTTACTCTTTAAAAAGTTAATTTGAACTTGCTTTAAATAATAATCGATTGTTTTAAACCAACTAGGTAATTGTCTTGTAATATTAATAACTTGTTCATATAAGATTGGTAATAAAATCGCGATAAAGATCATAAAAAAAGCTAAAACACCTACATAAACGAAAACGACTGCCACTTTCAATTTTAAATGACGATGTAACTTATCAATAATTGGTTGAAATAAGAAAGCGATGATCATGCCGGAAAAAAGTGGATAAAAGCCTTTAAATAAGGATAGTAAACGTAAATATAAATTCATTTGTTTTAATAATAAGACAAACAATAAAACAAACAATAAGGGAAACAATAAACTTTTACTCAGCTTTGAATACTTTAGTAATTTATCCTTCATATAGAAAAACCCCAATCGGGGTTATTTCCAGTCTAAATAATCACACACATCATCACTCATAACATGCATTTTCTTCATCATCTTTCGTTTTGCTTTCTTACTTTGACGATAAGCACTTTCTAATTCTTCTTCCTTTTGATAGCCAATATAAATTCCTAATACAATTCCCGTACATAAATATAAAAAGTCTTTTTTCATATCCTTCACTCCTGTCATTACTATTATGAGTAAAGGTTACAAATTTATTCAAAAAAGTTTTTTAAAAAGTTTAAAAGAGTTGTCTTTCGTGGTTTTGTATGATCTTTTTTAATCGCATTTCTTAATACATCTTTATCACCTAATAACACCAAAGATTGTTTTGCTCTGGTAACACCTGTATAAATTAAACGTTTTTGAAGCATGAATCGATAGTCTTTCAAAATTGGCATAATAACGATTGGATATTCACTTCCCTGTGATTTATGGATGGAAATACAATAAGCATGGGTAATATTCGCTATCATTTCACCACTATATTCAACGATGATACCATCAAAATTTACAATGATTCGATTTTGATGATGAAGATCTTCGTTGGCATACATAATTTGTTCAATAAAACCAATATCACCATTATAAACATCATCATCTGGTTGATTTTTTAACTGTAATACTTTGTCATGTTCACGAAAGATACGATATCCCATTTTTAATTCACGTTTAAAATCGGTGTTAGGATTACATAAATTTTGTAGTGCTAGATTTAAAGAATCAATTCCAGCAACTCCAGCATACATCGGAGCTAAGACTTGAATATCTTTTAAATCATAACCTTTATCAAATGCATTTTGAACAATCTGAATCATATGATTCACCACTTCATAATTAAGGCAATTAAAAAATGCAATATTGGGCAGTGTTTCGATACCATTACATTCACCCTGACGAATTTCATGGGCTAATTCAACAACTCCACTTCCCTCACTTTGTCGAAATATCTTTTCTAAGCGAACACAAGGAAAATAATCAGAAGCAATGAGATCGGCTAAAACCATCCCTGGTCCCACACTTGGTAATTGATCTTCATCACCGATTAAAAGTATTTGTTTTACGTTTCTACAAGCTCTTAATAGATTATAGAATAACCATTGATCGACCATTGAAAATTCATCAATGATTAATAAATCCGCACTGATTGGATTATTCTCATTCACATCAAATGTATTAGCCTCAAGATTCCATTTTAAGAGACGATGAATGGTGCATGCCTCTACATTGCTTAATTCACTTAAGCGTTTCGCAGCACGACCGGTAGGTGCACATAAAGCGATGTTTTGATCTGGATAGAACTTTCGATATAAAGATAAGATACCTCGAACAATGGTTGTCTTTCCCGTACCTGGTCCACCCGTTAATATCATAAAAGAGGAATGCATAAAAGATTCCATTGCTTTTATTTGTTTATCTTCATACGTTATATTATAAGCTGTTTGAAGCTGATTTATTTCATTCTCAATATTTAAGGTAGGTAAAACATTTTCATCGACATATGGAAAATTCACTAAAAAAGTAGCAATCCCTTTTTCTGCATCGTATTGGCTATGATGATAAATTTTCTCATCCACAACCATCAATTGACGATCACTACATAAAGATCCTAAATAATCATCTAAATCAATGGGAAAATCAAATTTTTGATTGATTGTTTTACTCAATGTTTGATACTCTACATAACTATCTCCATGATTCATACAAAGTTCTAAAACCGTGGCTAAGACACAAGCGCGGATTCGATAAGGATGATCTTCTTCAAAGGCTAAACTCTTTGCGAGTTTATCCGCAGTGATAAAGCCAATTCCATCAATATCTTCCACTAATTGATACGGATTATGTTTCACAATCGCAACGGCTTCATTGCCATAAATCGTTTCAATTTTCATTATATTACGCATCGAAACACCTAACTGCGTAAAAAACAATGCAGATTCATCTAAATCATTATCAAAGATACCTTTTTTAATACTATTAATCTTCTTTTCATTCAATCCTTCAATGGTTTGTAAGATGGTAGGATTTTCTTTAATGATTTCAATTGCCTGATCACCTAAAGCATCGACAATCAATTCAGCTGTTTTTTTACCAATGCCAGGAAAAAAATTACCACTTAAGTAAGTGACGATACTATCGTGGTCACTTGGAACGGATTTTTCATAGGACTGAAGTGAAAATTGCATTCCATATTTAGGATGTTGAACATAAGCACCAGTTAAATGATAAATGACATCTTCTTGAAGAGAAGAAAAGATTCCCGTTACGGTAATCTGGTTTTCATCTAATTGATATAGCTTAAACTTCGCAACCGTATAACCGGTTGATTCATTGCGAAAAATCGTTAGATAATACAATGCTTTAATCGTGATTAAATCCATATCCAAGATAATTCCCCCTTATATGATTACCATAATTGCAAGTAAATTATTTAACAAATGAAAGAGCATCGCACTATATATATTTTCTGTTTTTTCATAGACTCGACAAGTAAAAAAGCCGACAAAAGAATAACTTAACAAATACCATAAATCATTAAAATTACCATTTAATAATGACTGATAAATATGAATAAAACCAAATAAAAGAGAAGATACAATGGCCGCAGTATAAAAACCATATTTGCTTCTTAAAGGACGAAACACAGCTCCTCTAAAAACTCCTTCTTCAACGATAGGAGCAAAGATTAAAGTAGCAAATACAATCAATACAGGGGTTGCTTTTAAAGATTGTTCCACCCCAATTTGATTCATACTCATTTGATTTTTAGTAAAGAGTACGATACAAAGATTAATGAGAAAATTAAAAGCTAACATCCATAAATAAGATGCTCCGATAGTTTTTAAGACCACTTTTTTATCAATTTGTTTAAACTCAACATAAGCCTTTTTTAATAAAGGTTTAAGTAAAAGAATGGTTGTAATCAAAACAAAAGCATAGACAACAAACTCATAAAGAGGTGGCACTTGCGTTGCATTAGGCTTAACAAATAAAGTGAATTTTACTAATAAAGAAGGATAAAGCATCATATAGCCAATAAAATAATTAGCGATTGCCAAAAAGATTCTTAGCTTAGATAAAGGACTCTTTTCCCATAAGTTATTTTCTTTTCGCATATTCTTCAATCCTTTTTTCTAAAGAATCTGACCCTTTATATACATCATCAATTACCCCTCCACCAAGACATACTTGTCCTTGATAGAAAACCGCTTCTTGACCACAGGTTACCGCAGATACCCCTTGTGGATAACTTACTTTAATGCTATCGTCACTTAAAAATTCAATCGTTACATCACTATCTTTTTGACGATAGCGAAATTTAGCGCTGCAAGCATAGCTTCCTTGAGGTAATACATCACTAAACCAGTTAACATGACTTACCAAACAAGAATCACTTAATAACCATTCACTCTCATCACCATTTGCGACATAGAAAATATTCTTTTCAACGTTCTTGCCAACGACAAACCAAGGACCTAAAGAACCACCGATTCCTAAGCCTTTTCGCTGTCCAATCGTATAATATAAAACACCTACGTGTTGAGATAAAACTAAACCCGTGTTGATATCGACGATATCACCATCTTGACTGGGAAGATAATTTTGTAAGAAATTGCGAAAATTACGTTCTCCAATAAAGCAAATACCAGTTGAATCCTTTTTATTTGCGACCGGAAGATTTTGCGCAAGCGCAATTTCTCTTACCTGTGGTTTGTTGATATCACCGATTGGAAAGATGGTACGATGAAGTGCTTTTTTAGGCATTTGACATAGAAAATAAGTTTGATCTTTATTATCATCATAACCTCTTAATAAAACATCATCGTCGTTTCCATGTTCCACTTGAGCATAATGACCGGTTGCGATAAGTTCAATTCCTTGTTGATCCGCAAATTTTAAGAAAGCATCAAATTTAATATACTTATTACATAAAATATCTGGATTTGGTGTTCTTCCACTTTTATATTCATCAAGAAAAGTGGTAAAGACATAATCCCAATATTCTTTTATAAAATCAACTCTTAATAAAGGTAAATCCAAAGCATTTGCTACTGCTAAGGCATCCATATAATCCGCTTCTTGAGGACATACTTCATCTTGAATCGTTGGATTTCCTAAAATATCGTTATTTGCTAGTGCATCCCAGTTGCGCATAAAAGCACATACGACATCATAGCCTTGTTCTTTTAAACGATAAGCAGCAACAGCAGAATCAACCCCGCCGGATAAACCTAATAAGACTTTTTTCTTCATAAACATCACCTTTTTCTATTCTACCATGAGCTATCTATTAATACCATGAATAATCTAAATTTTTTAAATAAAAAAGACTCACTGTAAAGTGAGTCGATTACCTGGCAGCGTGCTATCTTCAC
>JAVXTH010000056.1:0-5473 GCA_036642795.1 Erysipelotrichaceae bacterium
CATACTGCTTGTGATTGGAATACGCCAAAAGGAGTACGTTGTTGGGTTACAACCTGTCCTGTGCCATTACAACGGCTACAAGATTGAACATCGCTCTTGTTTTGAGCACCGGTTCCCATACATTGATTACATTGTTCATCCACTTCCACACTAATTTCTTCACTCTTACCAAAAATTGCATCCATGAAATCAATGCGCATTTGCATAAAGCGATCATTACCTTTACGTGGTCCATTGTTAGGACGTTGTCTTGATTGTTGTCCACCACCAAAACCACCGCCGAAGAAAGATGAGAAAATATCGCCAAAGTCTTCAAAACCGCCGCCACCAAAGCCACCAGCACCGCCGCCAAAATTAGCGCCGTCCATGCCTGCATGACCAAATTGATCATAAGTAGCTTTCTTTTGTGGATCCGATAAAACTTCATAAGCTTCGTTTACTTCTTTAAAACGTGCTTCTGCATCATCCGCCTTGTTCACATCTGGATGATACTTTTTCGCCATCTTACGATAAGCTTTTTTTATTTCATCGTCACTAGCACCTTTTGCGATACCTAGGACTTCATAATAATCTCTCTTGCTCATATGCAACCACTCTCCTACTTAATTCCTTCAATAAAACGATCCAATCCTGCTTGTCCAAAAATACGGATTCTTGGTAATCTTAATTTATCCATACCAGGTGCTATTTTACCATACTGAGTTGTAAATGCAAGTCGAGCTCCGCCCTGTCTTACAATCTCTACCGCATGATCGTTGGCATCCCCATAAGGATAACAATATACAAAACCATTTCCAACTTTTTGAAAGGATTGTTTTGTATCATCAATTCCAGTTTGTAAATCAACACACATTAATCTGCCACCACGGCCCATTCCAGAACATCCACCAACATGCATTCCTTCTGAATGCGATTGTAGTTCAATTCCATTTTGTGCCATTTCAGGCCAATGTGTATCTTTTATATCATTAAATTCACCGGTTATTAAAAATGCTGTTGCCTTCATTTGAAATTCTTTTAATAGTGGATAAGCATAATCATAAACTGTCTTACTTCCATCATCCATTGTGATACTTACAACATTTTGTTTTAAATTAACTTTATTATCTAAGTAACGTTCAACATCTTTCATCGTTAAGGTAACGTAGCCATTATCTTTTAAATACTGAAGATGACTTCTCAATGCTTGTACTTCAACCCAGTTTCCATCTGGACCAACCTCTCCTTTTGATGCATCATAAAACACATGATACATTAAGACCGGTAGAGATTGAGCACTTGCTTCACTTGGGTTCACATTTTCAATGGCTGCGATATCATTTTTATTAAGATAATATAATGTTTGATTGATGCTGACTCCATAACGAGTTCCATCATCAATAAAAGCATCAAATGTAGTTGCTTCTTTCATCTTAATAAGCGGTTCATTCATTTCATTTAAAAGCTGATACTTTGCTTTGCTTGTAAGCTTAGCAATTGGTTGATAAGCTTGTGAAATACGTTCACTCACTTGTTCCTTATCTGGTGTTACTTCTTTTGCCTTGATATAATAATCATAATCTCTTAATTTAAAATAACTTTGATTCATCTTTTGTTGATCTTTTGGTGCTAAAGCAATTGCTTTATTTGCCATTACTTTTCCTATTTCAATGTGTTTCTTATCTTTAACTTTAAAAATGCTCACTTCTTTTTCTCCGATTACATAATCAGAAAAATGCTTTGAAACATCTATTGTTGGTTTTTTCTTTTTTTCCTGAGCGGGGGAACAGGCAGTTAAAGCCGTAAAGAAACACACAAAACCTAGCGCAAGCACTAGGAATTGTATACTCTTTTTATTTCTTTTCTTCAAACTCTGCATCGACTACATTATCATCTTTCGCAGCGTTTGTATCGGGACCAGCCCCTTGTTGATCTTGGTTTTGATACATTGCTTCACTAGCTGCTTGAGCTGCTTTTTCAAGTTCATCAAGCTTAGTTTTAACTGTTTCCATATCATTATCATCTAATGATTTTTGTAACTCATCACGAAGTTTCATTGTTTCTTCTTTTTGTTTCGCATCGATCTTATCGCCTGCTTCCGCAATTGAAGCATCAATTTGATTAATGAAAGCTTCTGCACGGTTACGTAAATCTACTTCTTCTTTGCGTTTTTCATCTTCTGCTTTATGTTCTTCCGCTTCTTTAACCATACGTTCGATTTCATCATCACTTAATCCTGAAGAATTCTGAATTGTAATTGATTGTGTTTTACCTGTTCCATTATCTTTCGCAGATACATGAACAATACCATTCACATCAATATCAAATTTAACTTCAATTTGAGGAATACCACGACGTGCTGGTGCAATACCATCTAATTTAAAGTTACCAATCGTTTTGTTGTCGTTTGCCATTGGACGTTCACCCTGTAATACGTGAATATCAACTGCTGGTTGGTTATCAGCTGCCGTTGAGAAGACTTGTGATTTACTTGTAGGGATTGTTGTATTACGATTAATTAATACTGTCATAACACCACCCATTGTTTCAATACCTAAAGATAATGGTGTAACATCTAATAATAATACGTCTTTAACATCTCCACAAATAACGCCACCTTGAATTGCAGCACCCATTGCTACTACTTCATCTGGGTTAACACTACGATTTGGTTCTTTACCTAATTCATTCTTAACCGCATCTTGAACCGCAGGAGTACGAGTACTACCACCAACTAATAATACTTGGTGAATATCATTTTTCGTAACACCAGCATCTTTTAATGCTTGACGAACTGGTCCAATGGTACGCTCTACTAAACCTTTTGTCATTTCATCAAATTTAGCACGAGTTAAACTAGCTTCAAAGTGAAGTGGTCCACTTGCTCCAGCTGAGATAAATGGTAATGAAATCTGTGTTTGCATTACACCACTTAAATCTTTCTTAGCTTTTTCAGCAGCTTCTTTTAAACGTTGCATTGCCATTGTATCTGCTCTTAAATCAACGCCGTTATCTTTCTTAAAGGTTTCAATCATCCAATCAACGATTAGGTTATCGAAATCATCTCCACCAAGTTTAGTATCTCCACCAGTAGATAATACTTCAAATGTACCATCTGCAAGTTCTAGGATAGAAACATCAAATGTTCCTCCACCTAAATCATATACAAGAACTTTTTGTTCTTTTTCAGTCTTATCAATACCATAAGCAAGTGCGGCAGCCGTTGGTTCATTGATAATACGTTCTACTTCTAAACCAGCAATTTTACCAGCATCTTTTGTTGCTTGACGTTGTGCATCACTGAAATAGGCAGGAACCGTAATAACCGCTTTTTCTACTTTTTCACCTAAATAATCTTCTGCATAACTCTTTAAATATTGAAGAATCATTGCGGAAATTTGTTGAGGTGTATATTCTTTACCTTCTAATGTGAATTTTTCATTTGAACCCATTTTACGTTTAATCGAACTTACTGTTTCTTTGTTTGTTACGACTTGACGTTTTGCGGCATCACCGACAATTCTTTCACCGTTTTTAAATGCGACAACGGATGGTGTCGTACGATTTCCTTCTGGATTTGGGATTACTTTACATTCTCCCCCTTCCATAACTGAAACACATGAATTTGTTGTACCTAAGTCGATACCAATAATTTTACTCATAAGTTATTCCTCCTTAACATCTGTTATGTTATTCACTTACTTTAACTAAACTAGCTCTTAATACACGATCTTTTAATTTATATCCTTTTTGTAGGACTTCTATTACGATACCACTTTCAACGCCTTCTTTAGCCTCTTGCATCAATGCTTGATGGAAGTTTGGATCAAAAGGTTGGTTCAATGCATCGATTTCATTGACACCCTCTTTTTCAAGAATGGAAATCAACTGTTGATGGATCATTTCAAATCCTTTCGCATAATTTTTTAAGTTTTCATCCTGTGTTTCAACTTGTAAAGCGCGCTCTAAGTTATCAATCACTGGTAGCACTTCACTAGCAAAACTTTGAATTCGATACTTACGACTTGTTTCCGCTTCTTGTTGCAGACGCTTTTTTAAGTTTTCTGTATCCGCATAAGCTTTAAAATATGCATTCTTATTTGCTGCTGCTTCTTCTTTTAATTTAATAATTTCTTCTTTTAACTTTTCAATTTCTTTGTTATCTTTTTTACGATGTAAATGTTTTTTATCTTCTTTTTTACATTCATGCTCATCGTTATCCTCATGACATTTTTTCTTTTCATGATCACATTCGCATTTTTCATCGTGACAACACTTTTCGCCTTTTCCTTCATGGCAACATGATTCTTTTGTTTCGTTACCTGCTGTTTCTTCTTTTATTTCTGTGTCTTTGGTTTCACTCATGATGGCCTCCTATTCTTCATCTTGATATATTTCCTCAATTACGCGGCTCATATATTCCATTAATGCTACAACTCGATTATATGGCATGCGCGTAGGACCGATAATCATCAGTTGTCCTTCTTCTTCTGCGTTGATATGGAACTTACTAGCGACAACCGATACATTGTCCATTTCAAGAAGAGAATTATCACTACCGATACGGATTGCCAAGTCGCCATCTTTCGAAGCAAGCTGTCTCCATAACGATGAATCTTCTAACATTTTCATTAATTGTTTCAATTTTTCAATGTCGGCAAATTCTGGTTGATAAAGCATATTACTTTGTCCTGAGCAATAGACATTTTCACTAGCAAAGCGAACAAACGCATTCACAAAGGCTTGAAACAATACTTCATGCCGTGTCACACTTGCCGCAAGCAATGGCTCAATTTCGCTCATCTTGTCAACGACATCACCAATTGGAGTACCGGTAAGTTTCTCATTCAATAAATTACAACATGTTTGAATATCATTCACGGATACATCGGCATCAAATTGAAAGATCTTATTTTCAGTATGTCCATGATCCGTAATAAATACAGCTACTGCTGATCGATTTGATATTGGAAATAATTGGATATGTTGTAAGGTTTGAAATCTTGAATCAGGACCAAGTACCAAGGAAGTTAAATTTGTCATTTGTGATAAAATATCACAACTTTTCTTAACTATTTCTTCCATTGAATAATGGCGCTCCGTAAAGATATCTTGAAGCGAATTCTTAACTGAATCATCTAATGTTGCTTCCATTAGATTTTCAACATAATAACGATAACCTTTACTTGAAGGAATTCGTCCACTAGAAGTATGGGTCTTTTCTAACAATCCTAATTCTTCTAAAGCTGCCATTTCATTACGAATCGTAGCTGAAGAATATTGAATGGGAAGAATATCCATCAGCGATTTACTGCCAACCGGTTCCGCACTACGGGTAAATTCATCCACAATCGTTTTGAAGATTAATACTTGTCGTTGCGTAAGTGAAAGCATGTCATCGCCTCTTTTCTAGCACTCTTATCTTATGTCTGCTAATAGTATATGATATTTATTTAGCACTGTCAACAAATTAGTGCTAAATGTTTATTTTTTT
>JAVXTH010000057.1:0-5434 GCA_036642795.1 Erysipelotrichaceae bacterium
ATAAAGAAGAAATAACGAGGGAATTACGGCATGATATTTTAAATTATTTAGATCATGCAAAAAACAATCAGTAAAAGTTATCGAACAAAAAATATCACTTTATAAGAGTGATATTTTTATGTTTAAATGGTAGCATTAATATCTTTAATTCGAATTAATTTACGACCGACTTTCTGGGCAAAGCCTTCATCATGGGTAATGATTAAGATTGCCATGTCACTTGCTAATTCTTTGATGATACTAGCAACATGATCAATTGATTCAAGGTCCAACGCACTGGTTGGTTCATCAAAGCACAAGATGGAAGGACGTAAGATACAAGCACGGGCAATCGCAACTCGTTGCTTTTCACCACCACTTAGAAAACTTGGATAACAGTCTTGCTTGTCGCTTATTTTAAGCTTCTCTAAAATTATTTGAGCTTGTTTAAGTGCTTCTTCTTTGTTTAAATATTTATGGTAAAGGGGTGCATCGATGATGTTTTGTAAGACGGTGCGATGAGGGAATAACTGATAGTTTTGAAATACCAAACCAATGTCTTTTCGAATCCGTTGCTTATCTTGTTTATTGGCATAAACAGGTTTGCCATTTTCACTTCTTACTAAATAACGATCGTTAATGATTATCTCACCTGAATCAATCGTTTCTAAATCGCATAAACATCGTAGCAGAGTTGTTTTACCACTTCCACTCAAGCCCATTAAAACCGTTACTTCATTTTCATTCATTGTAAGATTAATATCATTCAATACTTTCTGTTTACCAAATGATTTATATAGATGCTTTATTTGGATTCGCATGTTTTCACCTCTACTTAAAGTAATTGAGTCGTTTTTCAACATAATTTAGACCACGAGAAATTGGTATATTTAATAATAGATAAATGATTCCTACATAAACAAAAGGTAAACCGGTTGCATACGTACCAGCTGCAATTTTCGCATAACGTAATAATTCATCAATACCTAAGATAGAAATTAAACAGGTGTCTTTTAATAAAGTTAAACTTTCATTAATGAAAGATGGAATACAGTTTCTTAATGCTTGGGGCAATAAAATACGAAGGAAAGTAGATCGATTATTATAGCCAAGTAAGATGGCAGCTTCCTTTTGACCTTCATCAATGGATTGAATCCCACCACGCATGATCTCAGTGAAATAAGCAGTGTAGTTTAAAATGAAAGTCAATAAAGCAGCACTGGTTCGATCTAGGCTTATGCCTAAATAGGGAAGACCAAAATAGACAAACATCAATTGAAGTAAAAGTGGGGTACCACGCATGATATAAATATAGAAGCGAATGATGTTCGAGATGATTTTATTCTTTGAAAGTAATAAATATACAGCAGGTAAAGATAATAGAAAAGAAGCGATTAATGTGACAATCCAAAAGAATAGGGTTATTTCTAAACCAGTTAGAAAAGCCGGGAGTAATTGGATAAAGAAATCCATTATTTAAACCATTTATCTTTTATCTTATCGAAAGTACCATCTTTTTTAAGCTCTTCTAAGGCTTTGTTAATGCTCTTACAAAGCTTGCTGTCGCTTTTTCTCATACCAACGGCATAATCCTCAATTCCGAAGTTTTCATCTAGTACAACATAGTTAATGCCGTTATCTTGTTGCATCATGTAATAACGAGCTAACGTTTCATCCACTACAATGACATCACTTCGACCTGCTTCTAAATCCATAAAACAATCATTATTGGTTTCGAATTGAATTGGAGCAGAACCTTTTAGTCCCTCCACAAATGCTGTTTCTTTCATAACCGCTTCATAAGCACTTGAGTTCTTTTGAACTGCTAGGGATTTACCAGCGATATCGTTTTTTGTTTGAATGCCAGTTTTATCAGTTGTGACAATAATTTGACGATTCTTTAAATAAGCATCCGAGAATAAAACCATTTTCTTACGTTTTGGCGTTACCGAGTAACCATTCCAAATTAAATCAATATTTCCTGTTTCTAATTCTGTTTCTTTTAAATCCCAATCGATGTTTTGAAAACTAATTTTCTTATCAATTTTTTTGGCTACTGCTTTCGCAACTTCCACATCAAAGCCAACAATCTTTCCTTCATCATTTTTAAATCCCATCGGCGCAAAGGTATTATCAATACCAATAACTAATGATTTCTTGTCTTGTTCTTCGCCCTTATTTGAACAAGCACTTAATGAGATGACACATACAAGTGACAACATACAGAGTAATATCTTTTTCATTTTTCAAATCCTCCTTTTAAGATCCATTTCATCATCAACTAAAAAAACTCTCATCCTCTTCATGCTACAGAGGACGAAAGTTATTAAGCTTACGTGGTTCCACCTCGATTTATCAATATCTCGCAATATTGACCTCGACGAGTAATTACTTACTCAATATGTTTAACGGATATTAACCGGTAAAGACTACTGAATTCGCCTTTACAGCTCCAAGATGTGTTCTCTATATTGAATAGGTTTTCTTTCAGCAATTGAAAACTCTCTTTGCTACCCTTTATAGATACTATTTCTTTTCTTAGCTGATGAAATGTTAACCATAGTATAGACGAAATGAAAAACTAAGTCAATAAGTTTCTGAAATATTATGAAAGATAATGGAAATATATGTAAACACTACCAAATATAGGCTGGTTCTTCATTTTGAATGATTGCTTGTCTTAATGTTTCCACATCGATGGTTTTTAAGCCTTTTTTAGTTCCATCTTGAACTAAGTGACTTGGATCAATGATATGATAAGATTGAATTTTATGATCAAGCATATCATAACCAACAACTAGAATCATATGGTTTGCTTTACTTAAATTAGGATAGATCACAAACCGATTAATCGCAACTAAAAGGGGATCTCCTGTTTCAATATCCATTATTACGCGTTTTTCTAAGTCTTGCATTATTTGAGGATTTTGATCGTTAATGGCAATGGTTTGAATTCGATAACCTGGTTCATTATCTTTTATATCAGTTTTATGAAACAGATATTTGTTTAAAACATTCGCGGTATCAACATATTCACTACCAGTGATAGGATGAGTATGCATTTCTTTTGCTAGTTGGGTTTGACTAACTTCAATGTTGTGATAACGAAAAATCATTTGGACACAGGCTGGTACACAAAAATAATTATTTTCTTGAATGCTTTGACTTAAGGTTAATTGTTTTGTGATCATCTTTGCTTCTTCAATCACAATTTCTTCTTCCTCTTTTTCTTCTGGTTTTACTTCCTTGATTGGCTTAGGTTTTTTAACTTCAACTGGATTTGTAGTATTCGCTTGTTTTCCATTGTCCTTTTGATTGAGATGAAAATAGATGGATAGAGAAATAAGCGTAAATACAAATAATAAGATGATGCCAACAATCGATAAACGTTTTTTGGAATTCATATCAACACCTCCAACGAGATAACTTCTTATCTTCACTTTACTATAAGAACGATTGATGTTCCATAAATATTTCATTTTTATTTATTTTTATGAATAGAAAAAGCTATGATGTACGAGAATCATCCAGTCTCATTACATCATAGCTATCATCTTGTTTAAGGAGGAACGTTAGGAAAGGTTATGGTATGCAGGTATTACTTATTATTCAGCAGGTTCTTCTACTTCTGGTGTATCAGCTTCTTCATTTTCAGCTGCTTCTTTTGCTTCTTGTTCTTTTTCTTGAGCTAATTCTTGTTCTTTTTCAAGTTTTTCTTGTTCTTTTTCTTGTGCTTCTTTTAATTTTTCTTGTTCTTTCTTAGCTTTATCTTTTTCTTTTTCTGCTTTTTCTTTTGCTTTATCTGCTTCGTCTTCTGCTTTTTCTTTTTCTTTTTCTTGTGCTTCTTCAGCATCTTCTATTTTATCTTCTTCAGCTTCTTGTAAATCATCTAATAAATCTTCAGCATCATCGGTATCTTGCGTATCAATGTCATCAACTTTTAATTTGTTTTCATTCATGAAACCAACGATATCTTTAATATTCATTTTTGCTAATTGATCAAAACTTAGATTTGAACTCTTCGCTAATATTTTTTCAATTAAAGAAGCTTTTCCTACTGAAATATTATATTTTTCAGATAGTTTTTTAGTTGTTTCATTTAAAGCATCTTTTTGAGCAAGAATAATTCCAGAAGTCTTATTCTCATTTAAGATACCTTTTAACATTTTAACGTATTTAAATTCTAATTCTTTTGTTTTTGCTTTATCTTTATTAGAAATACTTAATAATACGTCATTATCTTTTGTTTTTTCATCAAAGTAACCATTCTTATATAAAGATCCAACAATAGCATTTAAAGCAATATCAGATTTAACATCTTTTAAATCCATATCCGCAATAATCTTTTCCGCATCTTTATTTTTAGCTTCTACTTTAATTACTTTTTCATTCTTGTTTAATGCTAATTCAATGGAAGGGTTAATATCCAAAGAAAGGGTAATTGCTTCTTTATCTCCAAGTGATGTAATGGCAAAGAATCCTAGACAACAAACAGCGATAGAAGCGGTAGCAAACATAAGCATTGATCTTTTGTTCGATTTTTTTTCTACTTGTGTATTCATTGAGAATACCTCCTTTTTTGTAATCGGAACTTCAACGATGGAGTCTAATAGAGGGGGTACTTGCTTTGAAACAGCGGTGTTTAATAATTCTTTTATTTTATTTGTTTTCATTCTATTATCTCCTTCAAAATACTTTTAAGCTTGAAAATGCCTCGATGATAACTAGCCAACACGGTACCTAATGGAATTTCTAAATACTCGGCAATTTCTCTGAATTTATATCCGTTAATGGCATTGAGAATAATGATTGTTCTCTCTTTTTGATTAAGTTTTTGTAATGCAGTTTGTAATACGATAGAATCAAGTCCGTCTTTTTCAACTGAGAAATTACTCATATCATATAAAACTTCATCGTTGTATTCACTTGTCGTTTTTTGTTTACGAAAATAAGAGTAAACATGATTCCTAGCAATTCGAAATATCCATGCCATTGGTTTTTGTAATGGCTGATACTGTGAGATGTTCTTTCTAATTGAGATGTAAGTATCTTGTGTAAAATCTTCAGCTAGATCACAATCTCTTACGAGTGCTAGAATATAAGAATATACGGATTTACTCGTATTGTTATACAATACGATAAATGCCTCTTCGTCTCCACAAGCGATTTTATCCATTAATAATTCGTTTATTGCGAGTTGGCTTTCTGTACGAATCCCCTTAATATGCATATTCATATTTCCTTTCTGATAATACAACGTTATAGAATGTCATTTTATTGCATTAATTTAAAATTATTTTTAATTCTTATTATAAAACAAGAGAATGATAAGTTATCATAAGTTTTTTTGATTGCCCATGAACCTATTATCATTCTCTTAGAATGGATACTTTGATGTACCATGTTTCTTTTTTTAAGTATAGCAATTAAAATTAAAAAAGGCTAGTAAAACTTA
>JAVXTH010000058.1:0-5308 GCA_036642795.1 Erysipelotrichaceae bacterium
AGTATTCTATAGTAACAATTAAAAGTCAATTACAATTTTGAATTATTTGTAATAGGTGTTCATTTCATTAAAAGATACCTGCTTTGAAGCAAAGAAAGTTAAAGCTCCCATCAGTGTATTTAAGTAATAAAAACACAAACGCCAAAGTAACATAACCCCAATTGCATTAGGCTTATTTAGAAGTGGTGAATAAACTAAAACAAAGCAACTTTCAGCTACGCCAAGTTTACCTGCAAAGGGAAACATGGATAACAATAATTCTAGAAAGATGGAAGCTAACCAAAGGCTTAAGATTTGATTGTTTTCGATTGGAATTCGTAAGGTATAGATTGCGAATAAAGGTAAAGCATTGCGAATGAATAAACGCAGGATATTTAATAGTAATAATGAAATCGCAAGATCTGAATACTTATGAATTGCGACTTTATGAAAAGATAAAAAAGTAAAGCTCGCATGATGTGAGTTCTTAAACAATAAATGATAGAGCTTAAGGATAAAGGATGGTAGTTTTATTGTGGAAAATAAAAGAAAAAGTAATAATAAGGGAAACAGATTAAAACAAGCACCTAGTAAAGCAGGATAGATTTCTAAAGGATAAGTAATAAAAAAGAAATTATTTCCCGGGAAAAAAGGCAATAAGGAAAGGATAAAGGCGGGTAGTTGAAAATTAAGAAAATCATAGATAACAATCGTTAACGATTCATGAATTGAGAATTGATGATGATGTAAAGATAACAAAGAAACAGCTTTTGCAGGGATGCTGCCAAGGGTATTCTCACAAAACATACTGAGATATGCAATGTGGATACCTTGAACATAAGTGAGTGGATGATAATGGCGAGCTAATAGAGTAAAGCTAAGTCCGGCAATCAAGTAAGGTAGGCTACATAAAAGAATGAATACAACTAGACGATACCTTGATAGAGAAGTCAATAAGGTTAGACTTTGATTTAAATAAGGTTCTAATTGTTTAATAAAATAAATTAAAAAGCAAATGAGAAGAATTATTTTTATGATTTTTCGCATATATTTCAATATTTTTCACCTATCTTGCTTCATTATATGATTTCTATATTTCATTCATCTCAAAATATGATAAAATAAGAAAGAAATTTAATAGAGAAGGTGGATTCATGAATTGGGATGTTATTTTAAAAGCAGAAGCGAAACAACCATATTATCAAGAAATGATGAAAACATTAAATCAAGAATATCAAAATAAAGTAATCTATCCACCATTGGATGAACTATTTACCTGTTTTAAGGAATGTCCTTATGATGAATTAAAAGTTGTTATTCTTGGTCAAGATCCTTATCATCAAAAAGGTCAAGCTCATGGATTAGCTTTTTCAGTTAAAGAAGGAGTTAAATGCCCACCTTCTTTACGTAATATAATTCAAGAATTAAGTGAAGATTTGAAGATTGATAAACCAATCAGTAGCAACTTATTAGCTTGGGCAAAACAAGGTGTATTATTAATGAATGCGATTATGAGTGTGGAAGATAGTCATCCATCTTCACATAAAGATATTGGGTGGGGTATTTTCACAGATCATATTTTAATGAAATTAAATGAGTATGAACAACCCTTGGTGTTTATCTTATGGGGAAATTTTGCGATTGAAAAAGCTAAGTTCCTTAATAATCCAAATCATTTGATCCTTAAAAGTGCTCATCCTTCCCCTTTATCTGCCTATCGTGGCTTTTTTCATTCTCATCCTTTTTCTCAAGCAAATGCTTTTTTAAAGGGACATGGTAGAAATGAAATAAATTGGAAAGATTCATTCATGAAGAAGCCATTTGATAATTGTAAGGATGCCATTACCTTCATTGAAAAACGTCGAAATCGCAATCATGGGGTTCTTCCTTTAAAGAAGTTGATGAATGAATTAGGTGATCCACAACGAGACATTCCATGTATTCATGTTGGTGGAACCAATGGAAAAGGAAGTACCTTAAACTATATTCGCTCGATTCTTCAATGTGCTGGATATCGTGTTGCTACCTTTACTTCCCCTTATTTGATTCATCATCAGGACCGAATTCGAATCAATGATGAAGATATTAAAGAAGAAGCTTTATTAAACTTGATCAATGAATATTATGATAAGTTCATTGAATATGATTTAGGAATGTTTGAAATTGATATGTTGATAGCAAGTTTATATTTCAAACAAGAAAAAGTTGATTATGCCATTTATGAAGTTGGTATTGGAGGAAGATTAGATCCAACGAATTTAGTTTATCCTTTATGCAGTGTGGTTACTAATATAGGTATGGATCATATGCAATTGCTTGGTGATACCTATCCTAAAATAGCATTTGAGAAAGCCGGTATTATTAAAGAAGGAATTCCTTTTATAAGTGCTGAGAAAAAAAATGAATGTTTGGAAGTCTTTGATCAAGGATGTTTATTAAATCATACGAAACGCATTGAACTAGATGAAGTAAAGAATATTAGAAAAAAAGATACAATTGTTTTTGATTATGGAGACTTAAAAAATATTAATTTGAATACCTTAGCTTATTATCAGATTGATAATGCGATTTGTGCAATTGAAGTGATTCGTGTTATTAATAACAATCTTTTAGAAAAGATAAGCGATGATATAATAAAACGAGGATTAAAAGATACCTTTTGGAAAGGCCGCTTTGAAATTATGAGTCAAGATCCCTGTGTGATTATTGATGGAGCTCATAATCCAGAGGGTATGCAAGCATTGCTTCAATCGATGGATTCATTTAAAAACATTCATGTTATATTTTCAGTATTAAAAGATAAGTCGTATGAAGCGATGATTCAAGATCTATGTGCAATAAGTGATGATGTAACGGTGTGTGACTTTGAAAACGAACGCTCACTCAATGGCGAATTATTAGCTAGACATCATCATGTATCAGTGGATCATAACTATATTCATGCAATCGAAGTTGGATTAAAAAAAGAGGGAACCTTATTGATTACCGGTTCATTATTATTTATTTCCATGGTACGTGAATATTTTATGAATATATAAGAAAGGAGAGTCTACTCTCATTGTTTAGAATGTACGGGATATCCCGGAATTAACGCCTGTGGAGTTTAAGTGATTAAACGTTGAACCAGGAACATTGTAATCAGGTTTAGTAGCACAATGAAACGTATGTTAGCTCAAATTATTTCAGCAGTTGCTTTAGGTTTTATCTTTTTTATCGTAATGAAGAAATACCCTTTAAAGATGAAGACACAACACATGGTAATTGTTGCCTTTGTTGTAATCGTATCCACGATTCTTTCTTCTTTATCGATTATGGTCCCTTTATTTGGTTTTCCTAGTGTTCGAGTTGGGTTTGCCCAATTAGCATTAGTGGTGGGAGGATCTATGTTATCACCTTCGTGGGCCTTTATTTGTGGCGTATCAGCAGATATTGTTGGGGTGATGATGGCACCAAGTGGTCCACCTTTTCTAGGCTTTACATTAAATAGTGCTTTAGCATGTTTGATTCCATCTTTATGGTATCAATATAAAGGTAAAATCAGTGATAAGAATATGATGAAGATTGTGAGCATTACTTTATTTGTATTAGGTGCTTTGGCAATTGGCTATATTTTATCTTTATCATCGGTAACAATTAAACAAGAGGTTTTTGTATTAAGTGGCCTATTAAAACTAGGACTTACTTTATTGATTATTTTTATGATTGCAAGCATGATTTTAGTCCTGTATTGGATGAGGAATCATATGGAACAATCCAATGCTCATAGTTTCGCTATGTGGATTATGTGTGTTATTTTAATTGAAGTATCGATCAATTTTGCTTTGACACCAATTTGGATGCAAGTGATGTATGGTATACCATGGTTCATGTCCTTATTTGTGAGAATCCTAAAATCTTGTATTATTATTCCATTAAATTCATTTGTTGGATTTAGTGTTCTAAAAGTTATGTATAAAACAGCTTTTTTTGAAAAAGTTAAAAAGTAAATTTCATACTTACTCAAAAATTATATAAACTAAAATGTTCATCCCAAAAAGAAACATATTCTTACTTATTTTTTAAAAAGTGATCATTAATATTTTGCATTGATCTATATCGGGTGTATAATGTAAATTAATATGAAAGAGAGGATAATCAAATCATGTTAGAAAAGCTAATGAAAAAAATCGAAGGTAAAAATAAACGAATTGTATTTCCAGAAGGCTGCGATCCAAGAATCTTGAATGCCGCATCACGTTTACATAAAGAAGGAATTGTAACTCCCATTCTATTAGGTAATCCAAGTGAAATAAAAGCAGCAGCTAAAAAATATAAAGAAGATATTGAAGGCATTGAAATTGTCGATCATTTGAATTTTGAGAAACGTGAAGCAATGATTCAAAAAATGGTTGAATTACGTCGTGGTAAGATGGATGCGCAAGCATGCAATGAAGCGTTAGAAAAAACCAATTACTTTGGTACGATGTATGTCAAGATGGGCTATGCAGACGGTTTGCTAGGTGGAGCTACTTATTCTACAGCAGATACGGTTCGACCAGCTTTACAACTTATTAAAACAAAACCCAATAATAATATCGTATCAAGTTGTTTCATCATGGTTCGTGGTGAAGAAAGACTTGTGATGGGAGATTGTTCGATTAATATTGATCCAAGTGAAGATGATTTAGTTGAGATAGCTTTAGAAACAGCTCGTACCGCTCGTTTCTTTGAAGTTGAACCAGTTATGGCTATGTTATCTTATTCAACATTAGGCTCAGGTAAAGGTGCCAGTGTTGATAAAGTCAAGAATGCTAGTTTACGTATTAAAAATATTAAACCAGATTTTGACTTTGATGGTGAATTCCAATTTGATGCAGCTTATGATAAAGGCGTAAGTCAAGTAAAAGCTCCACTATCACCAATTGGTGGTCGTGCGAATACCTTTATTTTCCCTAATATTGATGCCGCTAATATTGGCTATAAAATAGCTCAACGTTTAGGTGGATTTGAAGCAGTTGGACCTGTTCTACAAGGATTGAATGCACCAATCAATGATTTATCAAGAGGTTGCAGTGCGGAAGAAGTATATAAGATGGCAATCATCACAGCTTTAGCTACCGATATGTAATAAGTATAAAGATAGTTTTCAATTGTTTGTCAGCTATCTTTTTTTATAATTATAAAATTCTCGCATAAAGAAAAGTTAGGCATCATAAGATAGAAAGATGGCTGTGGTTTTAAAACAAATGATAGCTATTAGGAGATAAGAAGTTTAAATAATGACATTATTTTATCAAAAATGACAGGAAATATGTAAACGCATACATAAATTTTACTTTTATCCTTAATT
>JAVXTH010000059.1:0-4929 GCA_036642795.1 Erysipelotrichaceae bacterium
CAACGCAGTGAATTGATTGAAGGAATTTGTACTTTGATTGAGCGAAGATATCGAGAGACATCCTCGCAAATGTCACGAGATTGGTATGCGACGTTTTTATCGGAAGCGACATGTCCTACCTGTGGTGGAAAACGTTTGAATGAACAAGCATTATCCGTACAAGTTGGTGGCATTAATATTTATGAATGGACGCAGATGTCAGTTAAACAATCCTTACAATTTATGGAACATTTGAAGTTAACCAAACAACAAAGTGAAATTGCTAATCTAGTTGTGAAAGAAATCAACAATCGATTGAATTTCTTAAACAATGTTGGTTTAAACTATCTAACTTTAGCTCGTCTTGCTGGTTCATTATCAGGAGGAGAGGCGCAACGAATTCGTTTAGCAACGCAAATTGGATCGCGGTTAACCGGAGTTTTATATGTCTTAGATGAGCCGAGTATCGGCTTACATCAACGCGACAACGATCGCTTGATTAAAACGTTAAAAGATATGCGTGATTTAGGGAATTCCTTGATCGTCGTGGAACACGATGAAGATACCATGCGTGCAAGTGATTATATTATTGATGTTGGTCCTGGAGCTGGTGCACATGGTGGCTATATTGTAGCGGCTGGTACACCACAAGAAGTAATGGATAACCCAGCTTCCTTAACCGGTCAATATCTAAGTGGCAAATTAAAAATTGATGTGCCAAAGTCGCGTCGCAAAGGCAATGGTAAGAAATTAGAAGTGGTCAATGCTTATGAGAATAACTTAAAACATGTGAATGTGACAATTCCATTGGGTACTTTTTGTGTTGTAACCGGCGTTAGTGGAAGTGGTAAATCTTCTCTAGTAACGGAAATTATATCAAAAGGAATCAACCAATATTTAGGTAGAGTAAGAATGAAACCAGGTAAGCACGATAAGATTAAGGGAATGAAGAATATTGATAAAGTAATCGATATTTCACAAGACCCAATCGGTCGTACACCTAGATCAAATCCAGCAACTTATACCGGGGTATTCGATGATATCCGGGATTTATTTACCCAAACACCACAAGCTCGTGAACGCGGCTATGAAAAGGGACGCTTTTCCTTCAATGTAAAGGGGGGAAGATGTGAAGCTTGTCAAGGTGATGGCATCTTACGCATTAGCATGCACTTTCTACCAGATGTATACGTACCTTGTGAAGAATGTGATGGAAAACGTTATAATGAAGAAACATTACAAGTAACTTATAAGGGTAAAAACATTTACGATGTATTAGAAATGAGTGTTGAGGAAGCGATTGATTTCTTCAAAAACATTCATAAAATAGCGCATAAACTACAAACGTTAAAAGATGTAGGACTCGGTTATATTAAACTTGGACAAAGTGCGACTACACTATCTGGAGGAGAAGCACAACGAGTGAAACTCGCCAGTGAATTACAAAAGAATGCAACCGGGAAGACTTTATTTATTTTAGATGAGCCAACCACTGGTTTACATACGCATGATGTTGCGAAACTATTAGAAGTATTACAACGGATTGTTGAGAATGGTGATTCGGTCATTGTCATTGAACATAATTTAGATATTATTAAATGTGCAGATTATGTCATTGATATTGGAGCAGAAGGCGGCGATGAAGGTGGACGTATTGTTGCTTGTGGAACACCAGAACAAATTGTGAAAGTTGAAGAGAGTTATACCGGACAGTACTTAAAGAAAGTATTGAAGAGAGGTTAAATTATGCCGACAGATGAAAAGATTGCGACCATTAAAAGCTTACTTGATTATTTTAAGTTTGAACAGATTACCGGTGATGATGAAGCGATAAAACGCAGCATTGAAATTGCCGATACCAATCGACCAGGTCTTGAATTAGCTGGTTTCTTTGATTATTCCCAAGCGAAACGTTTGGTGATTCTCGGAGATAAAGAAATGGCTTATATTGAGACCATGGATGAAGAAAAACAAAGAAAATCATTTGCGTTTATCACAAATGAAACAACGCCAGGGATCATTATATCTAAGTCTCATTTATGTCCACCCATCTTAAAAGAAATTGCTTTGGCAAAGAATTTTCCAATTTTAAGTTCAAGCTTTCCAACCTATCGATTAATTGTCGATGTGACTACTTACTTAGATGATTTATTAGCACCAAGTGAATGTATTCATGGAGGTTTAATTAACATCTATGGTAAAGGGGTTTTAATTCGTGGTGAAAGTGGCTTAGGTAAAAGTGAAATAGCTTTAGAATTAATTAAACGTGGACATTTATTAGTTGCGGATGATCGAGTTGATTGTTATCGAAGTCATAATCGAATTATTGGGAAAGCGCCAGAATTGTTAACCGGAATGTTAGAAATTCGAGGCATTGGAATTATTAATGTTTCAAGAATGTTTGGAGCAAGTTCGGTTTTACCTAAAACCGAAGTTGACTTTGAAGTAAAACTTGAAAAATGGCAAGATGGTGCAGATTATGATCGAGTTGGAATTGAAGATAAAAAATATGAGAATATTTTAGATGTTAATATTCCTAAAATAATTGTTCCGGTTAGAGAAGGACGATCGATGGCAGTTATTATTGAATCAGCAGTTACTAATTTCACATTAAGTGAAATGGGTATGGACAGTGCAAAGGAATTTGAACAACGAGTTTTAGATTATATTAAAAAGAATCAAAATCAATAAGGAGGAATCTTATGGCTTTATTTCCAGATATACAAACATTTATTCAATTAGGACCATTAAGAATTACCTGGTATGCGATTTTTATATTAAGTGCTGCTTTTTTAACTTATTATTTATGTTTAAAAACATTTCGCAAATGGGGCTATAAAGATGAGGTCTTTGAGAATTTCTTTATTATGATGTTACCAATTGCAATCATTGGTGCTCGTTTATGGTATGTGATCTTTGAATGGGAACGATATCGTTATGATCTTATTAAAATCTTCTTTACATGGGAAGGTGGTCTTGCCATTCATGGTGGAATCATAGCTGCTATCTTATTTGGTTGTTACTACTTTAAGAAAAAGAGTATCAATGGTTTACGAGTAGCAGATGTTGTGTTCTCTAACTTATTAATTGCTCAAGCAATTGGTCGTTGGGGAAATTTCATGAATCAAGAAGCTTTTGGTGGTATTGTATCAGAAAGCTTCTATCAATATTTCCCAAGCTTCATCAAGAATCAAATGTTTATTGAAGGTGCTTATCGTCAACCAACCTTTTTATATGAAAGCATTGGAAGTTTAATCGGGTTTGTTTTGATTAAATATGTATTCCGTAAATATGGATATAAAAAACGTGGGGATATGATGTTTGCCTACTTTACATGGTATGGAACGATTCGTTTATTTGTTGAGGGCTTTCGTAGTGATTCTTTAATGTTTGCCGGGATTCGAGTAGCACAACTTATTTCCATTTTATTAATCTTAATTGGTTTATTAGGACTCTTTGGAGTATGGGATAAATTACTAAGTAAGATTTATCCATTTAAAAAGAAAAAACCGGTTGTCATCTTTGATTTAGATGGAACCTTATTAGATACAGAAAGTTTAATCTTTGCTTCCTTTCATCATACGTTTAAACAATACAAACCAGATTATGAATTAAGTGAAGCAGAATGTAAGTCTTTCTTAGGGCCAACTTTAAAGCAATCATTTGATCGTTATTTTGATCCTAGTATGAGTGATGAATTAATTAAATGTTATCGAGAGTATAATCATATTCATCACAATGAATATGTTAAAGCTTTCCCTAAGGCAAAAGAAACGTTAACTTATTTAAAAGAAAATGGTTATGATTTAGCAATTGTTTCAAATAAGACAAAAGAGACCGTTTCCTATGGTTTAGACTTTTGTGAGTTAAATGATTTCTTTGAAGTGATCATCGGTTGTGAAGATATTGAGAATACAAAACCAGATCCAGAAGGAATTATTAAAGCTTGTAAGGATTTATATCGTGGCATTGATGATGTTATTTATGTTGGTGATAGTACATCGGATATCGAAGCGGCAAAAAATATGGGAGCATATAGCATTGCCGTTAGTTTTGATCAAAGCAATTTAGAAAATTTAAAGGCAACAAAGCCTTGTCGTATTATAAATGAATTAAGCGATGTAATTGACATTGTAAAGGAGGAACAGGAATGGAGCGACGTTACGATTTATTAATCATAGGAGCAGGACCTGCAGGAATGACGGCAGCTGTTTATGGAAGTAGAGCAGGGTTGAGCTGTGCGATGTTAGAAGCAGGAGCGCCGGGTGGAAAATTAGTAAAGACCGCAGAAATACAAAATTGGCCAGGTATTAAAGAAACACAAGGAGCACAACTTGCTTATGAAATGTTTGAACATTCGACTTATTTTGGAGCTGAATATTTATATGGCAATGTAATTAAGATTGAAGATGGAGAATATAAGAAAGTCATTTGTGATGATGATCAGATATATGAGGCAAAAGCAGTTATTGTCGCAACTGGTACATTAGAGAGAATGATGAATATTCCTGGGGAACAAGAGAATATTGGAAGAGGCGTATCGTATTGTGCCGTTTGTGATGGAGCTTTCTTTAAAGATCAAGAAGTCGTTGTGATTGGTGGAGGAAACTCAGCTTTGGAAGAAGCCCAATATTTAACGCAATTTGCGAAACAAGTAACAATATTAATTCGTCGTGATGTATTCCGTGCAGATGCGATTATTCAAGAAAACTTATTGAAAAACGAGAAAATTAAAGTCATCACAAAAGTTGTACCCGTTTCCGTAAAAGATGATGGTAAGAAAGTAAGTGGAATTGAAATTAAGAATGTTGATACAGGCGAACATTCAATTATCCCAACCAAAGGAATCTTTCCCTATATTGGTTTAGATCCTTCGACCTCGTTCTTAACAGGATTAGATGTAATGGATGAGCATGGCTACATCATTACCGATGAAAATGGAGAGACAAA
>JAVXTH010000060.1:0-4893 GCA_036642795.1 Erysipelotrichaceae bacterium
TACAAAATAACGTATTTTCTTGTTCATTATAATATATGTATTATATATGAATAATATAATAACGTGATTTATAACACATTATTATATATATTTATGTGATGAAACTCACACTTTTATATATTTTGATTGATTTTATACATATTTATCGTATACTTAGACTAAAGAAGGTGTTATTTATGGAAAGACTATTAATGAAAGATTTAGTTCAATGGAAAGATTCAACTTATCGTAAGCCATTAATTTTAAAAGGAGCAAGACAAACTGGAAAAACCTGGTTGTTAAAAGAATTTGGGCACTTATATTATAATGATGTTGCCTATATAAACTTTGAGGAACACGAAGAATACAAACAATTCTTTGAAACAACAAAGGATATAAATAGAATCTTACAAAACTTAGAAATGGCAATCGGTAAAAACATTGAAGCAGAAAACACTTTAATTATATTTGATGAAATACAAGAATGTTCATCTGCTTTAAACACCTTAAAATATTTTTATGAAAATGCACCTGAATACCATATTGTTGCAGCTGGTTCTTTGCTAGGCATTACTCTTTCTAAACCAAATGGGTTTCCAGTAGGGAAAGTAGATTTTTTAGAAATGCATCCAATGAGCTTTTCAGAATTCTTATTAGCAAACGATAATTTAAACTTAGTTCAATACATGTCACAAATAAATCAAATTGAAAAAATCCCCTCTGCTTTTTTCAATCCCCTTCATGAATTACTGAAGTTGTATTTTATTACAGGTGGAATGCCGGAAGCCATTTATGTTTGGAAAAGTGCACACGATGTTGAACTTGTCCAAAAAGTCCTAGTTAATATCTTAGATGCTTATGAACACGATTTCATTAAGCATGCGGAAATAAAAGATTATCCTAAAATATCATTTATCTGGAAATCAATTCCTTCACAACTTTCTAAGGAAAATAAAAAATTCTTTTATAAAGTAGTAAAACCAGGTGCTAGAGCTAGAGAATATGAGAATGCCTTGCAATGGTTAATTGATGCTGGTTTAGTTCATAAAGTATATCGTAGTAATGCTTGTGGTCTTCCCTTATCAGCCTATGATAATCTTAATTGTTTTAAAATCTATTTATCCGATGTTGGCTTATTAAGAAGACTTTCTTACTTAGCTCCTTCTGCTTTTAATGATGGTAATAAATTATTTGTTGAATTTAAAGGTGCATTAAGTGAAAACTTTGTTCTTCAATCATTACAAATTCAAAATGATATACCACTTAGATACTGGTCAATGGATAACCCAAGTTATGAAGTTGATTTTATTCTCCAAAAAGAAAATGACATTTTCCCAATTGAGGTAAAAGCTGGAAGTAATGTCAAAAGTAGAAGTCTTAAAAAATACAAAGAATTATATGGAGAAAATATTAAACTTAGAATACGTTACTCATTAGAAAATTTGAGTTTAGATAATGATATATTAAATATTCCGTTATTTTTAATTGATTTTAGTGATCAACTTATTAACATTGCCTTAAAGAGTTTATAATTAATCTACTTTCTTAAATATGATGAATTTAGAAAAAACATAATTAATTACGACAACAAATACATTCGAAAGTATCTTAACAAATAAACCATTCGCTCCTAATAAATCAATACCAACAAACATAATACCCATATCACATACACCTGAGAATAAACGACAACTTACAAACATCGTAAATTCTTTTAACTTACCACCTTGTTGTTGATTCCCACGATTAAAAACCCAGCGACGATTGGTTTCATAAGCAAATAAAACAGCCAATACCCATGCGATCGCATTCGCAATTAAATAATGAATATGTAAGATACTATCCCCTACATAATAAGCAACAATATTAACCAAGGTAGTTAACACACCAAATACTAAATACATGATTACTTCTTTATATTGGTTCCATAATTTTTCAATCATGATAATTACCTTCTTTCATCTGCTTTATTAGTTTAGCCTTTTTAGTGAAAAAAGTAAATGCTATGCTGTATTAAAAAGATATGCGAACTTCGCATATCTTTAGGTATTCCTTAATCTTCATCAATTAAAGTGATAATGTTTTTAATCGACATTAAAGATTCATCTACTTCTTTGGCACGATGATGCTTTAAGATGTTCTCGGCTGTACTTTGCATTGCTGGGAATGCACTTCTAGTTAACTGATTCGCATAGATTACAATATTGATTCCATGATCAGCAAACTCCCTTTCATAAACACTATTAAATGAAGTAGGAACAACAACAATCGGTGTTGTTTTATCTTGTTTACGGAAAGCTTCACAGAAAGAGAAGATTTCATCTGCTTCTTTTTTACGTGAATGGATCATAATTCCATCTGCTCCAGCAGCTACATAAGCAAAAGCACGTTTCAACGCATCTTCTTCCCCTTTATCTAAAATTAAGCTTTCGATTCTTGCGATTAACATAAATTCTTCTGTTCTTAAGGCATTCTTACCGGCACGAATTTTCTCACAGAAATTTTCAATCGTGTCTTGTGTTTGTGCTACATCATTACCAAACAATGAGTTTTTCTTTAATCCGGTCTTATCTTCGATAATAACTGCACTGACACCCATTCGCTCTAATGTTTTAATATTATAAACAAAGTGTTCTGTTAATCCACCTGTATCACCATCTAAGATAATTGGTTTCGTTGTAACTTCCATGACATCCTCTACCGTACGAAGTCTTGAAGTCATATCAACTAATTCAATATCTGGTTTACCTTTTGCGGTAGAATCACAAAGAGAAGAAATCCACATGGCATCAAATTGATCCAATTCATCCTTTTCTTGAACAATTGTTTTTTCCGCAATCAATCCAGTAAGTCCACTATGAACTTCAATTGCTTTCACAACTGGACGCATATTTAATAATTGACGTAATCTTTTACGACGAAATTCTGGCATCGCAAGTTTTGCGCGTACATTGCGATCTATTTTTTGGACGTTCTCATTAAACGTATAAGGAACTTCAATTAATTCTCCACCCCATTTTGTTAGTGTATTAATTACTTCTTCACGAATACCAGATAAGGCATTATCACGCCAATCATCTCCATGAATAACATAATCTGGTTTATATTCATTTAATACATCTTTATAACTTACTGTTTTTTGAACGACTACTTCATCAATGCCATCCGTGTTTTTAATCATATTAAAACGTTCTTCAAATGAAATGGTTGGAAAACGATCAAAGCAAACACTTGCTTCATCACTTAATACACCTGCCATAACACTGCCATAAGATTTTGCTTTCTTAATAATATTTAAATGCCCTTCATGAATTACATCGGTACTAAAACATATATAAACTTTTTTCATTTAATTTTCTCCCATGAACATTTCTTTGTTCTCTTTTGGTGTTTCTTTTGGTCTTCCTAAATCATCTCTAGAACCTAATGCTACCTTTATTTCAATCATTCCAAATTGCTTACTTGCTTTTGCTTTTTTTAGTGCTTCAATTAAGCTCTCTTCATCATCAACAACCATACTATAAGGGTAGCCACAAGCTTTCGCTACTTCACTATAAGAAATACCAACCCCACTTGTAGGCATACCACCAACGGATTCATGAGCTTCATTATTTAAAACAATATGAATCATATTACGCGGTTTCTGTTTTCCTAAGAAAGCTAAGCCTCCCATATGCATACAAACAGCACCATCACCATCCAAGCACCATACTCTTGTATCTGGCTTTTGTGTAGCGTAACCATAAGCGATCATTGAAGTATGACCCATTGAACCTACGGTTAAGAACATCTGTTTATGATTTCCTAAGATAAGGTTTGCTTGTTCATAAACTTCACGAGAAATCTTACCTGTTGTAGAGAAGCCTTTATCGTCTTTCCCGATGTTTTTAATCACACAGGCAATCGCTGCTTCTCTTGTGAAAGCATAAGCATTTTTATAGGTTGTCTTATGACCTTCAAAACTACCCTTATGCACAACAATCGCTACTTTACTGTTTTGTTTTAATAAGCCATCAATTTCTTTAAACATCTGATTTAAACTAGCTTCATTCGTATCCTTCGATATTTCAAAAGTTGTGACATCCATATCTTCTAATAATTTAATTGTTACTTTACCTTGAAATACATGTTGAGGTTCATCGTGAATACCAGGTTCTCCTCGCCATCCAACAACAAGTAAAACCGGAATATCATAAACATCACGATGGGTTAATGAAGCAAGTGGATTAATGATGTTTCCAATCCCACTATTCTGCATATAAACCATAGCAGGTAAGCCATCGCCAAGATAACTACCAGCAGCAATCCCAATCGCATTTCCTTCGTTACAAGCGACATAGTGCGTAAATGGCATTTCTTTGCTTTCATTTAAATAGTCACATAATACTTTTAACTGTGAATCAGGAACTCCACTTATCGTGTGTATTCCTAGTTGTTGCACCTGCTTCATAAATGTTTCTATTTGCATAAACTATTCTCCTTTAGATAATCATCAATCACTTTCATTAAACGTTTACAATCCGCTAAATAAATCTCCCCGATATTCCCAATTCTAAATGCTTGAATACCTGGTAATTTACCTGAATAAAGAAGAAAGTTACGCTTCTTTAAATAATTGTAGAAACAATCAAAATCAAAGCCTTCTGGTATCATAAACGTTGTTATCACATTGGATTGATCACAGTCTTTTACTAATACCTTAAAACCTCGTTTCATCATTTCACTTTTAATAAATGCTTGATTCGTTGCATAACGCTCACTTCTTTTACTTACTCCACCCTCTTTGATCAATTCCTTTAAGGCACAATGAAGGGCTAATAAAACATGGGTAGGAGAAGTAAAACGGAAAGAGCCTTGTTTGTCTTCCATTTCTTTATATTGATCATATAAATCAAGTGATAAAGAATGAGCATT
>JAVXTH010000061.1:0-4802 GCA_036642795.1 Erysipelotrichaceae bacterium
TTAAATTAAAGAAATAGTAGAAATGCCAAGGTCAATTGACCCTGGCATTTTTTAATAGAATAAATTTAAGAACTTTGGTTTGTTTAATAAAGTATAAGCTTCTTTCACATTCTTTACTTCAACATTATATAATTTATTGAATAAATCATAATTGTTAATGCGAACCATCATATAACTCATTTTTTTAGGAATTAATAATGGAATCACTTTTTCTAGTTTTTCACTTTGTGAGACAATGACTTCCATATTTGAATGATTTCCAATCACCTGTTTCATTAATTTTAATAAGGCGATTGATTCCATATAAATAATCTCTTTGATTACAACTTCATTATGAACAATTTCATAGAATGCATAACCATCGATTTGATTATGTGGACTTAAATAAGCACATAGGCCATAATTACTTAATTTTGAACATTCAATTAATTGTTCAAAATAAGCTTCATCTCGTGTTAAATAACCATCAAAATGTTTTGTGTAACGAAGATATAGTTCAAGCAAGTCTTCTGCTTTCACATTTATTTCAATACCAACTGTATTCACTTTTTCTAGATGTTGAGGGCGAACATTGTAATGCTTTTGATAATAGATCACTTCAAACCCAAAGGGTTCATAAATTCTTGGATTATAAGCTTCCATAATTGATAACATATAATTATGGTTAACTTCATCCAGTGTGGCATCCATTAATTTACGCATATGACCACGCTTGCGATAATCTGGAATCGTACCAAGATTATGTAAATAAGCAATACTTAACAATCGTTTAGAAAATGCCATGCTTTCTTCATGATATTGTAATGTTGATACAATGCGTCCATCTTGTTCAACAAGGATGCATTTACCTTGATCAAAACGTTCATGAAAAAACAAGTCAAGAAAACTATCTGCTTTTGTTGGATAAGCATTCTTCCAAATCGCTAATATTTCCTCTTTATCTTTCATTAAGGCATCTCTAATCATAGCGTTATTTATCCTCTTTTTCTGTATACTCCACATCGATTACATCGGCATTTACGTTATTGTTTCGCTGATTCTCATCGCTATAAGAATTGCGATTACTTTGATCTGCATTGTTTTGATAATCCTGATAATACTGTTCTTGAGCTTTTCTCATTTTTACTTGACGAACCACATTGAAAATCATAGTTACAATCCAAATAACCATGAAGAATGGTAAAAGATAGGGGAGCAAATTGATAATTACCATAAAAATTATCATTCCTACGAATAGTGCAATGAATGAATTCATGTGTTACCTCGCTTTCATTTGTACCTATTATAGTATAAAAAAGTGAAACTGTGAACTCTTACGGTGCAATCTGCCATAATTTCACAAAATTGGTAAAAAAAAACATCTGAATCGATGCTTTCCTAAAACAAATCACTTTCATGAACATTTAAAGCTTTCGCAACTTTACTAATTGCTTTTAAAGATACATTACGGGTTCCACGTTCCATATCCGAAACATAGTTACGATGTAATCCTGCTTTCAATGCTAAATCTTCTTGCGTCATTTCAAGGGATGTTCTTAATGATCTTACACTTTGACCAAATCGAATTAGAATATCACAATCATTCTCTTCTACTTCAAATTTAGCATTTAGTTTCGGGTTCATACCTTGAGGTAAGTCTTTATAACACTTCGCATTATTCACTATCTTACCCTTCTTTCGTATGACAAAATAATAACATATTTCAGGGATATGTCTACCCACAATGAGTGTTAACGTAACTTATTCCTTAATAGGAAATAACCAACTGAAATCCATAGACAAATAAGACTTGCTAAGAATTGAATTGAATTGTTTTTCTTGCTTGTTTCCTGCTCATTAATCCCACTTGCTTTAGCCATAACTTTTTGACTAGCTTGTGCATCTTTCATTCTTTTCGCATATTTATATTCAGGGTTCGCTATCGCAATTTCAGCTTTATTTTGTTCAAGTAATGTTTCTTGAATCATTACTCCTTTACTAAATAAATAGACTGGTAATGGTTCTTGCTTTGCGCATGATGCATCAATTTCAATCTTCATATCAGGCTGATCCATTATCAATTCACAAACGGCATCTTTACCCGCCTGATTGAATTGAAGATTAAAGAGTGAAATTTCAAATGTCTCTTTTTGATAAGTAGCAAATATTCTTCCTGCCTCACAGCTTGTTATGGTAACTGGATATTGTGTATCATATGAAAAAAGTGAAAACATAGTAACGATGGCGAGTAATAATCGCATTTTTATCACCGTACTTAGTTTACACTTTATTTTATTTTTTATACCTTACGATACGTATCTGCTAATTCTTTAATTTTACTTAAACGATGTTTCATTCCTGATTTTGATATCACTTCTTTTGTCTCTTCAAAATAGATTTCGCATAATTCATTTAAAGAACTCTCTGGATTTTCTTTCCTTAAGATTGCGATATCTTTTAATTTTTCAGGAAGATGATCAATCCCTAAATAATTTTCAATGTATTCAATATCTTCTACTTGTTTTTTCCCAGCTGCTAAGCTTTTCATTTCATTTGCCAATTCACAATTATCTAAGCGAGTTAAGGAATTCATAAAGTCTCGTTGAATTCGACTATCTTCAAAGGTAAAGATTGCTTCATTGGCACCAATGCAACGTAAGAAATCAGAAATTTTATCACTTGCCTTTAAATATACAACATCTTGATTTCTGCGTTTAATATATTTGGCAGGTAGATCAAATTTATGCATCTGTTTGATAATAAAATTTGCTAGCTCAACTGAATTCGCAGTAATCTCTAAATGATAATTACTTGTTTGAGGTGAATTAACAGATCCACTTGATAAGAAAGCACCGGCTAAATAAGCTCGAGCACAACATTCTTTCTTTAATATTGAATACGGTGGATGGGCTTGAAGACCAGTATCATTAAAGATACCTAAATCTTCTAAAATAAAGGCTGCTTTATTGGTTACCCGAATAATATAAATGTTATTCTTTTTTAGTTTCATTTTCTTTAATACTGATAATTCACTATCGACTTGATAATGAGATTTTAATAACTTCCAAATCCGTTTTGCGGTATTTGCATTTTCACTTTTAATAACAATATGCATTCCTCGATTGGTGAAACTTAAAGTTGAACACATTTGGATAAGAGCAGCTAATTGCGCTTTAACACAACAAGGATGTAAATCATTAAGTGAAATTTCACTTTTAACTTCACTTGTGAATGACATATTCATCCTCCTGATTTCGAACGATGTGATCTACAATATCTCTTATTTTATTACTATCGTGACGAATTAATCCATCATCAAATTTAAGAATATCACACATGATTATTTTATACGGATGCTGTTCTTCACGAATTGTAATTTCATGTGCACCTTTTTCAATGTAGCGATTTAAAGTTTCTTGTTCCAATTCATTGTTATATGCAATCACCGTATCAATTGCTCCTTGATAGGTATGATTTAAAATGGCTTCCACATGATCCTCTAAATAATAATCATCGGTTTCGCCTGGTTGATTCATCGCATTACAAATATAATATTTTTTAGCTTTGCTCTTTTTTAATTCTTCACAAATACCAGGGATGATAAGATTAGGAATGATACTTGTATAGAGTGAGCCAATTCCATAAATAATAATATCAGCATCATGAATCGCAGATAATGCTTGAGGCGATGCATAGACATCATCTTCATAGAAAACGCGTTCAATTCGGTTATTATATTTAGGAATATTATTTTCTCCACGAACAATCGTTCCATCTTGCATAATCGCATACAAGGTAATAACTTGTTCGGTTGAAGGAATAATCGTTCCTCGAACATTAAGTACTTTTGATATTTCTTGAATGGCATTCATAAAACTACCACTTTGTTGAGCCATTGCAGTTAAAATTAAATTTCCTAAATTATGGCCACCAATATCATCATCTTCTCCTTCAAAACGATAATTCATTAAAGAAGATAACAAAGTTTCACTTTCGGCTAAGGCACACATAACATTTCGAATATCACCCATTGCCGGTATATGAAATTGACGACGCAATCGACCAGTACTACCTCCATCATCCGCCACGGTAACAATCGCTGATATTTTAATATTAGGGATTTGTTTAACACCACGCAGGATAACGGAAAGGCCAGTACCGCCTCCAATAATTACAACTTTCTTCATGGTTATCGCTCTTTCTTATCTCGATGAGCTTTATAACTATTATATTCATCTTTGTAATGATCAAATAACCAATTTGTGACAGAAACACTACGATGTTGTCCTCCTGTACAGCCAATTCCAACCGTTAAGTGGGTTTTGCCTTCTTTATCATATTCCACAAAAGCATAATCTAAAAAGTCTTGTAGCTTCTTTAAGAAAAATTGTGTTTGTTCAAACTTCATTACATAATCATAGACAGGAGCATCGTCACCCGTCATTGTCTTTAATTCTGGTATGTAATAAGGATTTGGCAAAAAACGAACATCAAATAATAAGTCCGCATCAAGTGGTACTCCATATTTATAACCAAAGGAAACAAAAGAAATAGAAAAAGAAGGCTTTGAGGTAAAGGTTAATTTAGTCTCGATTACATTCTTTAATTCTTGTTGACTCATCTTAGTTGTATCAATATGTAAGATAGCTCGTTCATTAATTGAGTTAAACATATCTCTTTCGACTTCAATTGCTTCTTCTAATGTATTCGCTTTTGAAAACATTAAGAAAGGATGATGTCTTCTTGTGAATTTATAACGCAATAATAGTTTTTCATTGGAAGCATCTAAAAACACAACTCGAACATTGACTCCAATATTTTCA
>JAVXTH010000062.1:0-4564 GCA_036642795.1 Erysipelotrichaceae bacterium
TTAAAAAAACTGAATGAATTATAAGAGGTCATTACGAAGTTGTAATGACCTTTGTTAACTTACGTAGGGAAAATGTAATATGTACAACTGTAAATTAAGCTTTATTACGTATCCTATGATACGTTTTAATTAAAAATATGGTATGATATTAAACAAGAGGTGATGGTGTGAATGTATTAATACAAATTATAATTATATTAGAAAATTTAATCGCTCAATTTTACACTGTTACGACTTGTTCGAAAAAGAAGCGGAAATTAGCATTTATAATTTTAGTATATAGTTTAATGACGATTATTTTAATCTTATGTGATTTTTATATATTAAGTCCTTTAGGTTGGTACAATTATGGTAAGGGCCTTTATTTTGTTGTTGCTTTCATCTTTTTTATTCCAATGAAGTATTGTTTTCGACAGGATATTGAATATTTAATGACCTTAACCGCAACAACCTCTATCTATGTATTTTTCGCTTTATTAATTGGTGTTAGAGTAGCGTCTTTATTATCAAGTGATTATTTTTACTTAACATTATTAATTGTTCAAACAATATATTTCTTATTATCTTGGCAGATGTTTAACAAATTTATGAAAAAGAAATATGTTTATATATTAAGACGTATTAATAAGAAAGCGAGTAATGTATTATTATATTTTTCAATTTTAATGTTTTTCTTCTTAGACTTAATTAATTATGTCTTTGCAGATCCAAGTAATGAAGCATTAAAACTAGTTATTATTTTATTACTAGGATTAATCGTAATTATTTGTTATGTATTATTTTATTCGCTAATTACTGCGAATAAACATGTTCAAATATTTAAACGGGAAAGTCATTTTGATTCTTTAACAAATATTAGGAATCGTAAAAGTTTATATGAAAATGTACAAAAACATATTGAATGTAAAAGAGAATTCTCAATCTTTTTCCTGGATTTAGATAACTTTAAAGATATTAATGATGAATATGGACATATAACAGGCGATCGTTACCTTTTAAACTTCGCGAATGAAGTAGAAAAGGTTACCAAAGGTAATGAATTCTATCGAATATCAGGAGATGAATTTGTAATCTTAAGTTTAAAAGAAAATCGCTTGCGTTTAAAAGATCAATTATATAAATTAGAAATACCTGATTGTGAACATCATATAAGATTTCTTGGTGTAAGTTTTGGTATTGCTGATTATCCTCAAGATGGTAATACTTTAAGTAAGTTATTATCCTGCGCTGATTATCGAATGTATGAAGAAAAACGATATCGTAAAGCAAATGATTAGTTAATATTTTAAGGTAGCGAATAAGATAGTTTCATAAAATCTTATTCTCTACTTTTTAAGTGAGCTAGAAACATGAAATCTATTGTTTCTATGTGGTAGTATTTTTGGTATAATGTAGGATAGCGAAAGGGTTGAAGCAAATGGGACAAATATTTCATCACAGCGATTTTGCTGACATATTAAAAAGTCATGGAATTGCATTAAGTGAAGAGCAATTAAAACAGTTTAAAGATTATGCTGAACTTCTTCAAGAATGGAATAAAAAAATGAATTTAACTGCCATTGATGACTTAGATGGGATTTATGAAAAACATTTTCTAGATTCTATTTTGCCTAGTTTTGATTTAACCTTTAAAGGAAAGATATGTGATGTGGGTGCAGGAGCAGGTTTCCCTAGTATTCCATTAAAGATATGTAATCCTGATTTAGAAGTAACGATTGTTGAACCATTAGGGAAAAGAATTACCTTTTTAAAAGAATTGGTTCAATGTTTAGGATTTCATGATGTGAAATTATGCAATGAGCGAAGCGAAGATCATGCATTAAAACATCGTGAAGAATATGATATTGTTATCGCAAGAGCGGTTGCAAATCTAACGATGTTATCAGAGTTATGTATTCCTTTGGTGAAAAAAGACGGAATCTTTTTCGCAATGAAAGGTGATAAAGGCCATATTGAATATCAAGAAGCAAAGTATGCAATTGAATTATTAGGTTGCAAGTTAAGCAATGAATATGAAAAAACTTTAATCGATGGTTCCAAACGTATTAATTTAGTTTTCACAAAGATAAAAGCAACACCAAGTAAATATCCACGTAGTTTCGCAATGATTAAAAAGAATCCGCTTGAGAGGAGATAGAATATGAAAGAAGTAAAAACAATTACCATAGATCAAGTTGAACCGAATCCCTTTCAACCAAGAGTAGAATTTAATGATGAAGCACTGATGGATTTAGCACAATCGATACGTGAAAATGGTTTAATTCAACCAATTTGTGTAAGGGAAAAAGATAAAGACCATTATGAAATCGTAGCTGGTGAAAGACGTTATCGAGCGATGAAACTAATTGGTCAAATTGAAGTACCAGTTATTGTAATGGATGCCAATGAATTACAGATGGCTGAAATGGCATTAGTTGAAAATATTCAAAGAGAAAATCTAAGTGCAATTGAAGAGGCAAAAGCTTATGTGGAAATTATGCGATGTGCAAATTTAACCCAATCTTCTTTAGCTTTAAAAGTTGGTAAATCACAATCATCGATAGCCAATAAACTTCGACTCTTAAATCTTGATGATCATATTCAAAATGCAGTTCGATCAAAAAGAATAAGTGAACGACATGCAAGAGCATTACTAAGTGTTGATGTAAAGCAACAAGATGAATACTTAGATAAAATTTTAAAGAAGAATTTAACGGTTGCCGAAACCGAAAAAATGATTAAAAAAGATCATATGCCGAAAGAGGAACATAATAAACCAATGCTTAAAGGGGTCACAAGAAATGTGAAGATTGCGATTAATACAATCAAGCAAGCAATTACGATGGTTAATCGAACTGGTGTTAGTCTCGATGTAAAAGAAAATGAGAGTGAAGATGATTATACAATCACCATTCGCTTTTCTAAATAGATAAGGACGTGAATATATGGGAAAGATAATTTCAATATCCAATCAAAAGGGCGGTGTTGGTAAAACAACAACGGCAATTAATCTTGCAAGTGGGCTTGGATATTTGGGGAACAAAGTATTATTAGTTGATTTTGATCCACAAGGAAATGCAACACAGGGTGTTGGTGCAAATGCAAAAGGTAATAAACTTAGTGTTTATAACTTAATTATGGAAGACTACGAAGTTAGAGATATCCGTAAGAAGTTAACTTTACCACCAATTGATATCTTACCATCTAATATTTCACTTGCCGGTGCTGATTTAGAAATGGTTAAATTTGAATCAGGAAAAGAACAATTACTTAAGAAAAAATTAGATAGTGTGAAAGATGAATATGACTATATAATTATCGATTGTCCGCCTTCATTAGGATTATTGAATACCAATGCTCTAACTGCTTCTGATTCCGTTTTAATCCCAGTACAGTGCGAGTATTATGCATTAGAGGGAGTAACTCAATTATTACTTACGATTCGTTTGGTTCAACAATTATTTAATAAAAATTTAATTATTGAAGGAGTTATTCTTACGATGTTTGATTCAAGAACGAAACTTAGCATTGAGGTTCAACAAGAAGTTCGTAAACATTTTAAGGATCGTGTTTATCATAGTTCCATTCCTAGAAATGTTAAATTAAGTGAAGCACCATCACGAGGTATGTCAATATTTGAATATGATGTGAAGTGTGAAGGGGCAAAAGCTTATGCTGGTCTAGCCAGTGAAGTGGTAAAGATGAATAAAAACATTGGGAGGAAATCATAATGTCTAAAAGAGATGATTCCAGATTAGGTAAAGGATTAAGTGCTATCTTTGGGGAAGATATCAGTGAAGTTCTTGATGATATCCAACAAGGAAGAAGCGAAGTTGGTAGTGGGAAATTAGAATTATCAGTTGATGAAATTAAACCCAATCCCTATCAACCACGTAAAGATTTTGATGATGATCGGATCAATGAATTATCAGATTCAATCAAATTACATGGTGTATTTACACCTATCTTAGTAAAACGCAGTGTGATTGGTTATGAATTAATTACTGGTGAACGACGTTTAAGAGCAAGTAAACTTGCTGGTAAAGAGACAATACCTGCTATAGTAATGGATTTTGATGATCAACAAATGATGGAAATAGCTTTATTAGAAAATATTCAAAGAGAAGATTTAAATGCGATTGAAGAAGCCAATGCATATGAAAAGCTAATTAAGAAATTAGATTATACACAAGAAGAATTAGCCACACGAATTGGTAAATCAAGAGAACATGTTGCGAATATGTTACGTTTATTAAAACTTCCTGAAAGCATCCAGAAATATGTTATTCATAAAGATTTAAGTATGGGCCATGTTCGTGCTTTGTTATCTTTATCATCGGATGAAGAAATGATTGAAATTGCTAAAAAAGCCATTAAAGAAAAGCTATCCGTTCGTAATGTTGAACAATTAGTAAAACAAACACATCAGCCTTTTCATAAAGAAATAAAGAAGGAAGAAGATGCTGGTTTAACAAATGTGAAAATGATTCTTCAAGATAAATTACAAACCCAAGTAAAAATTGATCATAAACAAATTATGATTCAATATCAAGATGTGAATGATTTAAATCGTATCTTAGAAATA
>JAVXTH010000063.1:0-4093 GCA_036642795.1 Erysipelotrichaceae bacterium
ACCATTTGAAATACATTTTCTCCACCAACACTCATTTTTGAGATAATTCCTTTTTTAATCGCAAAACACCAATCATCTGTAAGTTCCTTTTTGATTCCTAAATAATTTGAAGTATATTCATACTTTCTTATGATGTTTGGATTCGATAATAACAGATCACTTTCTAATACATAAGCATTTTCAAGTTGATCTTTTACTTGCATTAAACTACTAATATTATTAGATTCATTGAAAATTGGATTGGTAATAAATTTAATCATTGGATATTTCTTTAATAACACATCAAATTGATCGCCTAAATAACCTCGTACAATCGTAATATCATGAATACCTGCATCAACAACGGCATCTAATAGTGTTTCAATGATTAACTTACCATGAACACGAATTAATGGTTTTGGTGTGTTTAAAGTAATCGGTACAAGTCTTGAACCAAAGCCTGCCGCGATAAAGATCGCTCTTTTCACACGATGTGGTTCTAACCATTCATAACCCTTTAATGTTAACTCATAATGTGAATTGTTCTTTAAAATAATTAACTCTAGTTTATTTAATTCATCCATTACTTTATTAACAACACCCAAAGAAACATAAGTTTGTTTTGCTAATTCCCTTTGAGATATTTTTTGGTTCTGTTTTTGTTCAATTGCTACAAGTATTTCAAATTGATTATAAGTTAAGTTCATCTTAAAGGACCTCCTGTTTTCTTATATTTCTTTTTAAGATAAAGATAAAAGCTTTCATTAAACTATTAATAACTAAAATAATAATGGAGATAAATGCGGTTGCTTCAATTAAAGATTGTGAATCAAATTGCGGAATTAATAAAGCAAGTGGCATATTCTTAAAGTTAGCTAAGAATGAAACAGCTGAAATAGTCACCATCGCATTAACAAACATATAGGAGAATATTTCAATCATTGTTTCTTTCGTACAAGGAATATAAACATCAAATAACATTCTCATTTTACTAATTCCAAGGGTCGCACTAACATCTTCTAGATTTTCATTGAATTTACTTAAAGAATTATATGCTAATAAATAAGGAGAAGCAAAGAAGTGAATAATATTAACTAATACAAGCATCATAATGGTTCCATATAGGATACTTCCTTTAAAGAATAATACATAGGATAAACCTAAAACAACACCAGGTATCGCTAGGGAAACCATTGAGATTAAATGAAGTGTCATATTGGAAAATGTTTTCTTTGATCTTGCGGTTAAATACGCAGTGAAGTAAGTAATACAAATACCGATTAAAGCCGTTAACATGGCAATCGCAAGGGAACTGATTAAATGCATTCCCACCCCTAATTCAAATGCTTTTTGAATATTAATGAAAGAGAAGCTCATATCAATTGGATATTGCTTCACAACACTCAAATAAATAAACGCTAAAATTGGTAAAGAAACTAAAATTACCGTTGTGATACAAAATATATAAGAAAAGATATCTCTTTTTTTATTCTTTTTAATAATATATTCTTTGGTTACTGTACTAGCATTTCCTCCATCTTCATTCTTTAAATCAAGAATGAAAGCAATCACTGCTGGAATTAATAATAAAACACCAATGATAGCTCCTTTAGAGAAGTCTAACAGACCAATTACTTCACGGTACATATAAACAGGTAAGGTCATCATTTTACCCCCTACAGCCAAAGGAACACCATAATCGGTGAAGATCATTGTAAAGGTCGCAAAGATAACCGAAATCAATGGTTTTTTCATGTTTGGTAAAGTAATTGTCATAAACTGTTGGAATTTATTTAGTCCTAATACACTACTTGCTTCATACGTAGTGTAATCTTCATAACGAAAGATATCGGTTAACATTAAGAATGCAACTGGGAAGCTATATAAGATTGATCCAATTACGATTCCTACCATTCCATATAAATGAATGTTGATTCCTAATAAGTTCGTTAATAAACCATTATCACCAAACAATAACACCAAGCCCATTCCATGAGAAATACTTGGAATCAACATTGGTAAGGTAAACAATACTGAGAAAATCGATCGATAACGCATCTTCGTACGATTCATACACCAAGCAAGTACCATGGCTAAACTAACTGAGATAATCGTTGCGGTAATGGTTGCTACTAAAGAATTAGCTACCATTGGCCAAAACTGAGGTGAGGATACAATATCATGAATATCCGCTACTTTTATATTAAGTAATAAAGTTGTTAAAGGAAGAATGACAGTAATCGTAAGAAAAAGTGCCACTAACAACTTTAAACTCTTAGCGCCTTTATTTCTCATATTGATCTTTTCCTGTACATTTCAATAAAGACTCTAACTTTTGATCCAAATGATTAATCACAAAATCACTTACGTATTGATTTGCTGGATGATCGTATATATTACGTGGTGTATCTAATTGTTCAATATTACCTTCACTCATGATCATAATCCGGTCAGATAAATAAAAAGCTTCTTCTTGTTCATGGGTAATAAAAATCATCGTCGCATCAAACTTCTTTTGTATTTCTTTTAATTCCCGCTTCATTACTTCACGCATTGACACATCAAGTGCACTAATTGGTTCATCTAATAAAATAATATCTGGATTGGTAGCTAAGGTTCTCGCAATCGCAACTCGTTGCTGTTGCCCACCCGATAACTGTCTTGGTTTCTTATCTAATTGATCACTCATCCCAATTAAATCTAATGTTCTTTTCGCAATTTCGGTTGCTTGTTTTGCGGTTTCTTTTTTTAACTTAAGCGCGTATTCAACATTTTGTAAAACATTCATATTGGGAAACAAAGCATAGTTTTGAAAAACAATTCCCATTCCTCGCTGATCCGGTGAAAGATTACTAATATCTTTTCCTTCTTTGATTATTTCGCCACTATCTTGATTCTCTAAGCCAATCAAGATTCTCAGTAATGTTGTTTTACCACAACCACTTGGTCCTAATACCGATAAAAACTCACCTTGACGAACATCAAATGATATATGCTTTAACACATCTTTGTTTTCATAGTTCTTATATAAATCCTTTACGATTAATTTTAAAGGCACATTTTCTAATATTTCCATATACTTAATAACCTCTCTTTTTCTTTAATGTCCGCAATCCCATTCATATTACCAAACGTCCAATTAGGATAATGTTCCATTTTATTCACTTGGTTTTTATAGATGGTTTCTGGTGAAAAATTCTCTTTATCATAAATTAGAAAATCATTGATAATAAAATCAAACACATCTTTGATCCTTTCATCCTTTTCTCTACCTTTAATCATACTTGTTCCGGTTAAAGAATAAGGGGAACCAAATTCTGGTTCACTTAAGGTAAAGGGATTTCCATTATTTAATTCATTAACGCCTTGAAAGGTTAAACCTAACCCAACTGCAATCTCTCCTTGAATTAACATTTTAACCGGACCTGATCCTGATTCTGTAAATTGTTTAATATTCTTAGACAAACGATCAATATAATCAATTGTCTTTTCTTTTCCCCAATTATTAACTAAGTTTTTATAAAAGAAATAACCCGTCCCCGAGCTTTTAGGATCTGGCATTGCAACTAATCCTTTATATTCTGGTTTACATAAATCTTCATATGTTTTGGGTGCTTGTAAATGATGCTTTTTTAATATATCTTGATTGACAATGATACTACCTGCTTGTCTTTCCCAAATCACATAGCGATCATCATGCTTCGCAACATCATCCAAGTAATCTAATTTAGAATAAGGCTCAACCACTGCCAAGCTATCTTTTATCTTCTCTAAATAAGCTGTTTCAAGTCCAACGACAATATCAGCATCGCTCGATGTTTTCTCCACACTAATTTTAGCGGCTGCCTTGGCAGTCGGCATATACATAACAAAAACTTTAAAGTCTTTGTATCTATCATTCAATTGTTCCTGTAATGCATCATTACGAAACTGTTCCATGCTTGAATATACAATAATTGTATCTTCTTCTTGTTTTTGAGTAGCAAATACTAACAAAGCTGTTATTACTACCGCAGCAATTAATAATTTCTTCACATCATCACTCCTTGTTCATAATTGTAATAATAGCATACTAATTGAACAACATAAAGAAAGAAATACGTTATTTGTATGT
>JAVXTH010000064.1:0-4064 GCA_036642795.1 Erysipelotrichaceae bacterium
GAAAACGGTTATTCTTTTTTGTGTTATAATAAATAAGCGATGGGAGATGGGCTTATGAATACAAATGGCGTCATATTTCAATATTTTGAATGGTATTTAGATAGCGATCATCAGCTTTGGAAGCGAGTGGCAAAGGATGCAGCTCACTTAAAGAAAATCGGAATCAGCAGCGTTTATTTACCACCTGCTTACAAAGGAAATGGTGGGGATCAAGATGTTGGTTATGGAGTTTATGATGTTTATGATTTAGGAGAATTTAATCAAAAAGGTAGTGTTCCAACTAAATATGGAACGAAAAAAGAGTATTTAAAAGCAATTGCTGCCTTACATAAACAAGGAATCGAAGTATACGCAGATATCGTATTAAATCATAAAATGGGTGCAGATGAAACAGAAATGGTTCCTGCTACCAAAGTATCAAGTACCAACCGTAATTTTAGTAAAGAAGGGGAAGGCGAAGAAATTATTGAAGCTTGGACCAAATTCAATTTTCCGGGAAGAAATAATCAATATTCAGACTTTACTTGGAATTGGACCCATTTTGATGGGATTGATTATGATGCGAAATACAATCGAAATGGAATTTATCGTTTTTATGGAAAGACATGGGCATTGGATGTAAACCAAGAAAATCATAATTATGATTATTTGATGGGGGTTGATATCGATTTCAAGAATCGAGAAGTGGTTGAAGAAATGATTCGTTGGGGTAAATGGTATTTAGATACGACCCAAGTTGATGGATTACGATTGGATGCTTTAAAACATATTAGCAGTAATTTTTATGTGGAATGGTTAAAAGCAATGCGTGAATACTCTAATAAAGAATTGTTTACCGTTGGAGAATATTGGAGTGCTGATGTATCCTTATTGTTGGATTACTTAACAACCTTAGATCATCAATTGAGTTTATTCGATGTTCCATTACATTTTCATTTTAGGGAAGCAAGCAACAGCAATGGTCAATATAACATGGCAAATATATTTGAAAATACGCTAGTTGAAAAAGCTCCTCAATGTGCCGTTACCTTTGTTGATAATCATGATACACAAAATGGTCAATCATTAAGCTCGGAGATACTAGCTTGGTTTAAGCCACTTGCTTATGCGATGATTTTGCTTAGAAAAAATGGTTATCCTTGCATTTTCTATGGTGATTATTATGGAATCGCTCAACATCATGTAGCAGCCGGTAAAGATTGGTTGGATGTCTTACTTCAGTTAAGATGTGATTATGCGTATGGCGAGCAAGTCGATTACTTTGATGATTTTAGTGTGGTCGGTTGGGTTCGATTAGGTGATGATACACATCAAACAATGGTATGCATCTTAAGTGATAGTGATGAGGGAAGCAAAGTAATGAAGGTGAAGGAAACAGATCAGCAACGTGTGTTCTATGATTGTTATGGTGGAAATGGGGAAGTAATCATTGATGAATCTGGTTATGGAGAATTCCGCGTTTCGGGTGGAAGCTTATCAATCTATATCCCAAAATAAATAGTTTTGTAAAGTTTAGGTTATGTTTATGAAATACTTGCATACTTTTAGTTAATTATGTATTATAATAGTCATGTTTTAAACTCAGGAGGAATTTCATGTTTATTATTAATTTTATCCGTGGTTTCACAATGGCACTAGCGGATAGTGTACCGGGAGTATCCGGTGGGACAATAGCATTTCTATTTGGTTTCTATGATCAATTCGTTGGTTCAATCGATGACATTTTTCATGGAAATAAAGAAACAAGAAAAGCTGGTTTAACTTTCATTATTAAACTAGGACTTGGGTGGATCATTGGAATGGGACTTGCTGTCAGTGTTCTTGCGAATATCTTTGATACCCAGATTTATAAAATCAGTTCCTTGTTTATCGGCTTTATCGCATGCTCCATTCCGGTTATTGTAATGGAAGAAAAAGCATGTTTAAAGGATTATAAACAAATCTACTTTGTGATTATTGGAGCTATTATTGTTATGGCAATAACTTATTTCAATCCAGTATCTTCATCAGGAAATAGTTTTGCGGCAAGCGACTTGACAATTGGTTTTGCCATTTATGTATTCGTAGCAGCAATGTTAGCTATTTCCGCAATGGTATTACCAGGCATTTCAGGTTCAACGATTTTATTGGTATTTGGTTTATATGTACCAGTGATTACCGCATTAAAAGATTTCCTTCATTTCCAATTTGATGCTTTACCAATTCTTATCATCTTTGGTTTTGGAATTATTGCGGGGGTGCTTGTAGTCATTCGTTTAATTCGTAATGCGTTAGAGAACTATCGTTCCCAAATGGTGTACTTAATTATTGGAATGATGATTGGTAGTTTCTATGCCATTATTATGGGACCTACTACCTTGAAAGTTCCACAAGCAGCAATTAGCTTTTCAACTTTTCATATTGTATTCTTTTTGATTGGAGCAGCCATTGTGATTGCACTTCAATTATCCAAAGGACATATGAGTCGAGAAAAATAAATAAGGATTGTTCATCTTAATCGATGACAATCTTTTTTTAAGCATAAAATGTGACAAAGACTTAATTGTTACTTATAATAGAGAAAAGGAGAGCTTACGATGAAAAAACAAATATTAGTATACATTCCAGAACATGATTTAAAACGGAAGCAAATGATTCAGACAATGAAATCGTTAATTGATCATGTAATTGAAATCAAACCAATTGATTTCAATCAAACATTAGGTTTCTTAAGTCAGCGAGAAGGCTTTAAAGAAACAACTACACCAGTAAATCAGGATTATCCACAAGCTATTTTAATCATGGATCAATTAGAAGATCGTGAGATTTCACTTTTACTTACCAAACTAAGAGAACAAGGTACACCTTTTGAAGGCCCTAAAGCGATTGTCACCCAACATAATCAAACTTGGAGCATTGATGCCTTATATCATGAATTGATGAAGGAGCATGAGTTCTTTGCTTACTATGATAAGATTAATGAAAGCTTGAAGCGAGCGAATGCATTAAATAAAGAAGATTATGAAGTGAATTCATGGAATGAATATCAAGAAACATTTTTAAATGCTTTCATCCTAATTAAGTCACAAACACCCGAATTTGATCAAGTTAAGAAAACTTATGAAGATTTAATTGAAAAAGAACAAAAATTAGTAAAGATTCATCAGAATATTTAACTTAGGGGGTTATCAGGTTTCTATTGAAATGATATAATAGGTAAGTAAGAGAGCGTTAGCGATTTAATGCCAAGCGTTTTTGTGAACTTATCGGGTGGTAATATAAGGGATAGAGCATCGAAAACAAACAAAGAATATAGGCAATAATCAAAGGCACGCTTCATCGTGCTTTTTTCTATGCTCGCTACTACGACTACGGTAAGGAGGGTTGGTTATGACAAAACATGTAAGGGAATTAATATTTGAATATACAATTGTATTATTAGGTAATTTTTTATTAGCCGTAGGCGTTGTATTATTTATCATACCGAATAATGTATTGACCGGTGGTGTTGCCGGTATTGCCATTGCTTTACAACCAATTATTCATATTAAGCCTGAAATTATGATTAACCTTTTAACGATTGGTTTGTTTTTGATTGGTACCTTTGTTTTAGGAAAACGTTTTGCCATAAAAACTTTATTATCAACCATTTCCTATCCGATTTTTATCACAATGTTAACGACCTATTCAGCGCATACCTTTGTCACAGATGACAAACTACTAGCGACGATTTATGGTGGTGTGTTTATGGGACTCGGTGTTGGTATGGTTTTTCGAACAGGTGCCAGTACGGGTGGTATGGATATTCCACCATTGATTGTGAATAAATATTTTCATTATCCATTACCAACTTTAGTTTTAATTACCGATGGACTTACGGTTGTATTAGGTGCTTTGGTTTATGGAATTGAAGCAGCCTTGATTGGAATTATATCGGTTTGGGTCAGTTCTTATTTAATTGATAAAACGATGATGATCGGTGGACATCAAACCAAGAACATCTTGATTATATCGGATCATTACGAGGACATTCTTCAATTTATCTATCAGGAACTTGGTCGAGGTGCTACCTTGCTTGAAGCAAC
>JAVXTH010000065.1:0-4044 GCA_036642795.1 Erysipelotrichaceae bacterium
ATTATAATAATGATTTAACTAAGCCAGCAATTGCTCCAAATATAATAGCAAGTAGTCTCATGATTTTACCTTCCTTTCTTTATGATTGCTTATACTAAAAACTATCCATTTACTTTTTCATTAACAATATTAGCGATTACAATATCCTTAACAATATATGCTACAACAACTTTTTGGTAGTCCTCCACCCCATTGTAAATTCTACCAGCGCTGCTTGTTCCTCTCGCTACACTAAATACACTATTAGCAACACAACCAACCTGTATTCCTGCGTCTAATACGACTTTAATCGCATCACTATCAAACTTATTATCTAGATCTTTCACTAAATATAAGGTTTGATTTAGATCAAAAACATCCATGCCTAAATAATAATTAGCTCCTACGATTGTGATTGATTCCATATAAGTCATCTCCTATCTTAAATACATTCTAAACTAACAGATGTACATAAACTATGCCAAGCATAATAATAATCTTTAGAAATAATAAAGGAAGTGCTATGATAGTAATAAAGAGTGGAGGTACTTATGCAGAAAACTAAAATTGCACTGTTGGCAGTATATGAAATATTAAAGAAATACACAGATGATGAACACATTCTTTCTAGAGTAGAAATTTGTGATCTATTAGATAAGATATATCAAATTAATATTGAAAGAAGAACCTTTACGGATTATATTGATACTTTAATTGAATTCAAAATTGATATATCAAAATATAGTGATAATGGAATCGGTTATTATCTAATTGATCGTGAATTTGAAAAATCTGAAGTTACTTTATTATGTAATGCTATCTATTCTTCTCATTTTATTCCTGAGAAAGATTCAATTAATTTAATAAAGAAATTATTATCGACTCAAAGTCGATATGTGGAAAAGGAATTTAATAATAATGTTTATGTAAAGAATTACCTAAAAACCGTTAATAAAGAATTCTTTCTTAACGTTGAAGTATTATTAGATGCCATTCATTGCGATAAAATCGTAACCTTTGATTATATGAAATATGATATTAATAAAAAACTTATTCCTCGTAAAGATCATTTATATAAGATACATCCTTATTATATTATCTATGCAAATGAAAATTATTATCTGATTTGTCGTAATGATCATTATGATGAATTTAGTCATTATCGTATTGATCGTATGAAGCACATTAAGATTTGTGATGAACGAAGAGGTAAATTAGTTAAATCCTTTGATCCTTATGCTTATGCGAAATCAAAGATATATATGTATGGTGGAAAAGAAGATCAAGTAATTTTAAAATGTTCAAATAGAATTCTTAATGATATCATTGATCGATTTGGACTCGATACTAAAATACAGAAATGTGATGAAGAATCTTTCTATGCCGTAGTTTTAACATCGCTTCAAGGAATTACTTATTTTGCTTTACAGTTCCTTAAGTATTGTGAAGTATTAGAACCAAAATCATTAAGAAACGAAATTAGTGAGATTCTTACTTCTTCTCCTTATCTTAACAAAGATATAAAAAAACCTCGTTAAGTTTAATTCTAACGAGGTTACTTTATTAACTGGCGCCTAAAACAGGACTCGAACCTGTGACCGTTCGGTTAACAGCCGAATGCTCTACCAACTGAGCTATTTAGGCAAGTGCTTATTAATATTATCATAATACATTTATAAATACAATGACTTTTTCAAAGTTTTCATCTTATCTTGACAAAGAAAATAGCAATCGTTATGATATAAACAATATTATCTTGAATATAATGATAAATACGCGATTTTATTTGAAAGAGAGGGTAAAAGGATGAACGAAATTCAATTCAAAAAAGACAATCTTTTTCATACTTTTGCTACTTACGCATCCGCGAATGTTTTAAGCATGATGGGATTATCTTTCAATGTCCTCACCGATACCTTCTTTGTCGCAAATGGAATTGGTTCAACTGCACTTGCAGCACTTAATATCGTCCTTCCCATTTTCGCCTTAATCGCTGGTTTAGGTTTAATGAATGGAATGGGCTCTGCCACAAAATACATGATATTTAAAGCAAGTAAGAATCATGAAGAAGGAAACAAAGTATTCACTCATGGTTTATGTTATGCCGCTCTTTTATCAATTATTCTTTTCATCCTAGGAGTTTTCTTTTCTGAAGATATCGTGGTTTTATTAGGTGCAAATAAAGAGACACTTTCTTTAGCTCGTGATTATTGCGCAACGATTCTAGGATTTGCTTTTGCTTTCTTATTCAATCATCATCTCATCTGTATGATACGTAATGATGGTGCTCCAAAACTTGCGATGATCGCTATGTTAAGTGGTAACATCACAAATATTATATTCGATTACTTATTTATTTATGAATTCAATATGGGTTTATTTGGAGCTGCGATTGCGACTTGTTTTTCACCGGTGGTATCAATGATCATTCTATCGAGTTATTTGTTTAAAAAGAAACATCAGTTCCATTTAATAAAATGTAAACTTGAAATGACAACATTTCTATCCATTACTAAAATTGGTTCTTCTTCTTTCTTAAATGAAATGTCGAGTGGTCTTGTCATGCTTGCTTTCAATTATTCCATCTTAGCCTATGCAGGAAATATTGGAATTGCTGCTTATGGAATCATTGCGAATTTAGCCCTTGTCTTTCAAGCTGTCTTTACTGGTTTAGCACAAGGGATTCAACCTTTGTTGTCTTATGCATTTGGCGTAAAGGATCAAGCTTCAATTCATAAGTTAATTAAATACGCATTAATTACTTCCTTATTGATTGGTGGCTTATTTTATTTAAGTGGTTTATGTTTCCCGAATCAATTGGTTGCCTTATTTAATCAAAAAGGCAATGAAGCCTTATCCTTAATCGCAACCAATGGCATTACGCTATATTTCCCAGCTTTTATCTTCATGGGAATTAATATTGTCCTAACATGTTTCTTTGCTTCCGTGAATGCACCAGCACCTAGCCTATTACTATCGCTTCTAAGAGGTTTTGTGCTTGTTCTTATGTTTATATACGTTCTTCCCTCTTTCCTTCAACTAGATGGCATTTGGCTCAGTGTTCCTGCAAGTGAATGTATCAGTTGTATCATTGGTTTAGGTATCTTATTCTTTTATATAAAGAAAGAAAATAAATTGATATAGAAAAACTTCCTAATTTACTAGGAAGTTCTTTTTATATTATTTACTAACTAATGTTACACCAGCACTTGTTCCAATACGATCCGCACCAGCATCAATCATTTTCATCATATCTTCATACGTACGAATTCCACCAGCTGCTTTTACTTTACAAGTTGTTCCAACCGTTTGTTTCATTAAAGCAACATCTTCAACGCTTGCCCCTCCAGTAGAGAAACCAGTCGATGTCTTAACAAAATTAGCTCCGGCTTTCATACAAAGCTCACAAGCCTTTTTAATCTCACTCTTATCTAATAGACAGTTTTCAAGAATTACCTTAACACAGACACCATTTGCAGCATCTACTACGGCTTTAATATCTTCATAAACTGTTTCATAATTAGCAGCTTTCATTTCACCAACATTAATTACCATGTCGACTTCTCCAGCACCTTTGCTGATAACATCTTTTGTTTCAAATACTTTTGTTGCGGTTGTCGTTGCTCCTAAAGGAAAACCGATTACCGTACAAACTAAAACATCACTACCTTTTAAATTCTTAGCACAAGCTTCCACCCAATATGGATTTACACATACACTAGCGAAATGATGAGCTCTTGCTTCTTCACAAAGATTTAAAATCTGGTCTCCTTTTGCATCCTGTTTCAAAAGCGTGTGGTCAATATACTTATTTAATTCCATGCGTTTACCCTCCTGTTTTACTAATAACAGTATACCATATAACCGATTTAAATATCATCCATTTTGTATTTCCTTTTTTCCTTTACTTAATGAAATGAATAAACAAAAAGAAAGGAATCGACGAAGTCGACTCCTCTAATTTTAATCCATTACGTTTTTACATTTCTTATTCTATCTATTTAAATACGATTAGTTAATGATTCAAAAGTCAAATGTTATGTTATAATTACAACTAGCAAAGTG
>JAVXTH010000066.1:0-4034 GCA_036642795.1 Erysipelotrichaceae bacterium
TGTTCAATTTTAAGCATGATTACACCTCCTCGCCTAAATAAGCTTCAATAACTTTTTTATTCATTTGAATTTCTTCTGGTTTTCCACTTGCGATAATCTTACCATAATCTAAAACATAAATACGTTCACACAAGTTCATTACCAAAGACATATCATGTTCAATTAATACAATACTAATTTGAAAACGATCTTTAATCTCACGAATAAGTTTCGTTAATTCAGCTGTTTCTTGAGGATTCATACCAGCTGCAGGTTCATCTAAAAATAATAATTTTGGTTGCGTTGCCAAAGCTCTAGCGATCTCTAAACAACGTTGTTCTCCATAAGGTAAATTACAAGCAAGTTCATTTGCCTTTTCTTCTAATTTAAATATCTTTAATAATTCAATTGCTTCTTTCTTCATTCTTATTTCTTCTTTATAAAAAGAAGGAAGTCTTAAAATGGTAGCAATCGTAGATGATTTAACATCTTTATTCATGGCAATTAAAACATTTTCAAGAACACTTAATTCTTTAAATAAGCGAATGTTTTGAAAGGTTCTAGCAAATCCAAGTCCTGTAACTTTATATGGCTTCATACCATTAATTTTAATCTCTTTGCCATCATTAAAGAATGTAATATTTCCCTCACTTGGAACATAAACGCCAGTTAACATATTAAACAATGTTGTTTTACCTGCACCATTTGGTCCAATTAAACCAACCAATTCATTTTCATTTACTGTCATATTAATATTTGAGTTAGCACAAAGACCACCAAAGTTCTTTGTTAAACTCTTTACCGAAAGGAGTGTCATTTTAATTCCTCCTTTGTTTTACGTGTTGCTTTAAAATGCGTCAATTTAAACCAGAGTCGTTTAATTGAATCAATTGAAAATTCTTTATTACCAAAGATACCCTGTGGTCGATAAATCATAATAATGATTAAAGCAATCGCATAGATAATCATTCTAAGTTCTGCCATGGATTGTAATGCTTGGGTAATAATACCTAATACAAAGGCTGCGACAACACTGCCGGTAAGTGAACCCATACCACCTAATACGACAACAACTAAAATATCAACTGATTTTTGAAAGCCGAATACATCCGGTTTGATTACATAGAAATAAGAAGCGTACAATGCCCCAGCAACGGCTGCCATTGCAGCACCGATAACAAAGGCAATTGTTTTATATTTTGTCGTGTTAACACCCATTGCCTCACTTGCAATTTCATCTTCTCTAACAGAGATACAAGCACGACCATGAGAGGATCGAACAAAGTTATGAATGATTAATAAACATGCAACAATTACGATAAAGACTAAGTTAAAACTCGTTAATTTCGGAATACCTGAAATACCAGAAGCACCTCCAGTAATTTTCATATTCAAAATAACGATACGAATAATTTCAGAGAAACCAAGCGTTGCAATTGCCAAATAGTCACCACGTAAACGTAAGGTCGGAATCGCAACAATCAAAGCAACAATCGAGGATAGTAGAATACCTAAACCAATCCCCATCAATAAACCCATGAAATTTGGATTCTGCGTTGTTGTAATGGCAGCACTATAAGCACCAATTGCCATAAACCCAGCATGTCCCAGTGAAAATTGTCCACTAAAACCAATGATTAAATTAAGACCTAGGGCCAAGATGATATTGATCCCAATTGTCATTAACATAATTTGATAAATTGGTTTAATCAAATCCGCTAAAAATAAACCTTGAAATACCATAAAAATAGCTAATGTAAAGATACCCCAACCAATATTCCTTTTTGTCCATAAATTTTTCATATTGGCCACCTATACTTTCTCTTTAACATTCTTGCCTAATAAACCACTTGGTTTAATTAACAAGATGATAATTAATACAAGATAAACAACCGCATCTTTAATTAAAGAACTTCCATAACCAGCAACTAATGTTTCAATGACACCAATTGCAAGTCCTCCAATCATTGCCCCTGGAATGATTCCAATACCGCCAAATACCGCTGCGATAAATGCTTTAAGACCTGGAGTAATACCCATTAACGGAGTAACTGAATTATAATAAATGGCAACCAAAATACCTGCGGCACCCGCTAAAGCTGAACCAAGTGCAAACGTGAAAGAAATCGTTGAATTAACATTAATTCCCATCAATTGAGCTGCATCAGGATCTGTAGATACGGCACGCATTGCTTTTCCCATCTTCGTTTTTTTAATAATAAATTGAAGCAATAACATCAAAGTAATTGAAGTAGTGAAAATAATGATTTGTAATGAAGTAATCGTAACACCACCAAATTTATAGGCTTGATTTTCTAACACTTGTGGAAAAGAACGATTGGTTGGTCCCATCAAGTACATCATTACATACTCTAATAAAAACGAAACACCGATTGCCGTAATCAAAGAAGCAATTCGACTTGAATTACGTAATGGCTTATAAGCTACCTTTTCAATAATCACACCTGCAATGGCACATACGACCATTGATACAATAAGCGCAACAAAAAAATTAACATGTAAAGAAGATACGGCAAGATAACCTACATATGCCCCTAGCATATAGATATCCCCATGTGCAAAGTTAATTAATTTAATAATTCCATAAACCATGGTGTATCCAAGTGCTACAAGCGCAAAGATACTACCTAACGATAATCCATTGATCAGCTGTTGAATTAGTTGTTCCATAATTTCACCCCTTCAAGACAAAGATAGGTGAAACAGGAATTCATTTCACCTATACATATGCGATATTTTTAATAAACTGACTTATGGTTGGACGTTTTGAATATTTGTTTGTTCACCATTAACCAATTCAATAAATTTAATTGTCTTAACTGGTGCATGTGTTTTATCAATTGAGAACTTACCAGTAACCCCTTTAAAGTTCTTTGTTTTAGCTAATTGTTTTGCTACATCTGTTGGTTTTGTACTACCAGCTTTTTCAATTCCATCTTTTAAGAAATAAACCATATCATAACCTAAAGCTGCGAATGCTCCTGGTTGTTCATCATATTCTTTCTTATAAGATTCAACAAAGCTAGTAACTAATTTATCATCCTCTTTTGTAGAGAAATGAGTTGTAAAGTAAACATCATTTAAAGCATCTTTACCCGCTTTATCAACTAAACCTGGTGCATCAAATCCATCGGCACCAATAATTGTTTGTTTGATTCCAGCTGTTCTAGCATCTTTAATAATTTTACCAACTTCATTATAATATCCAGGGATATATAAGATATCAAAATCTTTGTCTTTAATCTTAGTGATAATTGAACTAAATTCAGTATCGCCAGCAACATAGGCTTCTTCCTGAACAACCGTACCACCTAATGCTTCAAACTTAGTTGCGAATGCTTTTGCTAAGCCTTTCGCATATTCACTCTTGCTATCTTTATAGATAATTGCTTTTTTCTTTCCTAATTCAGCTGCTTTATTTGCTCCAACCGTTCCTTGAACTGTATCTGAGAAACAAGTTTTAAAGCCAAATGCAGCTGTACTACCATCTTTATTCAAAGTAGCAGCATCATCTGTTGCAGAAGCTGAAAGTACTGGAACTTTGTATTCGTTCGCAATTGAAACGGCTGCTTTAAAGTTACCTGAGGTAGCAGGTCCCATCATCGCAGTTACTTCATCTTCTGTTGCTAGCCTTGTAGCAATTGAAATCGCTTCATCGGATGTTGATTTATTATCCAAGGAAACTAAATCAATTTTTTTGCCATCAATTCCGCCTTTCGCATTGATTTCTTTAACCGCAAGTTTAATACCATTTACACTTGCTTGACCATACTCAGCAACATCACCTGTTAATTCATAGTTGCTTCCTAATTTGATCTTGTCGCTTTCTTTACTGTCTGAGTTTGAACCACAACCTGCAAGCATAGCTACAGATAAGCAACAAACTACTGTCGTTTTAAATTTCCCCATAATAATCGCTCCTTTTCTATTAATAAATATTAGTATATAGCCATCTTACATATTTTTCAACCCCTTTTTGAAACTTTTCAGAAATAAATTATGAAAATTGTTTCTTTTTTGTTTTCATTCAATAA
>JAVXTH010000067.1:0-3763 GCA_036642795.1 Erysipelotrichaceae bacterium
CATGTATAAATATCTATTATTTGATGGGGATGATACTTTATTTGATTTTAAGAAAACCGAAAAGAATGCGTTTATTTTAAGTTTAGAAGCCTTTGATATTCCTTATAGTGAAACAATCTTTGAAACTTATAAAACCATTAATCATGGTTTATGGACTGCCTTTGAAAAAGGTGAAATTGAAAAAAGCGTGATTCATGAGCGAAGATTTAAAGACTTTTTAAAAGCTTTAAAAATAGATAAAGATGGCGATGCTTTAGCAAAATGTTATATTGAAAAGCTTGCGCAAGGTTCCTATTTATTTGAAGATGCTTTAAGTTTATGTAAAGAACTTGCCAAGGATCATGAATTATATTTATGTACGAATGGTTTTTCTTATGTGCAACATGCACGTTTTAATGCTTCACCGATAAAAGCATATTTTAAAGATATTTTTGTATCGGAAGATAGTGGATTTCAAAAACCTCAAAAAGCTTATTTTGATTATGTGTTTGAAAGAATTCCTAATTTTAAACTAGAAGAAGCATTATTAATTGGTGATTCTTTAAGTTCCGATATGATGGGAGGCTTAAATGCAGCAATTAAAACTTGTTGGTATAATCCAAATCATTTAAAAAATGATCCCAATATTCCCATTGATTATGAAATTAATGCCTTAAAAGCATTAACTTTGATTGTAAATGGTAAGTAAGCTTGCAAGTAGGTAAGCATTTATATTATAATAGAAAACAGTTGTGATAAATCGTATAAGCTTTCATGAATGGCGAAAGCGTTTCTACCTGATGGCCAAAAACATCAGACTACGATTTTTATTTATTGGGGAAATCACGATTTATCAAACTAGAAAGAGAAAAGGGAAAACATGTTAGAGAAATTATTTAAGTTAAAAGAAAAGAATACGAACGTCAAAACAGAAATAATTGCAGGTATTACTACCTTTTTAGCAATGGCGTATATTCTTGGTGTCAATCCAGCAATTCTTGGAGATGCAGGAATGGATAAAGGGGCTGTCTTTATGGCTACTGCTTTATCAGCAGGATTTGCTTCTATTTTAATGGGAGTGATTGCCAATTACCCAGTTTCACTTGCAGCAGGAATGGGCGTAAATGCTTTATTCGCTTATACCATTTGTGGAGTGATGGGGTATAGCTGGCAAGCTGCTTTAGCTGGTGTCTTTGTTTCAGGTTTGATTTTCGTGGTTATTTCAGTTACCGGAATTCGTAAATTAATTATTAATGCGATTCCAAAACAGTTAAAATTAGCAATTGGAGCAGGTATTGGTTTCTTTATCGCTTTTGTTGGCTTAAAGAATGCTGGTATTATCGTAGCTTCACCTGCCACATTTGTGACATTAGGTTCATTAGGAGAACCAACAGTTTTATTAGCTATCTTTGGTATTTTATTAACAATTGCTTTACTTGCGAAGAAAGTTCCAGCCGCTGTATTTATTGGAATGATTACAACAGCAATTCTTGGAATTGCCTGTGGTAGTATCTTTAGTTTAAAAGGAATGCCAGTATTACCTAGTAGTATCTTTGAAACACAGTTTTCAATGAGTGCTGCAGGTGGCTTTATTGATGGCTTTGGCGAATTATTTGCCAATCCAATGAATGCCTTTGTGATTATCTTTTCATTCTTATTCGTTGATTTCTTTGATACAGCAGGAACGTTAGTTGCGATTGCGAATCGAATTGGTTTAGTCAATGAAAAAGGTGAATTAGAGAATGTTGAAAAAGCATTATTAGCGGATGCGGTTGGTACCGTTGTTGGTGCTGCTTTAGGTACATCAACAGTTACATCTTTCGTAGAATCAACTTCAGGAGTAGAAGTTGGTGGTAGAACAGGATTAACAGCCGTTGTTACGGGCTTATTATTCTTTGTTTCGGTATTATTTGCACCAGTTGTATTAGCGAGTGTTACCAATGCGGTAACGGCTCCAGCCTTAGTTGTAGTTGGTATCTTAATGGCTCAACAATTAAAAGGCATTGATTGGGATAACTTCATCTATGCAACGGCAGGCTTTGTGACGGTGATTGCGATGATCCTTACTTATTCCATTTCAAATGGTATTGCCTTTGGTTTCATTGCTTATTCTATTGCGATGGTTGCTAGTGGAAAAGCAAAAGAAGTACATCCAACGGTATGGGCATTATTAGTTATCTTTATTATTTACTTTGCATTACCAAAATAAACATAAATTTTTATTTACAAATATATTATGAAAATGATATTATAATAAACGTTACCGATACTATTTACTTATGGTATCGGTTTGTTTTATTAAATAGGAGGATCAAATGGCAGATAAAATAATTGTATTAGATTTTGGAAGTCAATATAACCAATTAATTGCACGAAGAATTCGTGAGTTTGGTGTATATAGTGAATTACATCCTCATACCCTAAGCTTAGAAGATATCATCGCTTTACAAGATGTGAAAGGAATCATTTTTAGTGGAGGACCTAATAGTGTCTACGATGAAGATGCTTTTAAATGCGATCCACGAATCTTTGATTCAGGAATACCAATTCTTGGTATTTGCTATGGAATGCAGATGACACATTATATGTGTGGTGGTAGTGTAAAAGCATGTGAGACAAAAGAATATGGAAGAACTAAAATCAACCTAAAAAACAATTCCTTATTGTTTAAAGGTTTACCAAAGCAACAAGTCGTTTGGATGTCACATGGAGATCAAGTAGATACACTTGCAGATGGCTTTGTGAAGGATGCATCCAGTGATACATGTCCCTATGCGGCAACTAGTAATGAAAAGAAAAAGATCTATACATTACAGTTTCATCCAGAAGTAAGACATAGTGATTATGGTAATGATATTCTAAAGAACTTTGTCTTTGAAATAGCCCAAGCAAAAGCAAACTGGTCAATCCATGATTTTATTGAAGTTCAAACAAAAAAGATCCAAGAACAAGTAGGAAACGATAAAGTATTACTTGGCTTATCGGGTGGAGTCGACTCCAGCGTTGTTGCAGCCTTGCTACACAAGGCAATCGGTGATCAACTGATTTGTATGTTCATTGATCATGGACTACTGCGTAAGGGAGAGGCAGAGAGTGTTATGGAGACATTTGGTAGAGAGATGAATGTCAACTTAATCAAAATCGATGCCAAAGAGCGATTCCTATCTAAATTAAAGGGAGTAAGTGATCCAGAAGCAAAGCGAAAGATTATTGGCAATGAATTTGTTTATACCTTTGATGAAGAAGTAAAAAAACTAGCCACGGGAGAAGATATTAAGTGGTTAGCTCAAGGAACACTTTATACGGATGTGATAGAAAGTGGAACCAAAACGGCACAGACCATCAAATCTCATCATAATGTAGGTGGCTTACCAGATGATATGCAGTTTAAATTAATTGAACCATTAAATACATTATTCAAAGATGAAGTAAGAGTTTTAGGGAAAGAATTAGGCTTACCAGAAGCGATGGTATGGCGACAACCATTCCCAGGACCGGGACTTGGAATACGCGTATTAGGTGAAATTAGTGATGAGAAACTAGAAATTGTAAGAGAATCTGATTTTATTCTAAGAGAAGAAATTGCGAAAGCTGGATTAGATCGAGAGATTTGGCAATACTTTACCTGCCTTCCAGATATTCGCTCGGTTGGTGTTATGGGAGATCAAAGAACCTATGATTATACCATTGCAATTCGTGCGGTAACGTCCATTGATGGCATGACATGTGATTGGGCTAAAATACCATATGAGATATTGAATATCATATCGGTACGAATCGTAAA
>JAVXTH010000068.1:0-3697 GCA_036642795.1 Erysipelotrichaceae bacterium
TCAGCCATATATTCAACAATGTTTTCTGGTTTAACAGATCCACCGTATTGAATACGTACGCTGTCAGCAGCTTCTTTACCATACATATGTTCTACTTGATCACGAACAATATGACAGCAGTTTTGTGCAATCGCAATGGAAGCACTCTTACCAGTACCGATTGCCCAGATTGGTTCATAAGCAATTACGATATCTTTTACACAATCCGCACATAGATCAGCAAGACTTCCTGTTAATTGAGCACGGATTACTTTTTCACTATCACCAGCATCGTATTGAGCTTCTGTTTCACCAATACATACGATTGGTGTAATACCTGCTTTGATTAGACGTTTTGCTTTTTTATTTACGCTTTCATCGCTATCACCAAACATTTGACGACGTTCTGAATGTCCAATGATACAATATTTTAAACCGATTTCTTCTAACATTGGTACACTTACTTCTCCAGTAAAAGCACCATTGTCTTCAAAGTGGCAATTCTCAGCCGCAATGATTAAGTTTTTTGCGGTTTTAATTGAATCTTGTAAAGCTAAGAATGAAGTACCTACTCCATAAGTAGCTCCATCATGACAAACAGGATCAACTGCTTTAATAAATTCAACTGCCTCAGCAATTGTTTTGTTCATTTTCCAGTTTCCAACAATAATTGGTTTTCTCATTTTTATTTATCCGCGATTACCGCAATACCCGGTAATTCTTTTCCTTCCATAAATTCAAGACTAGCTCCACCACCTGTAGAGATGTGAGAGAATTTTTCTTTGAAGCCTAATTGAATTGCAGCAGCAGCAGAATCGCCTCCACCAATAACCGTAGTAGCTCCTGGTAATTCAGAAATAGCTTTACATACTTCTAGAGTACCTGTTGCATATTTCTTCATTTCAAATACACCCATAGGGCCATTCCAAATTACTGTTTTAGCTCCTTCTAATTCTTTTTTGAATAATTCAATTGTTTCAGGTCCAATGTCTAATCCCATGTAATCATCTGGAATTTGTCCACTCTTACAAACCATTGAATTTGCTTCTTCACTGAAGGCATCAGCACAAATATTATCAACTGGTAGAACTAATTTATTACCAGCACGATTTAAGTATTCTTTCGCCATTTCAACTTTATCAGCTTCTAGTAATGAAGTACCAACTTTACCACCTTGAGCAACCATGAAGGTATAAGCCATACCACCACCGATTAATACTTTATCAGCTATTTTTAATAAGTTATCAACAACACCAATCTTATCAGAAACTTTTGCACCACCAATAATGGCAACAAATGGATGTTCTGGATTATTAACTGCTGCATCTAACATTTTAACTTCTTTTTCTACTAAGAATCCTAAAGCATTTGGAAGAATGCTAGGAATTCCTGCGGTTGAAGCATGAGCACGGTGAACTGAACCAAAAGCATCTTCAACAAATAAATCACCTAAGCTTGCCCAATATTTAGAAAGTTCAGGATCGTTTTTGCTTTCGCCTTTTTCATAACGAGTGTTTTGCATTAAAACAATTTCGCCATCTTTTAAATCAGCAACACTCTTCTCTAATTCAGCACCTCTTGTAACAGGTACAAAAGTAACGTTCGTATCAACTAATTCAGCTAAGCGTTTACCAACACAAGCCATATTGTTTTTTGCTTTATCGCTTTCTGTTTTCTCAGCATCTTTGTGGTTTACTTTTCCTAAGTGAGACATTAAAATAACTTTTGCTTTGTTTTCTACTAAGTAATTAATCGTAGGTAATGCCTGTACGATACGATTATCGTTTGTGATTACATCGCCATTACGAGGTACGTTGAAATCAACACGTACGATAACGCGTTTGCCAGCAACATCTAAATCTTTAACGGTTCTTTTTGCCATACTAAAACCCTCCTTAATTATCGTATTTATTATAACACCAATAAAAATGTTAGTAAATGCTTAAAAGAGTGGATTTCAGGCAATAAAACGATGGTAAACGCTTTCTTATACAAAAAAAGATTGAAAGCATAAATTCACTTTCAATCAATTAAAATATTTATTTTACTTTTGCATTTATATTACTATCACGTAATACAACATCATGAGCTCCACCCTCAACAATACTTGTTGATGAAACTAATGTAATTCTACCATTCTTTTGTAGTTCATTAATTGTTAGACAACCACAATTACACATTGTTGATTTAACTTTACTTAAAGTAAGACCAACATTGTCTTTTAAAGAACCAGCATAAGGAACATAAGAATCAACACCTTCTTCAAAGGATAATTTTTTTGCTCCACCCATATCATAACGTTGCCAGTTACGAGCACGAGCACTTCCCTCACCCCAATACTCTTTCATGTAAGTACCATTGATGCTTACTTTGTTTGTAGGGGATTCATCAAAACGAGAGAAATAACGACCTAACATACAGAAATCTGCACCCATTGCGAGAGCTAAAGTCACATGGTAATCATGGACAATACCACCATCGGAACAGATAGGGATATAAATACCTGTTTCTTCAAAATATTCATCACGAGCTTTTGCGACTTCAATAATTGAAGTTGCTTGTCCTCGGCCGATTCCTTTTTGTTCACGGGTAATACAAATACTTCCTCCACCAATACCAATTTTAATAAAATCAGCACCAGCTTTTGCTAGGAATAAGAAACCTTCTTTATCAACTACATTTCCTGCACCAATCTTAACGCTATCTCCATATTTAGATCTAGCCCAATCTAACGTGCGTTTTTGCCATTCACTAAAACCTTCACTTGAATCGATGCATAAAACATCAGCACCAGCTTCAATTAAGGCTGGAATTCTTTCTTCATAATCTCGGGTATTAATACCTGCACCTACAATGTAACTCTTATTTTCATCTAATAATTCACATGGATTTTCTTTATGTGAATCATAATCTTTACGGAATACGAAGCCTTTTAAATTTTGATTCTTATCAATAATTGGAAGCGTATTTAATTTGTTATCCCATATAATATTATTTGCTTCCCCTAAAGTAATTGGTTCTTGGGCATAAACAACATCTTCAAACTTCGTCATAAATTCAGATACTTTCATATCCATACCCATCCTAGAAACACGATAGTCACGACTAGTAACAATTCCTAATAACTTACCATTACTTGTTCCATCCTCTGTCACAGCCATCGTTGAGTGTCCGGTAGCCTCTTTTAATGCGACAACATCACTAAGTGTTGCATCAGCTCTAATATTTGAATCACTGATTACAAATCCTGCTTTATAATCTTTAACACGACGAACCATGGCTGCTTCGCTTTCAATACTTTGTGAACCGTATATGAAAGAAACGCCACCTTCTCTTGCAAGTGCTATTGCCATATGATCATCTGAAACGGATTGCATAATCGCAGATACAAGTGGAATATTTAAATTAATGCTGGATTCTTCCCCTTTTTTATATTTAACTAATGGAGTTTTTAAACTTACATTAGCGGGCATATGTTCACTTCCACTATACCCCGGTACTAATAAATATTCACTAAATGTGTGGGATGGTTCATCAAATATATAGGCCATTTTATCTATCTCCTTCTTATATGATCAATTTTATAAACAAAATTGAGTATTTAGTTCATTATAAAGACTTGCTTACTTGAAGTCAAGGCACAGAAAATTTTATTTTTAGTAAAAAGTTATATTCCTTTATTCTTTAAACTATGACTTACAATCTGTAGCTTTTCTTC
>JAVXTH010000069.1:0-3678 GCA_036642795.1 Erysipelotrichaceae bacterium
AGTTTCTCATAAAAACCTTTCTTTGAAATAAGTTCATCATGAGTTCCCGATTCAACAATATCACCTTCATTGATCACCAAGATTAAATCAGCGGAACGAATCGTTGATAATCGATGAGCAATGACAAAGCTTGTTCTACCTTTCATAATATTCTTCATTGCTTCTTGTAACATTAATTCCAAACGGGTGTCAACTGAACTGGTTGCTTCATCAAGAATTAATATTTGTGGATCTTTTAAGATGGCGCGAGCAATCGTTAATAATTGTTTTTCACCTTGAGAAATATTACTTCCTTCTTCATTGATAAACATATCATAACCATCTGGTAAAGTACGAATGAAGTGATGAACATTTGCCGTTTTAGCGGCAGCAATTACTTCATCTTTACGAGCATTTAAGCGACCATAACGAATGTTATCATAAATCGTTCCTGAAAATAACCAAGTATCTTGTAGTACCATGCCAAAGATACTTCTTAAATCTTCTCGTTTCATATCTCGAATATCAACACCATCAATTTTAATGGAGCCACCTAAGACATCATAAAATCTCATTAATAAATTAATCAATGTTGTTTTGCCAGCACCAGTAGGACCTACAATCGCAACCATTTGACCACTTTTTACTTCAATATTTAAATCTTTAATTAAAGCTTCCTGATGATAAGAAAAAGCAACATGTTCAAAGCTTACATTGCCATAAACAGGATTCAGTTTAATTGGTTGGCTTACTTCCTTTATTTCCTCTTCTTCATTAAGGATTTCAAAGACTCTTCCCATTGCCGCAAAGGCCGATTGAATTTGCGAAGACAGTTGCGATACTTGAGTAATTGGATCATTTATTTGCCAAATATATCGAACAAAGGCTTGTAAGCTACCAACCATAATAATACCTTCAATCGCATAAGAGGTACCTACCACACCAATCGTACCAATAATCAAATAAGTCACTAAGGAAATCATTGGGGACATTGTCGATGACATAAATTGGGCATTAAAAGCATTCTTTCTTAGATTCTCATTTAAAGCTCTAAATTTATGAATTGAAACATCTTGTTTATTATAAAGAATAATTTCATTGAAGCCAGTATACATTTCAGTAATGGCACCATTTAATTCACCTAAGGCTTTTTGTTGAGCTTTAAACTTCGATTGACTATGGGAAACGATAATCTTCGATATAATTAAAGATAAAGGAATAATTAATAAGGCAATCAAAGTCATTGTCACATTGATCATCAACATCATACTAATCGCAAAGACAAGCGTTAAGATGCCACTGATAACTTGATTAAAGGATTGTTGAAGGGCATTGGATACCGCATCAATATCATTGGTAATACGACTTAATACATCACCAAATTGATGATTATCAAAGTATCTTACTGGTAAACGACGAATCTTATTTTGAACGGCATTACGTAAATCATGCATTGCATTTTGAATCGAATCACATAAGAAGCGAACACTTAGCATTTGCGCTATTGTTTTAATACTATAGATAATAAGTAAAAGGATACCAATTTGAATAATCTTATCAAAATTAACACCAGCATGTTCCACTTGATTGTAAATATCCATCGCATCACTTGCTAGTTGAGAGGTTACCATACCTTCAATGGTAGGGGCTAGGGTCATCATAAAGTTGGTGATGACAATCATGATAATCGCAAATAAGAAGGCCCATTTATATGGTTTAATAAAGGGTGATAAGGCTTTAATATTCTTTTTAAAGTTATATTTCTTAAACATATCCTAATTCCTCCTTACTTAACTGGGAGGCGGCTATTTCATAATAGATTTCACAGTTCTTTAATAATTCTTGATGCGTTCCGATGCCAACAATATTGCCTTCATTTAATACCACAATTTGATTGGCATCCATAATACTAGAAATTCTTTGGGCAACGACCATTACAATTGAATTTTTTGTTTCCTTCTTTAATTCTTTTCTTAAAATGGCATCGGTACGAAAATCTAAAGCTGAGAAACTATCATCAAAGATATAAATTTGTGGTTTACGAACTAAAGCTCTCGCAATCGATAAACGCTGTTTTTGACCACCGGATAAATTCGTTGCATTCTCACTGATATGTTCTTGAAAACCATGTTCCTTTTCCATAATGAAATCATATGCTTGAGCAATTCGACTCGCTTTTTCAATCTCTTCAAAACTAGCATCCTCTTTCCCAAAACGAATATTGTCTTCAATACTTCCACTAAACAAGATCGCTTTTTGAGAGATGAAACCAATTTTATCTCTTAAACTAGTTAAATCATAATCTCTAACATCGATATCATTGATCGTGATACTTCCACAACTTACATCATAAAAGCGTGGGATTAAGTTAATCAAAGTTGATTTACCACTTCCTGTACTTCCAATGAAGGCTATCGTTTCACCTTTATTAGCTTTAAAGGAACAATCTTTTAAGACCGGTTCTTCCCCTTCACTATAAACAAAAGAAACATTATTAAAGCGAAGTGTGATATCATTTGAAATTTCATTAATTGGTTGTTGAGGATTTTTAATCGTAATATCTTGGTTTAGTAATTCCTTAATTCGTAAAGCCGAAACACGGGCTCTTGGATACATCATAAAGACCGTACAAAATAACATCATCGAGAACATCGCATGAAATAAGTATTCCATGAAAGCGACTAGTTTACCTACTTGTAAAGCACCAACATTAATCTTAGTTGCTGCAACCCAAAAGATAGCAAGTCCGGCAAGGTTCATTAACATAAAGAAAATCGGTTGAGTGTAAGACATTAATTTAAATATTCGTTTGGAGTAAGTTGTATAATCTACATTGGCTCCATCAAAGCGTTTTGTTTCATGTTCATCATTATTAAAAGAACGAATTACTCTTATACCAGTTAAATTCTCTCTAGAAATACGGTTTAAATAATCCAATGATTTTTGTTGGTTTTCACTGATTGGTTCCGATATCTTAGCTACCCATAAAACCCCTAATACAATAAAAGGAATGGTAGCGGCAATAATTAGCGTTAAATCTAAAGAAGTACGAATGGTCATAATAAAACTTACGATAAACATAACTGGCGTCATTAGGGCAGTTCTAAGTAAAACATTGACAAATAATTGAATTTGAAAGGCATCGTTATTGGTTCTAGTAATTAAAGAACTAATCCCGAATTTATTAAATTCACTATGAGAATATTGTTGGGCTTTATCAAAGATATCATTACGAATATCACGAGTGATTGAAGTTGATATTTTGGCGGAACAAAAACCAAGTAGAATCGTTCCAGCAACACCGATAAAAGATATTAAGGCAATGTATAAACCCATTTGATAAATATAACTTTTATCTTGATTTAAAACCCCGACATCAATCATTTGGGCAATGATGGTAGGAATACCTAATTCTACTAAAGCGAAACCAAAAACTGAAATTAAATCAATCAAAAATAAAAATTTGTAGCGTTTTAAATAACTTAAAATTAACTTCATAAAAGCCTCCTATCAATTAATTAAAAAAAGTAAAGGATAAAAATCTTCCTTATATATATGATTTTAGTTAAGATAGTAGTCATACTATCATTGATTTTGTCAATTGTCAATTTACTTAAAAGATTAAAAATAGCCAACTTAAAAGATTATTTATCGCTTATTTAATCTTGTATTTATACTTTCAGATACGTTACAATATAA
>JAVXTH010000070.1:0-3449 GCA_036642795.1 Erysipelotrichaceae bacterium
ATCCTTCATGATTGCCAATAAGATATGTTCACTACCTACATAATTATTTCCCATATCTTTTGCTTCTTTTTGTGCTTGTAGCATCGTTATATTCACTTGTTTATTGAATTGATTGTTCATATCATCACCATCCCTAACTTTACTAGCTTATGTTTGTTTCTTTCGACTTTTGTTAGTATGGGCATTTTTATTTAAATATTGCATTTTATAGGAATCTTTATTATGAAAAGTAAAATAAAGTAATTTGCAGTATTACAATCGATTTATTGAGTAAAATTTGTTAGAATAATAAAGTAAGGATGTGTTAAAAATGATAACGAGCAAAAAAGGTGATCAAGGAATGACTTCATTAAAAGATGAACGTGTTTCTAAATTTGATTGTCGCATTGATTCTTTAGGTAATTTAGATGAAACAATGGCAGCGATTATCTATTTACAAAGCCAGATTGATTCAATTTATGAAGAAGAATTAAGAGCAATCGTAGTAGATTTAACAAGCATTTGTTCTTTGATTGCGAAATATCCAAGTGAATTAGATGAAAGCCGTTTACTTTGGTTGGAAACAAAAATTAAAGAGTATGAAGACTTTAATGAATCCTTTCATTTCAGTTATCCCTTTAATCAGCCAAAGAATGCTCTATGTAATATGGTAAGAAGTATTGTAAGAAGAAGTGAGCGTTCCTTATTAAATACAAAGGTAATAAATCATGAAATTGTGATTGCTTATATGAATCGTTTATCGGATTATTTTTTTGTTTTAAGTAAACAAAAACTATGAATTCAATCTTTTTATCAATTAGTGTTTATCTTTGTCGCAATTTATGAGAAAATATAACAAGTGAAGTTAAGGAAGGTAGAATAAATTATGAAATACTCGCAAACAACAATTGATCATTTAAATAACAACATCAAAGAATCTTTTCCGCATATTTTCCCAATTGAAGATAATTATCATATCTTACATAGTGGTGTATCTAGACTCGTTATGTTAGATCGTTATGCCCAAAAAGATCGTTCTTTAAAGACTTTAGCAATCGGTGATATCGTTTTAACAATCGTGAAAGAAGATCCAACTTTCCCAGCTCGTGGAATCGGCTTAATTAAAAGTATCGATTATGATCATGAAGAAGCGCTAATTGAATTAGAAGAAGAATGGCGTGCTTCTTTAGAAAATGAAGAAGAAGCAAATACTGGTTTAATCACAAGAAGATTTGCGAATATTGATAAACCTTTAGAAATATATTATGAACAAATTGCGAAAAGAGTCGGTTTTGCCTTAGCTCAAGATGAACCAACGCAACAAGCTAGAGTTGAACTTGGCAATAAATTCTTTGAACAATTAAAATTAATGAATACGGTACCGGCAGGTCGTGTATTATATGGTGCTGGAAGTGGCACTCAAGTTACGTATTTCAACTGCTTCGTTATGCCTTTTGTTGATGATTCACGTGGTGGTATTGCCAATCATCGTAAAGAAGTAATGGAAATTATGTCACGTGGTGGTGGAGTTGGTACCAATGGTAGTACCCTTCGTCCTAAAGCAGCTCCGGCAAAAGGTGTTGGTGGTAAATCAAGTGGTGCGGTTAGCTGGCTAAATGATATTGCCAACTTAACAAACCTAGTGGAACAAGGTGGAAGTCGCAGAGGCGCGCAGATGATTATGCTTGCCGATTGGCATCCAGATATTTATGAATTCATTATCTCTAAAATGCAAAATCCTAAAGTATTAAAATGGTTAGCTGATAATTCTCATGATTCTCAAATTCGTCAGTTAGCAAATGATAAATTAAAATTTGTACCTATGTCACGAGTGGATCGTGAAGTATTTGAAACTGTTTTAAACAGTAAAAATGCAAGTGAACAAGTAATCTCTTATGCGCAAGAAGCATTGTTAAATGGTGGTACTTATGAAGTTGTTAACTCAACTTTCTTAACTGGTGCTAATATTTCCGTTACCTTAAGTGATGAATTCATGGATGCCGTTGAAAAAAATGGTGACTTCGACTTCATTTTTCCTGACTTAGAAAACTATAGCGTGGAACAAAAAGAATATTACGATGAACACTGGAAAGAGTGTGGTGATGCTCGTGAATGGCGTGAAATGGGCTATCCTGTTAAAGTATATCGCACAATTAAAGCTCGTGATTTATGGGACTTAATCTGTTTCTGTGCTACTTATTCCGCTGAGCCTGGTATCTTCTTTATTGATAATGCCAATCGTATGACCAATGCCAAAGGCTATGGTCAAAAAGTTGTCGCAACTAATCCTTGTGGAGAGCAACCGCTTGCTCCATATTCTGTATGTAATTTAGCGGCTGTCAATCTTGCCAATTTCGTTGATAAGAAAACCGGTGCTATCTTATTTGATAAATTAAAAGAAACCGTTTCTTTAACGGTTCGTATGCAAGATAATGTTATTGATGCAACGCCTTATTTCTTAGAAGCAAATAAGGAACAAGCATTAGGTGAGCGCAGAGTTGGTTTAGGTATTATGGGACTTCATGATTTATTAATTTGGGCTAAGAAACGTTATGGTTCAAAAGAATCCATTGATACCATCAATCAAGTATTTGAATGCATTGCTTTAAGTGCTTATCGTACGAGCATTGATTTAGCGAAAGAAAAAGGCAGTTTCCCGTTCTTAAAAGATCGTGCGAAGTTCATTGAAAGTGGTTATATGAAAACATTACCACAAGATATTCGTGATGATATCTTAAAATATGGTATTCGTAACTCTCATTTATTAACGATTGCACCAACTGGTTCTACTGGAACTATGGTTGGGGTATCAACAGGACTTGAGCCTTACTTCTCATTCTCCTACTTCCGCAGTGGTCGTTTAGGCAAATTCATTGAAGTCAATGCAGCCATCGTTGAGGAATGGTTGACGTATAACCCAAGTTACACACGTGCAACACTTCCAGATTACTTTGTATCCGCAATGGAGTTATCTCCAGAGGAACATGCCGATACACAATGTGCCATTCAACGTTGGATTGATTCCTCAATCTCTAAAACCGTGAATGCGCCTCGTGGTTTCTCAGTAAAACAAGTTCAACAAATCTATGAGCGTCTATATAAAGGGGGAGCCAAAGGTGGTACGGTTTATGTAGATGGATCACGTGATTCTCAAGTATTGTCCTTATCCAACGATGATGATAAAGCATGGAATCAATTAGACTTAGTGAAAGACTTTGGTGTTAATGTCAAAGAAGAAATCGCTGAGGAAGATAAAACAGAACTTAGAAGCGATCGTCAAGACCGTAATATTGGCGTTGAAGTTGGTGATATCTGTCCGATTTGTTTAGAAGGTGTCGTCGAAGAAATTGGTGGATGTAACACATGTACCAACTGTAATGCTCAATTAAAGTGTGGATTATAATAAAACAGTCATTATCAAACGATAATGGCTTTTTCTTGCTTCCCAAAAGACAAGTCATATAGTATAC
>JAVXTH010000071.1:0-3324 GCA_036642795.1 Erysipelotrichaceae bacterium
TGTTTCTCCATTTTCAACTTGATCAATCATGCGTTTCGCATTATCAACCGTTGCTTGGGTTGGATACATTACGTAAGCATAGTCACCTAAGCTATAAGCAAAGTCGGTTCCACCGGTTCCATCTACACTAATTTGAGTTATGTTCCATCCTGACATATCATCTAATTGCATCTGCACTAGACTATTTACATCACCACTTGACATACTTGTTTCAAAACTTCCTGAAATTGCACTCATAATTCCTGAGTAATTTGTGATAATTTTAGATGAGATTGCTTTGTTGATAATTCCTGTGATAACGCGCATTTGGTTTTTACCACGGCCACGATCCCCGCCTGCTTGATGATAACGATCTCTTGAGAAAGCTAAGGCTTCATCTCCGTTTAAATAAATATCACCGGCTGCGAAGTTATAAGTTCCATCCGAGAAGGCTACTGGGTTGTTAACCACAACACCATCCAAAGCATTAATAATCGTAACAAGTGAACTGAAGTTAACGCGTCCATAGTAATTGATTTCTGTATCAAGTAAGTTACCAACCGTACCCATAGAACACTCAACTCCATAAATACCAGCATGAGTTAATTTATCCAATGTTCCATTCAAACAAGAGAATGGTACATAGAAATCACGAGGAATACTTGTTAGTAAGATTTGTTTTGTTTTAGGATTAACCGTCATAACCATATTCACATCGGAGCGTGATACAGTGGATACTGGACCATAAGTATCAATACCACTAATAAATACTGTAAATGGATCTTTTGTGACATTTACTTTTTTACCTGTTTGTTTTACTTTAACGCTACGTTTAAAGGTTTTTAATACTTTTGTTTCTTTAGAGAAGTTTGCACGATCTTCTTCAATTGTTTTTCTTGCGAATTCATTTAAAACAATTGCTCTTACATCTTTATCGTATAAGCCTTGTACCTGATCTTTATAAGAAGTGAAATCGACTGTTTTAGCTTTAGCCCCTGTTTCTTCTTTAATCTTATTTAAAGCATAACTTGTATTGTCTTGATCAATTACTTTTTGAATACCAATTGTTTTGCCTTTAATATCTTTAAGACTTTTTGCTTGGTCTTCTTTTAAGACAATAACAGAAATCTCACTTGTTTGTGTATCCGCTCCTGAAATAGAACCAATCGTATCTCCGTATTTAAAGATGTACATATTTGCGACAATTAATAATACACTTAATAAGACGCACATTATTTTACCTAAGATTTGATTGAATTTATTAATTCGTTTCGAGAACAGTAATAAATACATCAAGCCACATAATAATAGTAATACGACAAGAACTGGAATTAAGTACTTGGTAGGTAGAATCCCTAACGTAATTAATTTAACTGCCAATATGATGGAAGCTAAGACCATAATCGCAATAAAATAAAAATTTATATTTTTAAATATACTTTGCTTTTGTTTTCGTTTTTTCATAAATAACTCCTTTGCACAACCTTTGTGCTTTAAATATTATACTACTCTTAGCCTTTAAATTCTATAACGAATTTGTAAGCAAGCTTTCATCTTTCTATAAAAAAATCAATCAATGAAGCATTGATTGATCCTTTTTATCTGAAAGTAAATTCATCGTAGGTGTTAATTGAATCCCAAGCACTATCAATGGCTGCTTCTATGATTGCTTTTTTACTAGGTCGATATGTTTCTTCCGTAAATAAGGTATGAACAACAAAGCCTTTCGCATCATAATTAGCAAGCGATGTTGTCTTTACCGCTGATTTTACGACAACATAAGCTACGGCATTATTTATTTTCCCTGCTTCTGCTTTCTCTAAATATACAAGCTTTGTACAGTAGATATCTAAACGAATAAATGCATCTCTTTCTGGATAATAATATACTTTCTTGTATTGTTGTTCTCCCGATGTTTGATCCTCTAAAAATCGATCGAGTGCTAATGTGATACAATGCGTATATATTTCATTTAGTTCTTTTGAACCATTCATATATTCATCAAGAAATTTACTTACTACACTTTCACAACTACCTTCTACGTTAATATATTGTCCATCGTAAAAATCGATTGGAAGAATTTTATTAATGGGACATTTTTCAAATTTATTATTCAAAAGTTCTGAATAATTAACACGATTAAAATTAAACATCGAAACTAATCGATCCTCTGCGATTTCTTTCATTATTTCGCATTTCTCTAATAAAACATTATTTATTGCTTCACGTTCTTCTAAATTGATTTCTTTTTGGTCGAGTTGCTTTTCATCCATAACATAGTTACCCCTTTTCTCTAGTATCATTATACCTGAAATAATAAGTAATGAAAGCTAAAATAGCTTAATCTTTATTATTCTATTTATTTTATATTTTATGTAGTGCTTTACGATTTAAATCATAAAAATATCGCCGTCTTTTATAAATGAATTTCATTCCACAAAGATTTCTGTTTTCATCTTTTACTGCTTGCATTTTAATGATTTCTTTTACTTCACAATTTAATTGTAAACATAATTCTTCCATAGATTTACAATCTAAATCATCACAATAACTAGGATCAAGTTCTTTTAATGCTTCCATTGTATCAATTTTATAGATTTTAGATGCTTCATAACGTTTACTTTTCATGTGTAATATCTTTGTGTTTTCTTTATAGAATTCTTCCCATGGTTTTCTATAAGTAAATATTTTATGATAGTCTCGAACAATAATCTTTGACATTCTACGACTTACTCTTTTGGTGAAGAAAGCATGACCCTTTAAAACCCAACTATTTCTTCCGCCTAATTTGATTTCTTCGATATAATCATTTTCATCTGTTTTAATACACCATTCTTTGTTTTTGTCTTCTACATATACACTAGCATAATATGCTTCCTGGTTTTCTTTTGTAAATGGATTATCAACAAAGTATAAATCAGAAGAACATATATAACTATTTCTTAGGTAATCTTTTACCACATAAAGACTTGTGTGATTTTCACTGACTGGATAAGAATTGTTTTCAATTAATTGAACACCAAATTTATCAATCAAGTAATTAAAAGCTTCTTTTTTATAGCCGGTAACAATTATGATATTATGAATTCCTGCTTCTTTTAGTTGTTTGATTTGTCGTTCAATTAATATTTCACCTTTTATCTTAATCATCGCTTTCGGTTTTTCATAAGCAATCGGTATTAACCTTGATGAGTAACCAGCCGCAAAGATAATCGCATTATCAACTACATATTTCATTCAACATCTCCCCCATTGTTTTATTTATAATCGTATTAAATCTCTATGTCCATTATAAGTTGAATAGGTACAGTGTACACTTTTATAAGTTTCACTTCAATAGTATAC
>JAVXTH010000072.1:0-3213 GCA_036642795.1 Erysipelotrichaceae bacterium
TGTAATGTTTGCACTCTAAACTTTCATAGACTATTTGAAAAACAAGGCTGTCGCAGAATAAACTGTGGCAGCCTTAAGTTTGAAAAGATCATCAATGACATCTCTCAATATTCCCTTTTTCGATTCATTTCCCAGATATAGTTTCATACCAAAAGACACTTATAGTAGTATAGCCATGCGTTATGAGGTAAATGAAAGTGATTTGAGAGAAACCAATCGAAACAAAGAGGTACAGGGGAAATCTTTGGTTATCTTACCTTATGGAAAAGATGCGATTGATAAAAATCATAAGTAATAATTGATTGTCTTGCAATGTTTACGAACTTTGTTTATAATAAGTTAGTAAATACTAGGAATAGAAGGAGTAATTATAAATATTTGAATAGCGAGTCTCGAATTGGTGAAAAGAGATCAAAGGTTTATAGTGAAGGTAGTCTAGGAGTAGATTTTCTGAAATCATGTAGGAAAATACGCAATTCAGCGTTAACGAAGGAAGGCATAGTTTTCTATGTGAAAAAAGGTGGTACCACGTGTTCAAGCGTCCTTTGCAAGGATGCTTTTTTTGTGGATGATAATAAAGGAGAACGATTATGAGTAAAACATTAGAACCGAAATATGATCATTTAAAAGTAGAAGAACATTATTATAAAGAATGGTGTGAAAAAGGTTACTTTACGGCTGGGGATAAGCGTAAAGAACCATTTTGTATTGTGATTCCACCTCCAAATGTAACCGGTAAGCTACATTTAGGCCATGCTTGGGATACAACTCTCCAAGATATTATTGCTCGCTATAAACGTTTATCTGGCTATGATATGCTATGGCTTCCTGGTATGGATCATGCCGGTATTGCTACCCAGGCGAAAGTAGATGAACGATTAAAGGGTGAAGGTATTTCTCGTTATGATATTGGACGTGAAAAATTTCTTGATCGAGCTTGGGAGTGGAAAGAAGAATATGCCCAAACGATTCGTAAACAATGGGGTAAAATGGGTTTGTCTTTAGATTATTCTAGGGAACGTTTTACTTTAGATGATGGTTTAAACAAAGCCGTTAAAAAAGTCTTTATCGACTTATACAACGATGGATTAATCTATCAAGGGGAACGTATTATCAATTGGGATCCCAAAGCAAAAACAGCGTTATCTAACATTGAAGTTATTCATAAAGAAATTAAAGGCGCTATGTATACTTTCAAATACACCGTTGTGGAAAGTGGAAGAGAAATCGAAGTAGCTACAACTCGTCCTGAAACGATGTTCGGTGATGTTTGTGTTGTTGTTCATCCAGATGATAAGCGTTATACTGGACTGTTAGGTCAACATGTAATCAATCCGGCAAACGGGGAAGTATTACCGATTATTAATGATCCTTATATTGACATTGAATTTGGAACCGGAGCAATGAAATGTACACCAGCTCATGATCCCAATGACTTTGCAATTAGTGAAAAGTATCATTTACCAAAAATCATCTGTATGAATCCAGATGGAACAATGAATGAGCGTGCAAATGAATTTGAGGGCATGGATCGTTTTGTTTGTCGTGATGCTTTGGTTAAGAAAATTGAAAAAGAAGGTAACTTAATTTCTATTGAAGAACATCTTCATCAAGTTGGTCATTCCGAACGTACCAATGTCATTGTTGAACCTTATTTATCAAAACAATGGTTTGTAAAGATGAAACCCTTGGCAAAAGAAGTACTAAAAAATCAACAGATGGAAGACGAAAAGATTCATTTTTATCCACCTCGCTTTGAAAAGACTTTTAATAGTTGGTTAGAGAATATTGAAGATTGGTGTATTTCTAGACAATTATGGTGGGGCCATCGAATTCCTGCATGGTATCATAAAGAAACAAATGAAATTTATGTTGGTGAAGATGCACCAAAAGATATTGAAAATTGGAATCAAGATGAAGATGTACTCGATACATGGTTCTCCAGTGCATTGTGGCCTTTCACAACCCTTGGTTGGCCTGAAAAGAGCGATGACTTTGATCGTTACTTCCCAAATGATGTTTTAGTTACTGGCTACGATATTATCTTCTTCTGGGTCGCAAGAATGGCATTTCAAGCACGTTATGCAACACATTCACGTCCGTTTAAGGATGTCTTAATTCATGGCTTAGTTCGTGATAGCGATGGTCATAAGATGAGTAAATCACTTGGAAATGGGATTGACCCAATGGAAGTTATTGATCAATACGGTTGCGATGCATTACGTTTCTTTTTAACGACGAATTCAACACCAGGTCAAGATTTACGTTTTATTCCTCAGAAAGTAGAAGCAAGTTGGAACTTTATTAATAAAATATGGAATGCGAGCCGTTTTGTCTTAATGAATTTAGATAAAGATGAAAAACGCAATGAGATTGATTTATCCAATATATCCTTTATTGATCAATGGATTATCCAAAGATTAAATGAAGTCATTGTAAGTGTAAGCAACAATATGGATAAATATGAATTTGCTTTGGTAGGCAATGAACTTTATAACTTTATCTGGAATGATTTCTGTTCTTGGTATATTGAATTAAGTAAGGCTGGTTTAAATAGTGAAGATGAAGTCGTAAAACATGCGACTTGTTCAACTCTTCATTATGTATTGAACGCAATTGTTACACTGATTCATCCATTTATGCCTTATGTGAGTGAAGAAATCTATTTAAGCTTACCAAATGCTTTAGAATCAATTAATCTAGCAAGTTGGCCAGTTGTGAATGATATTCATATGAGTGAAATGGAAATGAAAGAAATGAAACAGTTGTTATCAATGATTGAAGCAGTTCGTGAAATCAAAAATGATTATCGTATTAAACCTAGTTTTGATATTGAAGTCATTGTGAAAGATCAAAATCAAAACGTAAAGGTTTTCAATGATAACATGAATGCAATCCTACAAAAAATGTGTCATGCGACTATTTTAAAAGAAGATCGTGATGAAGAAATGGCAATTCGCCCGATTGAAGAGGGAACGATTAATGTTGCTTTATCATCGATTGTGAATATTGAAGAAGAAATTGCACGACTCGAGAAAGAACAAAATCGCTTATTACAGGAAATAAAAAGAGGCGAAGGAATGTTGAAGAATGAAAAATTCATCAGCAAAGCACCACTTGCGAAAGTCGATGAAGAAAAAGAAAAACTAGCGAATAATCAAACTCAATTTACTTTGGTTCAATCGCAGTTACAACAAATGAAAGAAAAATAAG
>JAVXTH010000073.1:0-2970 GCA_036642795.1 Erysipelotrichaceae bacterium
TTGAATCGGGAACTCATGATGAACTTATTTCAAAGAAAGGTTTTTATGAGAAACTCTATAATTCACAATTTGCCAAGAATGCAAATTTATTAGAAGAATAATTAAAAGAAATGCCCTAAAAACAGGGCATTTTTTATAGGAATAAACATAAAGAATATAATATTATCACTCGTTATAACAGAAATTTAATTGCCTTTTTTTCTAATCTTCTTGTAACCAAAAGTATGTACTTTGGGTTACAGAATGCAATCTGATATTTACTACATCAAGTTGTGTTTACAAAGCTGTTTGTATCCTTCCTTGAATATCCTTTAGTTTTGTTACATTTTGAATGACTACACTTTTATTCTACAATAAAGATTTTTCATGAATACATTGCTAAAGCGTAATATAAAAATGCCCAGTCATCTGGGCATTCCTTACATTAATTTCTTTTCTTCCGCACGTCGAACAAATTTATCTTTTAATACCACTGCTCTTTGATGGGTCCCTTTTCCAATCGGACCTTTTTCATCATAGGCAACAACTTCAAAGCTAATAATTCTTTTATGTACTTCGCTGATCGTTGCGGTTGCATATACCATCATCTGAAGTGGTGTAGCAGCATCATGAGTAATTGATACATTAATTCCAACACTTGTTTCTTCCACTTCTAGAAAAGGCGCTAAAGCACGTCGTGCCGCATCTTCCATTAATGCAATCATCATCGGTGTTCCAAATACATCGAGATCACCACTACCGACTTTTTTTGCGGTGTTACTTTCATCAACCATAGTACTGAGTTTAAAGGTTGAACCTACGATAATTTCTTTCATCTTAACCCTCACATTCTTACTAAAATATTATACCTTAAATTTCCTTATTTGAGGATTTATATTGAATCTTTTTATTTGAACATTTTATAATAAAAGATATTGAATTTAATGTATTCTTATGGTATTATAATTGAGCACTTGCCTAAATAGCTCAGTTGGTAGAGCATTCGGCTGTTAACCGAACGGTCACAGGTTCGAGTCCTGTTTTAGGCGCCAGTTAAAATCTAGCACTCAGAAATGAGTGCTTTTTTATTACCTTTATGAATGGTGTGCCAATAACTTCTTTCTTAGATTAAAGGCGATATGAGCTGCTCTATAAAGTAGTTTGTTAACAGGCAATTCAAATTCTCCAACGAACTCAACAATCATCGGATTAAAGTTATCTTTGAATTTTGTTAGGCCATCATCAAGACTACCTTCAATGCCTCCCATATTACAAGTCTTACAACCTTTACTTAAAGCCCACTTCATCGGTTCAACGTGAGACACATAAGCAGCCATGTAGCGTTGAAAGCGACGATCCATTCCCATATATAACATTTCACAGGTAGAGCCGTAGATAACCGCTAATGTGCCTGCAGCATCCACCATAGTTCCTTCTTTCTTCATGATATCTTTTAATTCTTCGATTTCAGCTTCTAAAGGAGCAATTCTTTTCAATGTTTGAATATATTTAGCACTCTCATGATCACTTAAACCTTCTAATTCTTTTAATACTTTATTATATTCATCGATTCTGGATGGTAATAATTTCTCTAAATTAATTTGCGCAATAAATAATTGAGCATCTTCTCCATACACCTTCATTAAATGTTCGAAATAAGCTTGATCACGTAACGCGATGTTTTTGCTTTCGGAAGTACATTTTGTAAGTTTTGTGAAGGCTTCAATTTGTGAAAGACCAGATTGTTTTATCTCAACAAAACGTTTCTTAGCTGTTTGAATATGACGTTTGGTATGTTTTGGTAAGTTGTTTTCAAAATCATTCCCATCAAAATAAACCGTTGAATGAAATCTTGGTTGAATGCTAGCTCCCAACACTTTACTATAACCTAAATGAATACAGCCACAATCAATCATGCAAGCTACTGCTTTTTTTGCTTCCGGGAAAATGTCTTCTTGAAACTCAGCATGAATGGCTTTATATTTAATTATATTAGGATCAATTTTAACGAATAAACATTTATATTGCTTTGCGATTTGTTTTAAATGTTCAAGAAAGAAAGATAAAAGTTCTTGATTATTATAATCAAGAATAGGTCCTTTAGGCAAATAAAACATCGTATAACCAAGTGGTAATGGTTTAATTAAAACCATCGCAGTTGCCACCAATTGGTTTTCTTCTCTGACACCCAAATAAAGATGATTCCAGTTTTCTTTTACCAATGCCCATTTTGAAGATTGTAAGATATTACACGCATCACATGGCTTAACAAAAGCATCCAATTCTTCTGCTTTTAGATCCATTTGAAATTGATATTTCATCTAAATCACATCCTTATCTGTTGTCGATAACGCATTTCAGTATAACAAACTTTATCCTACAAGTAAAGCAAACATCCACTTCCATTAAGCTACTTTTTTATTAGTTTCCAATATGCTTTTGCTGCTTGTTCTACTTTGTTTTCTCCATATTCATAATAAATGGTTCCGATTAAATCATCCGGCATATATTGTTGTTGCACATAATGATGATCAAAGTCATGGGGATATAAATAATTCTGCCCCTGTTGTTCATTTCCCATTCCATCAACATGTTTATTTTGTAAGGCTCGAGGAAAGCCATTTCCCTTCCCTTTTCTAACATCTTCCATCGCTTTATTAATTCCCATATAACTGGCATTTGATTTTGGCGCAGTCGCAAGCAATACCACCGCTTGGGCTAAAGGAACTCTTGCCTCCGGCAAGCCTAATTGCAACGCACTATCACAACACGCCTTCACAATACCCACAGCTTGTGGATAAGCACAACCAACATCTTCACTCGCAATCACTAACAAACGACGAATCGGCGATATGATATCATTTGCACACATAAATCTTGCCAAGTAATGTAAGGCTGCATCGACATCACTTCCTCGAATGGATTTCTGTAAGGCGGACATCAAATCATAATGCTCATCGCCATCACGATCATACTTCATCGAACTCTGTT
>JAVXTH010000074.1:0-2913 GCA_036642795.1 Erysipelotrichaceae bacterium
AATGGTCCATAACCATAATCAAATAGATTAGGACCTAGAATATCTTCTACATAGGAAGGCCAAATAAAGCCTTCTTTATCATCATGACCATTTTTACTAATTTCAATTACACCACTATCAAAGATAGCTTTCATAAAACTATTTCCATAATCAAAGAAATAAGTTCCGTTTGCTACTAAAGCTTTAATTTTTTCATAATGAATTCGTAACGATTGATCCACTAATTCATGGAATTTTTTATGATCATTTTTTAATAACTCTGTTCTTGTTTCAAAATCAATACCAACTGGACAATAGCCACCTTCATATGCTTCATGACAAGATGTTTGATCGGATAAAAGATCAATTTTAAGCTTGTTTTTAATCGCATAATCTAATAAATCGACGATGTTACCATGAAAGGCAATGGCTCTTGCTTCTTTTTTATTTTGGTAAAGATGAGCTTGATCAAAAGCTTCTTTTGGCGTTGATGTAATTTCATCAACCCAACCTTGAGAAAAACGTGTTTCAATTCTTGATAAATCAACTTCCGCAATAATACCGATTCCATTCGCAATCTTCGCGGCTTTTCCTTGAGCACCAGACATACCACCAAGTCCAGAAGAAACAAATAACATTTGTTCCATATCATTTTGACCTGGATGTAACATTCTAGCTGCATTTAATAAAGTGGAATATGTTCCATGAACAATTCCTTGAGGTCCGATATACATCCAACCTCCGGCTGTCATCTGTCCATAATTGGCAACGCCTAATGCTTGAAAACGTTTGAAGTTTTCTAAGTCATCCACTTCACCAACAGTTAAACCATTGGTGATAATAACACGTGGTGCGCTTTTTTGAGAATGAAATAAACCAAGCGGATGACCTGATTCCATTACTAATGTTTGGGTATCCGTTAATTCTGCTAAGTATTTACGAATTAATTGATATTGCATCCAGTTTTGACATACTTGACCAGTTTCACCATAAGTGACAAGTTCATAAGGATATAAGGCAGTTTCAAAATCAAGGTTATTATCGATCATAACTTGAAACGCTTTACCTTCAATGCACTTTCCAGGATATTCATCAATGCTCTTTCCATAAATTCGACCAACTGGACGAAAACGATAACCATAAATACGGCCTCGACTCATCAATTCTTCTAAGAATTCAGGAGCAAGTTCTTCGTGGTATTCTTTTGGAATATAACGTAAAGCATTGGACAATGCTAATTCAATGTCATGACGTGATAGCGATGCTTCTCTTTTAGGAGCACGACGAATGCCTTCAATAAAAGCAGGTGTTTCTTTTGGTACGTTTGTTAAAATCATAAGTTATACCTCCTGTAATTTAACGACTTTCTCAACGTTTTCAACCATGATATTATCTTCAATCAAGGCTGTTAATTTATGAATGTATGGATAGAAGACTTCATCTTCTTTAAAGAAAGGAACAACTTTACGAATTGTATCATAAGCAATTTGACTACCAATTCCTAACTTATCATTTTTATCTAAATCAATTGCTTGTGCATTACAAAGTAATTCCATCGCAATGACACTTTGCGTATGTTTTAAAATCTGATTTGCTTTACGAGCAGCAATCGTTCCCATCGATACATGATCTTCTTGATTGGCACTACTTGGAATTGAATCAACACTTGCAGGATGCGCTAAAACTTTGTTTTCCGAAACTAAGGCAGCCGCAGAATATTGAACAATCATAAAACCAGAATTTAAGCCACCTTTTGGTGTTAAAAAAGCAGGTAAGCCATTATTTAAAGCTGGATTTACTAAACGTTCAATTCTTCGCTCACTAATATTAGCAAGTTCACTTATTGCGATTCCTAAATAATCAAAGGCCATTGCCACACTTTCTCCATGGAAATTACCACCAGAAATAGCATATTCATCTTCAACAAATAAAATTGGATTATCCGTTACGGAATTAATTTCAATTTCTAATTTATCATAAACATGTTGAAAGGCATCTTTACAAGCTCCATGAACTTGTGGTGCACAACGAAGGGTATAAGCATCTTGGACTCTTGCTTCTCCCTGTTTGGTAATACGTTTACTGCCTTCAAGTAAGTTTAAAACATTTTCAGCGGTATGAATTTGACCTGCATGGGGACGCACGGCATGAACACGAGGATCATAGGCATCCTTAATACCTCTTAATGCTTCCATGCTTAAAGATAATGCGATATCCGCAGCAAGACTTGTCTTTAAAGCATCGTAAATCGTAATACAACCAACCGCACACATGGCTTGAGTTCCATTGATTAAGGATAAACCTTCTTTCGCAACAAGCTTAACAGGTGTTATGTTTTTAAGTTTCAATGCTTCAAGGCCACTCATTCTCACTCCATCAACGATTGCTTCTCCCTCGCCAATTAAAACCAAAGCCATATGAGCTAAGGGACATAAATCACCAGAAGCGCCAAGACTTCCTTTTGAGAAAACAACCGGATAGATATCTTTATTTAACATTTCTAATAAAGTGTTCATCGTCGATAAGCGAATTCCTGAAAAACCTTGGGATAAAGAATTAAGTCGTAACAACATCATGGCGCGAACGATTTCTTCATCGAATATTTCACCGACACCACAGGCATGAGACATAATTAAATTACGTTGTAATAAACCTGTCTCTTCTTTCGAAATGTAAGTATCCGAGAACTTACCAAAACCGGTTGTTATACCATAACTTACTCGTTCTTCATTTACAAATTTTTCTACCATTTTTTCGGCAGCGGTAATTTTAATCGTTGCTTCTTCACTAAGGGTAACTCTTTGTTTAAACCTTGCTACCTTTATTACATCATCAATACTTAAATGATGACCATCAATTACTAAATTCATCTAATCACTCCTCATCTATTCATTATACTGTTTTTTAAGAATTAATTATATAGAAAAGCAGGGA
>JAVXTH010000075.1:0-2854 GCA_036642795.1 Erysipelotrichaceae bacterium
ACAACTGCTTAACCTTTACTTCCATTCTAATTCTAAATTAACCCCAACCTCATGAACTGGTATACTTTGATGAATCAATGAGCGTACCGCAAAAGAGGTACAATGACATGGATATAATTCTTCTACATAACTACGAGCTAGATAATCAATTGTTTTCTTTACTCGCTTATCAACAGCAAACAAATGAAAACCACCTAGAATTCCTTGAATTCGCATATTACCACACACTTGTTTCGCATATTCACAGATGTTACAAATACCGCTATGAGCACAACCACAGATGATATAAAGACCATCATCTCCATCATACACTAAGGCTGAATCATCTTCATTATAATCCAAAGAGCCATCTTCACGCGTTCCATTTGGTGTTCTAGCTTCAAAATCAACTAATTGTGGTATTTCACCTAAGAACCATAAATGCTCTGTTAATTTCACTGGTTCTTTACTTAACTTCAAGGTGCAGAATTGTTCTAATTCCTCTAGATTCATTGGTGAAGATATTAATTCATCTCCATCATATACGCTACGAAAAGCATCTGGATGAGCAACAAGTTCAATATCTTTTACTTCATCATGAAAGAAATCAATCAATCCTCCCGTATGATCCTTATGGCCATGCGATATCACTAACATATCTAAGTCATCTAAATCAATGTCCATGCTTTCTGCATTACGAAGAAAAGCATCCGAATAACCTACATCAAATAATATTTTAACTCCTTCATCTTCAATATAGTAGGATACAGCTGGTTCCCCTAAATAATACTGATCAACGTACGTATGATTATCGACTAGCACTCTTAATTGCATGGTGGATTCCTCCTCTTATCATTCCTTATTTATTTCATTCTAGCATTTACATTATCCATTTACAAGATACGAACTTCATCGATTTCACAATATGTGCCTATTCCAATAATATGTTCCTGCCTATAATAGGCTAGGAGGTGTTTTGCCCATGCAATATGGTTCTTTCATAGCAGAAATAACCACGGCTTCACAAGCATTACCCTTACGTGGTGTTAACGTATTAATATGTTCTAACGATTATCAATTTGTTGATAATCTTCAAACTGATGATACCGGTAAAACCGCTGAAATATGGTTAAAGGCACCAGATCGCTCCTTATCACTCGATGAAACCTATACTGGCTTACCTTATAGTACTTACAATATAGAGATATCATTTGAGGGATATGCCACGGTTAATATTAATGGAATACAAATCTTTGCTGGTGAACAAGCACTTCAACAAATTGAATTATTCCCAAGTGCAAGAAGTAATATAAGTGAAGATCCTATTATTATTCCTGAACATTCACTAATCAAAAATGATGGAACAAATTCAGGAAATGCCCCCGATGAGCGTTTTGGAACTTTTGTATTAGCTTTTCCAATTATTCCTAAATCCATTACCGTGCACTTAGGAAGACCTACTGCAAATGCTGCCAACGTAACGATATCTTTTAAAGATTATATTAAAAATGTTGCTTCAAGTGAAATTTATCCAACTTGGCCAGAAGAATGTTTAAGAGCTAATATTTATTGTCAGATATCACTCGCATTAAATCGCGTTTATACTGAATGGTATTTAAGTAAAGGATATAACTATCAAATTACAAACAGTACCGCATTTGATCAAGCTTATGTAAATGGTCGTGATATCTTTACGAATATATCAAAATTAGTCGATGAAATATTTAATGAATACATTCGTAAGTTTGATTATATTGAACCATTCTATGCAGAGTATTGTGATGGAAAACAAGCACAATGTCCAGGATTAAAACAATGGGGATCAAAAGACTTGGCTTTAAAAGGCTATAATAATTTTCAAATTCTTCAATATTACTATGGAGATAAAATAGAAATCATTGAATCCGATCGAATCCAAGGAGTATCTGGTTCTTTCCCAGGTTTTAATCTAAGACTTGGCGTTAAGAATGATGCGGTTGCGATGATTCAAAATCAATTAAATCGCATATCCGTTAATTACCCAAATATTCCTCCCATTTATCCAGTTGATGGAATCTTTGGAGCGACAACCGAGAAAAGTGTTAAAGTATTTCAAAAACAGTTTAACTTAACAAGTGATGGAATTATTGGTAAGGGTACTTGGTATAAAATATCTTATATCTTTGTCGCCGTTAAAAAACTAGCAGAGCTTACTTCTGAAGGAAACCAACAAAAACCAAGTGGTGTTTTCCCTGGTATTTTAAGACAAGGTTCAAAAGGTGTCGCTGTTCAAGAACTACAGTTTTATCTGTTAAAACTATCCGATTTCACACCCCATGTTTCACCGGTTAAAGTCGATAGTAATTTTGGAAGAGGAACTTATGCTTCTGTTATTGAATTTCAACGACTTGCCCGTATTACACCAGATGGTGTTGTTGGACGACAAACTTGGGATATCCTTTACAAAGCGTATTTAGATACCCTAAGCGTATCAAGTCCGATTATACCACCGGTTCCTCCTTATCCAGGAACTCCATTAAAAATCGGTTCAAGAGGTGAAAATGTACGTGCCCTTCAATATTATTTAAACACCATTAATTTCTCATATGGTTCCGCTATGATCATAAATGTCGATGGTATCTTTGGTAATGCAACCGATAAAGCAGTACGAGAATTTCAACGTATCAACAACTTAAGCGTTGATGGAATTGTTGGTAAAGCTACATGGGATAAAGTGGTTGAATCTTTTAATAGTGTTGCCACAAGTCCCATCGCTGCATCTGCTGTTAACTATCAATTATTTGATTACACCTATCATAACTATACAAATTTATTATATCGAATCTAGATATTCAAAAAGGCCGCTTGTATTTATACAAACGGCTTTCAGTTTAAA
>JAVXTH010000076.1:0-2567 GCA_036642795.1 Erysipelotrichaceae bacterium
TCCTGTTTCCCAAAGGTTTTTAGGAACTCAACTTCTTGATCATGAATGGGATAGATTTCTTTTTCTACTCGCCCAAGCATTTTTGTTAAGTCCGGTATTTTCTTTAACTGCATAAACAATTCATTTACTTGATCACTGATTAAAAATAAGTAACCTTTAAAAAGAATCTGTTCTGTTTCTTTCCATTTACCTTCTTTTTTTATGAGTTGTTTATACTTCGGTATAAAACATTCTTCTAATATTTCTTTGTCAATTAATAACTCACATTGCTTTACTATTTTTTCTTCATAACCACCACGTACTTGAATAACATACCAATTACTCATCTTCACCTCCAAAAAGGGTAGGCTTCGCCTATTCATTCTTTTGAATGAATCCTTTTTACATATAACCCTAACAAAGAGATAACGCGACAGGCGACGATTATCTCTTTATTATTATTTTGAAATTGCTTGTTCTTTTATTTCTTCAAGTAAAACAGGTTTAACCTTTTTTGTTTCAAAGGACCTACAAACAACCTGTTTTAATTCATTAAGCTTCTTATCTACTTCTTCGATGCTGATTGGCATGGTTAAGTTCTTAAAGATTAAGTCATTTTTGGTTTTGATTGTTTCTTCACCATCTAATCTTAGCTCTTCAAACATCTTTTCTCCTGGCCGTAATCCAATTTCTTTTATTTCTATATCCTCATTGGGTTCTAATCCAGATAAGCGAATCATCTTTTCAGCCAAATCAAGTATCTTAACCGGTTCTCCCATATCTAATACAAATATTTCACCTTTATCCGCATAGAAGCCAGCTTGTAGTACTAACTGTGCCGCTTCTGGAATAGTCATAAAGTATCTTATAATATTCTTATCAGTTAATGTAATTGGTCCACCTTCGGCAATTTGTTTTTTAAAGATAGGAATTACACTACCATTACTTCCTAATACATTACCAAATCGCACTGCCGCAAGTTTTGTCACCCCATTATTTCCATGGGATTGAAGAATTAACTCCGTCATTCGCTTGGTAGCGCCCATTACATTGGTTGGATTAACTGCTTTATCCGTACTGATCATAATGAAACGTTTTACTTCATGTTCAATACAAGACAAGATAACATTGTTTGTCCCAAAGACATTGTTCTTAATTGCTTCCTTTGGTTTTGTTTCCATTAGTGGCACATGTTTATGTGCCGCAGCATGATATACAACATCTGGTCTTATCTCATCCATTACCGCATCAATTGCTTCTCGATCACGAATGGATGTGATATAAGATCTTATTTCAATATCTTCGGATAACTTTCCGTGTTCAATATTTCGTTTAAATTCTTGTTCTAACATATATAATGCATTTTCATTAATATCTAGCATCAATAACAACTTAGGATTGAAGTTTAATATTTGTCTGCACAACTCACTTCCAATGGAACCGCCAGCTCCGGTTACTAATATTTTTTGTCCAGTAATGTAAGACTTTAGTTCTTGCTGGTTAAGTTTTACTTCGCCACGTCCCAATAAATCTTCAATTGAAATATCTTCAACCGGTACTTTTTCTCCAACTAAACTCTCACTTACTAATTTTTGTTTCATTACTTTCGTATTTGTTTTTGTTTGTTCACACAAATTATAAATGGTTCTCACTTGTTCTTTTGAAGCACTTGGTATTGCGATATAAATAATATCAATTTCATATTTTGCTGTTAGCTCTGGAATATCTGGAATGATGCCAAGTACTTTCACACCAGAAATCACTTTACCTTTTTTCAAATCATCCACAAAGCCAATTACTTTCACATTTAAACTTAAATTCTGTTCTAGTTCCTTTAAGAGAATATAACCACCATCTCCTGCCCCAACAATTAAAGCTTTTCTAACACTCTTATCCACCTCTGTGTTTCTTCGATACAATCGATAAGTAAGGCGAAGCACAAGCATCATAACAAGTGATAATAATCCACTCACAATGCAAATACTTGCCATAAAGCCCGGTGCTGGGAAATACATTGAGAAAACAATCACCAATATACAAGTTGCCATAATGACAGAAGCTCCCAAATTAAACACTTCCATTACACCAACATATTTCCAAAGCGAACGATGTACTTTAAACAACAAAAAACTGACCGTATAAATTATGAGGATAAGAAAGGCCGCTAGAGCCATCTTTCTAGCATCATAAACAAACAAGTCAGATATTTTAAAATCTACTTTTGACCAAACTGAAATCACAAAAGAAAACATCACGATACACAAGTCAACCGTGCACAGTATAAGTTCTCTATATTTGCGATAGATTGGATTCCTAAATAAGTAATTCAGCATTAATAATCATTCTCCCTTTACCCTTTTTTGTTAAGTACTTAATTTTTCCCCTAACTAAGTACAGTCGTAATTAATTACCATGTTTAATAATTACTTATTCTTATTTTAAGATATTTTAGGAAAAAAATTATTATCTTCTAATAATCAAATAATATCTAAAAACGATAATTATTAATTCTATTATTCATATCTATCTAAGACGATATAATTATATGCTATTTATAACCGTATGTCAAAATTTTAAATTATATTAAG
>JAVXTH010000077.1:0-2457 GCA_036642795.1 Erysipelotrichaceae bacterium
TTAAAAAATGCCAGGGTCAATTGACCTTGGCATTTCTACTATTTCTTTAATTTAATTTTTTTAGCTGGGCTTTTCTCGGTTGTAACACTAACTTCTTCTGGATGTTTTTGTTTATATAAAACAACATAGAAATGTAAACCAGCAAAGTATAAGGCAAAACCACAAATAACATAACATGTGATTAATAAGAACGTATCAAACTTCTGTTCATAACCAAGTAATACGAATAAGATACCAACCGCAACATATAGAACACCAAGCAAAACCAACATACCAGTTTTTTGTTCTGCCATAATCGCAAATCTTGAGCGACTATTTTCAGGTTCGAATTTTTCGATTTGAGTTAGACTTGGAATGAAGTAAGTACGATAACGTAGCTCTAATAATAAATATAAGAGGATACCTGCTCCAATACAAACATAAAGTAACATTGGCATTGGAAATAATTCAAAGGATCCAAGTAATGCTGCCATGACTAAACCAAAGATGAAACGATTGGAATATAATTGATATTGACCAAATTTATCTTCAGGAACGACATAACCAATGGCTTTCTTTTTATTGTAAAGGATAAAACGTCCGTGTTTATCTTTATAAATATTACGACCACTAATGGATGGTTCTCTTTTTTTCTTGTTTTTACCCATTAAAATCACCTCTGTTCTATATTATATATGGAAAAGTGGCTTTCGTCTAGAAATATAGTTCTAGAAATTAATAATCTTTTTGCACATTTTAGCCAACCTCATTGACTTTGATTGTTATTTAATCAACCTTGTTCTATAATCAAAGTGTTAACAGGCGCAAAATGCCGTATAAAAGGAGAGCTGAATATGTTATTTGGAAAAGAAAAGCAAGATTTCGAAAGTCTAAAAGGAATCTTCACAGCATCTGAGATTTATCAACAACCTTCTACTTGGGCTAAAACAATTGCTCAAATCAAAAATGAGAAGAATGATATTAAGAAATTTATCGCAAATGTAACTGATAATGAAGATTATGACATTATCTTAACAGGAGCTGGAACAAGTGAATTTGTTGGGAATGCTTTATTTTCTTATTTGAATAAGCTTACAAATTACAAAACAAAATCATATGGAACAACGGATATCGTCGCAACTCCAGAAAATTATCTATCATCTACAAAACCAACTTTATTAGTTTCTTTCGGTAGAAGTGGTAATTCTCCAGAATCTGTTGGTGCCGTTGATGCAGCTGATGTTGTATGTGGAAATAATGTTCATCATTTATTTGTTACTTGTAATGCAAATGGTGCTCTATCAAAAGCCGCTGAAACAAGACATAATGCATATGCAATTAACTTAACTCCTGAAACACATGATCAAAGCTTCGCTATGACTAGTAGCTTTTCAAACATGATGTTAGCCACTTTATTAAGTTTCTCAATTGATCAAATGGATGAAACTGTTAAAGTAGCTGAAATGATTATTAAATCAGCACAAACATTCTTAGATGAAAAATTCAATGTTATTGGTGATATTGCTTATGCTTATAACTTTAACCGTATTGTTTACTTAGGTTCCAATGCATTAAAAGGAATTGCTCAAGAGAGTTCATTAAAAATGTTAGAACTAACAGCAGGTCGTGTTACTACTATGTATGATACACCAATGGGCTTCCGTCATGGACCTAAATCAGTTATCAATGATGAGACATTAACAGTTGTTTATCTAAGTGATGATGCCTATACACGTCGCTATGAAATGGACTTAATCAAAGAGATGAGTGGACAACGTAAAGGCAATAAAATCTTAGCCGTTACAAACAAACAAGATGCTGAATTAAAAGGCTTAGTTGACTTCTACTTTGCATTTGAAAACCCTACAGAAGCAAATAATATGTTCTTAGCCTTTGACTATATTCTAGTTGCTCAAGTACTTGCATTATTTAAATCATTATCTTATAATATAACTCCAGACAATCCATGTCCAAGTGGAGAAGTAAATCGTGTTGTTAAAGGGGTAACAATTTACCCATATACACGTTAGGGAAAGAAAGAGGATATTAATTTATGATCGGTATTATTGTAACGGGACATGGTAACTTCGGTTCAGGATTAACAAGTTCATTAAAATTAATCGGTGGAGAACCTAAAGATTACCAATATGTTGACTTCTTAGCAGATTATTCAGTTGAAGATTTACAACGTGAATTAGAAAAAGCAATCTTAGCTTTAAAAGATTGTGAAGGAATTCTTGTTTTATCTGATTTAGCTGGTGGTTCACCTTTTAAAACATCCGTTGAATTAAGTATGAAACATGAGAAAATGGTTGTAATTGGTGGTACGAACTTACCAATGCTTATTGAAGTCAATATGGCACGTACGTTTATGGATGACCTTGAAGCTTTAACTTCAATGGCAATTAATACAGGTAAAGATCAAGTTGTTCAATATGTATTTAAACCAGTTGAACAGTATCAAGATATGGAAGACGG
>JAVXTH010000078.1:0-2407 GCA_036642795.1 Erysipelotrichaceae bacterium
ATGTAATTAAAGTAAATATATGGGGAAAGATATATGAAAATCGCAATGTTCAAGGATAAGAAATTATTAATTTTTGATTTTAATCAACTTTGTTTACTCAAATCAAAGAAAATTTTCAGTCCATTAATTGTTGAAGCAAGTTTTAAAATTGCTTATTTTGAATCCTTTTTAAATAAAGATCTACAAGAGATTTTATTGGTTGAGATAAAAACACAATTAAGTCATGAAAATTTAAAAGAAGTGATAGATAATTTCCCACAATATCATGTAGTTTTTATGATTGAAAAGGATAAAGAAATTTCGAAGGAAATAGATGATTCACCATTTTCTTTTATTAGAGAATATAGGTTATACAAAGATATCATTGAATTCTTTTTTAAGTTAATGGCAGAAAAAGATTATTATATGATTGATCAATGTAGTTTTAAGAAAAAAATATATGTAGAAGATATTTTATATATAGAAAGTGATGGAAACTATATTATTATTTACTTGATAGATCAATCACACAGAGTAAGAGATACGATAAAACAAATAGTTCAAGATCCTATATTTAATATGTTTCATGAAGCAACTCGTGGTATTTTGATAAATTTGAAAGCCATTAAAGAAATATCTGATTGTAAGGTGAAACTGGATAATGATGAAATAATATATGTAAGCAAAAAAAATAAAAAAAGTTTTACCAAGCATTACTTTGAAGTGAATAAATAGTTTGTAATTTTAAATTCAAATAGTAAGTGTTAAGCATAGTATTCATTGTGAATATGCATTTCGTCCCTAAATAAAGGCATTTCATCCCAATTGTATTGACATAAAAGAGGTTGTATCCTATAAAATAATTAACTATAGGTTTCATGCATGAAATAAAAAAAGAGGAGGGATGTTCAAGGAAGATGGATAAACAACGTATGTTTGGGAAGTAACAAGAACACTTCAAAAATTCACAGGATTGAATTATGAACATTCATTAGTTAGTCAAGTAAACTTAGGTAATAGTTTGGTTACAGACATTGATGCGAATTGTCCACTTATACTGAATCCGTGGTCTACAAGTTTGCCAGGATTCAAAGGAGTTAGTACATAGGGGCATTATGTGGTAGGAACGGGTTATTTTATTTGGGAATTCAATCGTTGTTTCAATACCACCATTGAATTTAATACGAGGAGAGTTATTATGAAAATTTATCGGTTTCTTTGTTTAGTTTTGTGTGTATTTATAATTAGCGGATGTGAAACTAAAGTAGAGGATTATTCGAAAAAAAAGTATAAGATTACTAAAATTGAAGAGTTGTCAAATCTTCCAGTAGAGAAAGATTCTAATTTATCAAGTGGAGTTGTGAATAATAATAAATTCTATTTTCAATCTTCAAGGATAGATCCTAAATATAATGTTAGTAAAGATGATAAGATTTTTTCATATGATATATCAAAGCATGATTTAAAAGAATTAAATGTAGATTATCTTTATACCACGTTTGAATTCGTAGAATTTGAAGGTTCATATATATACACTGAAGTCATACCTGGTGAAAATGAGACGGAGCCATTTACATTTAAAGTGATAGAAGAAAAGGATCATGTAAAAAAAGTATTAAATGAGGGAATTATGTACTCATGGCCGGCATTACCTAGGTATACTATTCATAAAAATAAATTATATACGATAATTACAAAAATAATACCAATCGAAAATTATACGATAGATGTAAAAGCAAATTTAGATTATGCGCTAATGTGCTATGAAAAGGGTTCTTTGAAAAGAGTATATGGTAAAACTCAAGAAATTAATAATTCTAATCTTAATGAAGACGCTTCTATGTTAGGTTCTACATGGTTTAATACTGCGGTATCTGACAATATGTTAATGATATATGAACAGAATAAAAATAGTAGTTTGATTCACTACCTCATAGATGATGAATGGCATGAATATAAGGTTCCTTTTGTAGTTGTGGAAGCTTTAGCATTTGATGATTATATAATTCTACAAAACGAAGATAAGAAGACAAAGATACTCAATATTCATAATCAAAAAATATCTGATTTTGATTATGAAGGTGCTATAAATTCAAGTGAATATATTGGGGATAATAGCCGAATATATTTTAATGATGCGGGAATTATTAGAGTTATGCATATTAATAAAGATGGTAAGGCAGAATATTTGTATATTGACCTAGATAAGGATGATCATATTGGATACCCTGATTGCTATAATACGAAAGAAGGCATCATAATTCAATATGGCTTAGATCATTATATGTTGACAATAGATAAAGATTAAATTGTATGATTTTATGTCTTAAATTTAGGAACTATTACTGTTAATGAAACTCTAAAAGAGAAGATTGTAATGTTTGCACTCTAAACTTTCATAGACTATTTGAAAAACAAGGCTGTCGCA
>JAVXTH010000079.1:0-2354 GCA_036642795.1 Erysipelotrichaceae bacterium
TCTAAATTAAAAGTCGAGTTTACTCGGCTTTTTTTATGCTTTTAAGATGAAACAATTTGCCATTTTGAGACTCTATGGTATAATGAAACAGGAAAAGGTGAGCAAATGTCAAAAATCATAGAAATACAAAATCCTTACTGTTCAAATATTGATCAAAAACAATTTTGTGGATTTGATATTGAAGTAGTAGAAGAAGAAACAAAACCACTAATTCATCAAACAGCGCGCTTTCTCTTCTTTAAAAAAGGGAAAGGAACGATTGTGATTGATGATATTGAGTATGACATCATACCAAATACTTTTGTCGCAATATTACCTTGGGAGATAACAAAAATTAGTAGTGTAAAAGAGCAACTTCAAAATTATAAAATTATATATAACTCCGAAGTAACAAATAATATTATTAAATCAATCTATAACACCGATAATGAAATGCTTGAAATTATCGATGCTTTTTCTAAGTCTCCGGTTGTTTATTGCAACAAGGAGGAAGCCAGGCAAATCGAATATTTGTTAAGAGACATTCGTCATGAAGTTGGTATGGATTCGATGTTAGAAGAAAAAGAAAGTGAAGAATTAGGCAATATTTATACGATTAATAAAATCATTGAATTAATTGTAACTTTTAAACGTTTATTAAATAAACAAATTATGGTTCAAAATGGTAAGACTTTACCAAAACAAGATCATAAGAATAAAATGTTAAAATACATCTATTCTCATGCGAGTGAGAAACTTACTTTAAGTAAAATGTCTGATTTATTCTATATGAGTGAATCGGCAATTAGTAAGTATATTCAAGATACAACCGGTTTAACTTTTAATGATTTATTAAATGAAGTCCGCATTGAAAAAGCAATCAACTTTTTAATGTATACCGATTTAACCTTAAATGAAATTGCGGCAGTAACTGGTTATGTTGATGCCTCGCATATTTCAAAAGTATTTGCTTCACGTATTGGTACAACACCTAATGAATATCGTAAGATCTATCGTAAATTAAATAATATTATGAAAGAAAAAGAGAAACAATTATCTTATCAAGTAATTTCTTATATTCATGAATACTTTGATCGTGAAGATATGAATTGTGCAATGGTAGCAAATCAGTTCAATATATCCATTGTTGAATTAAATCGCTTATTAATTACGCAAGTAGAAAAAAACTTTGATGATTTATTACATGTCTTAAGAATCAACAAAGCATGTGAATTATTATTATCAAGTGAAGATGCCATTGCGGATATCGCAATTGAAATAGGTTATAACAATGCGAAAACATTTTCACGTAATTTCTTAAAGATTAAGAACATGACACCTGGTGTATTTCGTAAATCAATTTTACTTCAAGAAGAATAAATCGCTTAACGGCGATTTTTTTGTAAGCATTTCCTAGGAAATAAAATATATTACACAATTGAATAACATAATTTCACTAATTTGAAGTGCCTTAAATGGATGTTATTCAATTATGATTATGCTATAATAATCGTATCCTTTAAGGAGGCATTCAAATGAATTGGTTAAGAAAATTTATGGCTGGAAGATACGGTGCAAATGATGCCTTATCAAAAGCTTTACTTGTTTCATTCTTTGTTGTTTGGTTACTTTCACTCTTAAGTAGAAACGGAATTGCGCAAATTGCTTCGTTTTTAATTGTTATTCTAATGTATTTTAGATTATTCTCACGTAATATTCAAAAACGATATGCAGAAAATATGGCTTATTTAAGATTTACGCAACCATTTCGTTCTTGGTTTCAATTAAAAAAGAAACATTTAAAAGAACGTAAAACACATCGTTTCTTTACATGCCCTAGTTGTAAGCAAAAGATTAGAGTTCCAAAAGGCAGAGGTAATGTTACAATTACTTGTCCTAAGTGTCAAACTAAATTTGATAAAAGAACATAGAAAAGGTACGCCTATTAAACTTAATAGCGTACCTTTTTATTTGCATCATTCTTGTAAATCAGCTTTACTCGCTTCATCTAAAGTAACTTTCACATCCATGTTTTTCCCATTGCGATTAATTTTAATGTTAATACTTTCGCCTGCTTTATGTTTATGAATGGCTGAACGAGCTTCACTTGAAGTTGCTATTTTAGTATCACCGATTTGGATAATTTGATCACGTATTTTTAAGCCACCTTTTTCCGCAGCTGAATTTGCATAAATCTTCGAAACATAAACACCGACTTCATCGACTCCAGCTTTCATCGCTGTCATGGCATCATCTACATCGATTAAAGAAACACCTAATTGAGCTCGGTTTGAAACATAACCATTTTTCATTAATTCTTCCACAACAACTTTTGCGCTATTGATTGGAATCGCAAAGCCAAGTCCTTCAATGTT
>JAVXTH010000080.1:0-2344 GCA_036642795.1 Erysipelotrichaceae bacterium
ACAGCATAACCAGATACACGAATCGTTAATTGAGGATATAATTCAGGATGTTTTTGGGCATCCAGTAAAGTACTACGATTAAAAACATTGACGTTTAAATGATGACCACCATTCATCGTGTAACCATCAATTAATGTAACTAAGTTATCAATACGATCTAACATAAGTATTCCCTCCTATTTCTTTCCTAAAGCATCGGGCACGATTGAGAAAGTATTTGAAATACCATCTCTTGAATATTCATAGGGTAACTTGGCAACACTTTCAAGTGATGCCAATGCACCATTTACATCTCGACCATGCATTGGATTAGCACCTGGAGCAAATGGTTCTCCGGCTTTTCTACCATCTGGAGTAGAACCGGTTTTCTTACCATATACAACATTACTTGTAATGGTTAAAATACTCATTGAATGTACGCCATTACGATATGTTTTATGTTTCTTTATTTTCAACATAAAGTTCTTAACTAAATCAGCAGCTAATTCATCTACGCGATCATCGTTGTTTCCATATTTTGGGAAATCGCCTTCAATTGCAAAGTCAACAACCAAACCATCTTCATCACGAATTGTTTTTACTTTGGCATATTTAATCGCGGATAAAGAATCAGCAACAACCGATAAACCTGCGATACCAGTAGCGAAGAATCGTCTTACTTCATAATCATGAAGTGACATTTCAGCGGCTTCATAACAATATTTATCATGCATATAGTGAATGATATTTAAAGTGTTTACATATAAACCAGCTAACCAATCTAACATTTGATTGTATTTCATCATCACTTCATCATAATCTAAATATTCACTGGTAATTGGGGCAAAACGTGGAGAAACTTGTTCTTTCTTCTTTTCATCCATACCACCATTAATCGCATATAATAAAGCTTTCGCAAGATTGGCACGAGCACCAAAGAATTGCATGTCTTTACCAATTCGCATACAGCTAACACAACAAGCGATACCATAATCATCGCCCATATCCGGACGCATTAAATCATCATTTTCATATTGAATGGAACTTGTATCAATTGAAATCTTTGCACAAAAGCGTTTGAATTCTTTTGGTAAACGTGGACTCCATAAAACCGTTAAATTCGGTTCTGGTGCCGGTCCTAAATTAACTAAAGTATGTAAGATACGAAAGGAGTTCTTTGTGACAAGGGTTCTACCATCTACTCCCATACCACCAATTGATTCCGTTACCCAGTTAGGATCGCCACTGAATAAATCATTATAATCTTCGGTACGCATGAATTTAATCAAACGTAATTTCATCACAAAATGATCCATTAATTCTTGTGCTTCTTTTTCACTAATAACACCATTCTGTAAATCTCGTTCAATATATACATCTAAGAAAGTAGAAACACGACCAATGGACATCGCTGCCCCGTTTTGATCTTTAACGGCTGCTAGGTAACCAAAATACACCGCTTGAATTGCTTCTTGTGCATTCTTAGAAGGTTTTGACATATCAAGGCCATATATTTTAGCCATTTCATTCATTGCTTGTAACGCTCTTATTTGTTCTGCTACCTCTTCACGGTCACGAATTTTATCTGCATCCATGCTTCCCGCTAAATTAGCTTTTACTTCTTCTTTATCTTCAACGAGTCGGTCCGTTCCATATAAGGCAAGACGGCGGTAATCACCAATGATTCTTCCTCGTCCATAAGCATCTGGTAAGCCCGTTATAATGCCACAGTGACGAGCTGCACGCATCTCTGGTGTATAAACATCAAAGACACCTTGATTATGCGTTTTACGATACTTTGTGAAGATTTCTTTAATATTAGGATCAATTGTATATCCGTATTCTTTTAAAGCTCCTTCACTCATTTTAATACCACCAAATGGTTGTAATGCTCTTTTAAAAGGTTCATCGGTTTGAAAACCAACAATCTTTTCAAGTGCTTTATCTAAGTACCCAGCTTTATGAGAAGTTAAGGTAGATACCACACTTGTATCTGCATTTAATACGCCACCTGCTGCTTGTTCTAATTTGTTTAATTCCATGACTTGTTTCCATAAAGCATCGGTTGCACTTGTCGTGCCTTCTAAAAACTTGTCGTCTCCTTCATAAGGAGTGTAGTTTCTTTGAATAAAATCACGCACATCAATTTCTTTTGTCCAATTTCCACTCTCAAAACTATACCATTCTTCTCTCATGTAACTGACCTCACTTTCGTCTTAGAATAAAGAAAAGCCGAAAATCCGAGCTTTTCTGCCCAGACGGTCGGCTTGTGTTTGGTCATACTTCATGTGGTGATCCACTTCCGTCAGTTATATGACTACATAAAAAGTATACTATACATTCTTCATTTGTCAATTATTAAACC
>JAVXTH010000081.1:0-2076 GCA_036642795.1 Erysipelotrichaceae bacterium
AGGGTCAAATGCTTCATTCGCCCACATAATAGTAACCATATCACTTGTTCCTTCATTGATAATATTGTGTGTATAACCACATGGTATATCTACTACTTCAAGTTTTTCTCCACTTACGTGATAATCAATAATCTGATCATCACCAATTTTGCGAAATTGAAGTAATCCTTTTCCCGCAACCACTAAAAACTTTTCATTCTTTGTATGATGCCAATGATTCCCTTTGGTAATACCAGGATGAGATATATTCACACTTACTTGCCCGTGTTCACTTGTTTTTAAAAACTCCGTAAAACTACCACGATTATCTACATTCATTTTTAAAGGATACGCAAATTGGTCAACTGGCAAATAACTTAAATAAGTTGCGTATAATTTTTTAGTTAATTCATCTCCTTGATCAATAATTTCTAAATTTTTTCTTGATAAAGGAAAGGATTCAATTCTTTCTTTTAACTCTCCAAGCGATATTTCATACACCTTTTTAACACCATAATGATCCGCTACTTGAAAAGCATTTCCTTTGATACAAGCTATTATCTCTTCTACCACATCATCAATATAACAAAGTGGTAAAACAACACTTGCATCATTCATTTGTAATTCAATTCCATTTGCGACATTATAACACCAAGTTGCCGTGACACTATTATAGTTAGGACGACACCATTTACCAAATAGATTAGCAAAGCGATAAATATAAACAGGATTGCCATTTTCTTTTCCAAAAGCTAAAAGAAGATCTTCTCCCTCTTTTTTAGACTTAGCATAATCATTGTCTTTTCCTACTTGAATCGAAGAAGAAATCATAACCCCGGCTTTATTATGAGCTTCTTTAAGATATGCACATAATGTTTCTCCAAAACCGGCATTTCCTTCGTAAAATTCTTTGGGATCTTTTGGACGATTTACACCAGCAAGATTTACGACAAAATCACAATCACTTGTGAACTTCTTTAAATCTTCTTTGGTATTATTCATATCATATTCATAAACTTCATATTCTTCTAGTGTTTTTAAAGTAGTACATAAATTCTTTCCTACAAAACCTTTTGCACCGGTAACTAATATCTTCATATCTTATTTCCCCCAGTTAGCAAGTTCTTCTTGGATATAAGGTACTTCTTTTAGTTTTTCTTTTACTGCTTCGACATCCATTAATTCCGTATTGTTTGAATTAAACTGTGTTAATTTACTCTGTTGATAACCTTCACTAAAGAACTTATCATAATTTAAATCACGTTTATCCGCAGGTACTCGATAGAAATCACCCATATCAACTGCATGACCACACTCTTCATCGGTTAATAATGTTTCATACATTTTTTCACCATGACGAATTCCAATTACTTTGATTTCACTTTTCGCATGAAATAGTTCTTTAACTGCTTGAGCTAATACTTCAATCGTACATGCTGGTGCTTTTTGAACTAAAATATCACCACTATTACCATGTTCAAAAGCAAATACAACTAATTCAACTGCTTCTTCAAGGGTCATCACAAAACGTGTCATACTTGGTTCTGTTAATGTTAATGGTAATCCATCTTTTATTTGGTCTAAGAATAAAGGTACAACCGATCCTCTTGAACATAAGACATTTCCATAACGTGTACACATGATCATTGTCTTATCCGGTTCTACTACTCTTGATTTCGCTACGATTACTTTTTCCATCATTGCTTTACTTGTACCCATCGCATTGACTGGATAAGCTGCTTTATCAGTACTTAAACAAATTACTTTCTTTACACCACATTCAATTGCTGCCGTTAATACATTTTCAGTACCTAATACATTTGTTTTAACTGCTTCAACTGGAAAGAACTCACAAGATGGAACTTGTTTTAAGGCTGCAGCATGAAACATATAATCGACTCCATGCATTGCATTCTTTACTGAAGCTAAATCACGAACATCACCAATATAGAATTTTAATTTATCACTATGTTGAGGAAACTCTTTTTGATATTTATGACGCATATTGTCCTGCTTCAATTCATCTCGGCTAAAGATACGTATTTCTTTTATATCCGTTGCCAAGAAACGATCCAATACCGCATTTCCAAAAGATCC
>JAVXTH010000082.1:0-1961 GCA_036642795.1 Erysipelotrichaceae bacterium
AAAAGCAAATTCGTTTGCTTTTTTTTAATTTATCATAATTATTAATTGAATCAAATTCATAATTATGGTAAACTCATATAGTTGCATATGCAACTATATGGAGAGTAAAATGAAACTAAAAAATTCAATTAATAAACAAGCATCCATTATATATCGTAATTCACATATCTTTTTTGATCATGAATTAGCACCTTATCAAATTGGGAGTGGACAACAATTCTTTTTATTACGAATCTTTGAATTTCCTGGCATTAGTGCTTTAGAAATTGCGAAAATGGGGCATTATGATAAAGGGACTTGTGCTAGAGCGATTGCTAAGTTATGCGAATTAGGCTATGTAACACGAGTTGTGTGTGATGAAGATAAAAGAAGCAGTCAATTGTTTGTAAGTGAACAAGGAATCTTTGTAGTGAAACAAACACAGTTGGTATTAAAAAAATGGAACGATATTTTATGCCAAGATTTATCTTTAGAGGAACAAAAACAAATGGAAGAACAGTTAACGAATATGGCGAATCGAGCCTTTTCTTATATTAATAAACGAAAGCAGGAGAATCATGCAGAAAAATGAAAAAACAATGAACCCATTAGGGTATTATCCGATTCCTAGATTATTAGTAACGTTTGCGATACCTTCGGTTATATCGATGTTAGTGAATGCGGTCTACAATATTGTGGATCAAATATTCATCGGACAGGGAATTGGCTATTTAGGAAATGCCGCCACTACAGTAAGTTTTCCAATTGTAACGATTATTTTATCAATTGGTACCTTACTGGGAGCTGGAGGAAGTTCTTATGCAGCGATTAAATTAGGTGAAAAAAAAGAAGAAGAAGCAACTAAGACTTTATGTAATGTATTTATTTTATTAGTGATAGCAGGTATTTTAATCACAAGTTTTGGTTTGTTATTTCTTGATCCGATTTTAAACATCTTTGGCGCAACACCTAAGAATATGGAATATTCACGGATCTATGCTTCAATTATCTTATTAGGTGCACCTTTTAACCTAGTCGGAATTGGTTTATCGAATATGGCAAGATGTGATGGAGCTCCTAAATTAGCAATGTACAGCATGTTAGCTGGTGCTATCTTAAATACTATCTTAGATCCTATTTATATCTTTGTCTTTCATTGGGGAGTAGCGGGAGCAGCGATTGCGACGATCACATCGCAGTTAATTTCAACGATTATTTTAGTGAGCTATTTCTTAAAACATGGGAATATGCGCTTTCAAAAGCGTTGGTTTAAAATTGATTTAAACACTTGTCGTAAAGTATTTTCTTTAGGTGTATCTAGTTGTATTATTCAAATCTCTGCTACTTTGATGCAAATTGTGATGAACAATTCACTGGTTCATTATGGGGCATTAAGCAGCGTTGGTGGAGATGTAGCATTAAGTGCGATGGGGATTGTTTCTAAGGTATCAATGATCATCACCTCAATTTGTATTGGAATTGGTATTGGGGCCCAACCAATTTTAGGATTCAATCGTGGCGCAAAAAAACCTGAGCGAATCTTAAAGACCTACACGATTGCGGCAAGTTTCGCCAGTGTTGTATCTTGCATTGGTTTAGCTTTATGTTTTCTTTTCCCAGAACAAATTTTGATGGTATTTGGAACTCAAGATGCGAAATTCAATGAATTTGCCAAACAATGTATGCAAATCTATATGCTCGGTATTTTTACGGCTGGTTTTCAAATAACCGCAACCAGTTATTTTCAGGCAACCGGACAACCTTTAAAGGCATCGATATTGTCTATGTTAAGACAATTAATCTTATTAATTCCTTGCATTCTTATCTTACCAAAGTTCCTTGGTTTGAATGGTATTTTATATGCAGGACCAATTGCTGATATTACAAGTGGTATAGTTGTTTCAATCTTTATGGTGAAAGAATTAAAGAAATTAAAACATCAAATCAGCCTGCAAGAAGCTTAAATCCACGGGCGTAAAACT
>JAVXTH010000083.1:0-1666 GCA_036642795.1 Erysipelotrichaceae bacterium
AAAGTTATATTCCTTTATTCTTTAAACTATGACTTACAATCTGTAGCTTTTCTTCACTTATTTTCTGAATGAAAACAATCATTTGATTTCCTTCTTTAACGACCGACACTTGATCTTGTTTTATTCCTAAATCTTTTGAAGTGAATATACCATTCTCTTTCTTAATTATTTCAGTATTTATATGATATTCTTTTATTACTTTATCCCAACAGTAGTCTTTTAAGATCGTATCATATACCTCATAATAATCATAATTGATATACTCTTTCATACCCATATCTAATTCACCAAATTGATAACGCATGAAAATGGATTGCATGTTTGTGAATTCATTCTTTTTACTTTGATTAAAAACTTGATTACTTATAACTGGTTTATCTTCACTAATCTTTGCATCCTCACTTGTTTGTAGTATTAAAGTGATGTTCAGCGAGTTATAACTCAAAACCATAAATATGCATATTATCAATTTAAAAATAGGTCGAATTGGTAATTTAAAGACCAATAATACTAGCAATATAATAAATATAAACCCGATTGAGAATGAATTGAATCCCATTAAAGCGATTAGGATTACTCCAAAAGGAATGAACAACAAGTAAAACCATTCGATTGGCTTTTTTTGAATATACATATCTAAATCTCGATTGATTTCTTTTGTTTTAAGAAATTTTAAATAAGGATAAATTCGTACAATCGAGTAAAGCAATCCAATGATAAGAAAGGCAATCAACATAACCCAAAGACTATTTGCTAGTTTATATTGATTAATATCGATTAGGTTTATCATTAATAAGAATATCATCAATATAAATTGACCAATGCTTTTATTAAGTTCATCTTTAAAGACTATCTTCGATAGAACCTTATTATCTACTTCCGGTTCATTATAAAGTTGTGTTTCTTTTTCACTTACAAAGACTTGAATTGCCCCATAACTACATACAAATTCATAATCAAATGTTTTTATAAAATCACGATAGTCGATTATTTTATCATCTACATATAGTGGATCAATTATACTTGTATTATTTGCTAAACCAATATTGAAATATAAACTTTTTCTTTCACACTTCACAAAGCGCATATAACCCGATTTAATTGAATCAATCATCCATCCATTCTTTGCCATCTCTTCAAAGTACTTCTCTAGTGCTTTATATTCAAATATTCTTACCATTTTTATAATGTATCTGTATTTCATAATTCTCCCTCACAACTAGCATCTTCCACTAGCTTCTTCAAACGATCGTATTCATTGCAAAAATACTTTAAGCCTTTTTCACTAATCTGATAAGTTCTCTTTCTTCCCTCTATTTCTACTTCCTCAATTAAATGTTCTTTTTCAAATTTTGATAAGATAGTATATAGAGTACCCGGTCCAATATTAACTCTTTGCTTGGTCTTCACACTTACAAATTCAGCAATCTCAGTGCCACAGCGGTTCGCCTTGCGAAGCGCCATTAAGACATAAAACATCGATTCACTTAAGTTCTCTAACCCTAGTTTTGCCATGCAATCACCCCTTAATATCGATGAACGATATCGTCTATCGATATTGTAATCTATAATAATAATTCTGTCATCAATTAAAAAGCAATCGTCATAGCGACAACTGCTTAACCTTTACTTCCATTCTAATTCTAAATTAACCCCAACCTCATGA
>JAVXTH010000084.1:0-1326 GCA_036642795.1 Erysipelotrichaceae bacterium
AATATGTTTAACTTAGGTATTTTATGGGGACTAGTAATCACTAGTGGTTTTATTATTAAAAAAACGATGAAACAGAACAAGTAAAATAAATAAGATGGCTTATCCTTTGATAGTCATCTTTTTTTGTTTCCTTGATTTTCTTTGTTCTCATTGTTATGATAGTTTTATAAATAATAAAGAAAGGAATATCTTTATGAAAACCCTAATATACAATGGTCATTTAATCATCGATGGAGATAAAGAAATCCCAAATGGTTGTGTTTTAATTGAAAACAAGAAAATTATTGGCATTTACGAAAATGAAATCAATCTTGAAGTAGATCAAAAAATAGATGCCGGTAAAAACTATGTCATTCCTGGTTTATTAGATATGCATACCCATGGTTCCCTAGGTTATGATTTTAATGAATGTAATCGTGAGCATATTAACAAAATATCCGATTGTTTTTTAAGTGAGGGTGTAACTGGTTTTCTGGCTAGTTTAGTTTGTGAAAAAGAAGAGGATTATGCTACGATTTTAAAACGATATGAAGATGTTACTTGTCCTAATTTAATTGGAATTCACATGGAAGGTCCTTTTTTAAACATAGAACAAAAAGCAGTGATGAAAGAAGATTGTTTAAGAGATCCCGATGAGCGTGAATGGAAGCATTATCTTGAACTTTCATCAAAAATCAAATCAATGACCATTGCCCCTGAACTTACAAATGCCAATAAAATAATCCAAGATGCAACGAAGCAAGGAATCATTATAAATATTGGTCATTCAAATGCAACTTGTGAAGAAGCACTCTTTGCGCAAAAAGATGGAGCAACTGGTATCACCCATTTATATAATGCGATGAGTCAACATAACCATCGCGCGCCAGGTCTTGTCACAGCTGCTTTCTTATCAAATTATATGTGTGAATTAATAGTAGATGGTTTTCATATTCATCCAGATATTATAAAAGCAACGTATCAAATACTTGGCAGAAATAGAATTACTTTAATTAGTGATGCCAATCCTTGTAAAGGATTAACAGATGGAAACTATTCATTCTCTGGTAAGAATATTATAATTATGAATGGCGAAGCAACAGTGAAAGAAACCGGTAGAATTGCTGGTAGTACCTTATCCATGCCCCAAGCATGTCGTAACATGATGAAGTATTGTAACTGTGATATAAAGGATGTCGTTCAAATGGCTGCCGTTAATCCAAGCTTACAGTATCATTTAAAGCAAGGTAAGTTAGCCGTTGGTTATGAAGGAAATGCCGTAATTGTGAATAAAGATTTTGAAATATTAAGTGTAATCAATCAAGATCAAATCTTACAATATAAATA
>JAVXTH010000085.1:0-1301 GCA_036642795.1 Erysipelotrichaceae bacterium
ACCATTTTTTTTCATCCTCTCAATCCATCTTATAATCCTTACCTTTGACAATATTTTTAAGGCTACCCTTTCTTCCTCTTTCATGTTAAAATATAAGCATCACAATGAAGCAAAAATAAGTGATAAAAAACCTATGACTTTTTTTAGTTATCCTCTTGCATTTTTTTTCATGAAATGATATGATATGCAAGCGAATTATGTAACGAACCATACGGAAGGAGGTAATGTTATGTCAAAAGTTTGTCAAATTACAGGTAAAGGACCTTTGTCCGGTAATAAGCGTTCTCACTCCATGCGTGCTTCTCGCCGTAAATGGAATGTAAATCTTCAAAAAGTTAAAGTTATAGTTGATGGAAAGCCTCAAACACTCCGTATATCAGCACGTGCACTTAAAACTTTAAAAACTAAGAATGCTATCTAAAACAGATGAAAATCTGTTTTTTTCATGTAAAGAAAAAATCAAAGCGATTATAAACTTTGATTTTTTTTATTTATCGTTTGCTTCTATCATCAATACTTTTCCTTGATGAAGAATAATCTGTGCTTCTTCCATAATCTCATTTGAAACAGTATAGATATCTTTGCCATCAATCATCGCATGATCCAATGGATAAGCAACTCCACTTTCACTTATCATCGTTGGTTGTAAGGCTAAAAATGATAAATACTTATATTCTTTTTTAAATGTATATGTGCCTTTGTTTAATACTCTTATTCGATTTTGTTCATTCATTAAAATTAAGTCTGGATAGCGAAAAATCATTAAATATAAATTGGCAAATTCATGATCAATTCTTCCTGCTAATCCACCAAAAAGAATGATTTCATCATAACCAAGCGATTGAGCATATAAAATAGCTGCTTCACTATCGGTTTCGTTTTTATGGATTGGCAATGTAATCACTTTCGTACTTTGTTTGATTGTTGATAATACATCCGAATCAATCGAATCAAAATCACCAATTGCCACAATCATATTAATTCCTTGTTGAAGACAGATACGAGCACCACCATCAATACCAATATAATCGCAGTTATCAAAGTGTGGAACTTGCTTGCTCATTCCTGCTACTAAGCAAATCTTTTTCATTTTAGCTTAGCGATTGCTTCTTTAATATCTTGTTTGAATATATAACTACCTGCCACAAGAATATCGCATCCCGCTGCTATGCTTTGTTTCCCTGTTTCTAAGTTAATACCACCATCAATTTCAATTAAACAATTTAAATTACGGCGTTTGATTTCATTTTTTAAAGTTCTTACTTTATCTAACATTTCACTCATAAAAGATTGACCACCAA
>JAVXTH010000086.1:0-1269 GCA_036642795.1 Erysipelotrichaceae bacterium
TAGATGACCTTTTCTTTCTATAAATTAAGCTTTTGTCGTTTCACTTTCATCTGAATCGATTGCTTTCCAATGTTTTCCTAATCCAAAATCAATTACTTGAACAAATAGAATTGCTACCATTAAGATGGTCCATTTATCTACTAATACCATTGGTAGACTCATATCTTCCGTTAAGATAAAGACAATGATTGCACATGCACTTAAAGCGATTCCAATTACTTTTGCCCAAGTACTGCGTTGATATTCATCATTTAATTCGTCTTCATTTTCAACTTCTTTATTTTTCTTAGAAATTAATAATCCTAAACCTAGAAGAATGGTTGCTGCTGTACTGATTAAATTCATCAATGCCCAATTATTACTTTCAACAATCGCAAGTGGTGTATCTTCATCTTCCACTTTTTCAAATTGATTGTTATCGGGTTTCGCAAGTGGTGTAGTTTCCGGTTGAACCGTTTCTGTTTCTTGTTCAACGATTTCTTGTTCCGGTAATGTTTCTTCATTAATCGCTTCTGGTAGAACTTCTACCTTCGCAATTGGAGCAGGTGTTACGATAGGGGTTGGAGTTGGCGTTATGATTGGTTTATTAGGAAGAGGAAGAATTGGATCTTCATCTTCAATTGGATTAACTACAATTCCATTATAAACAACCGTAAAGCTTTCATCTTTGCCCTTAATGCTTCCACTAATATTACTCTTAGATGCTGTATAACCACTAATGGTTGGTGATTCAATATCATATTTTTGATTGATGATATTTAAATTATCAATTGTTTGGCTCGGTGCTGCGCTTAAACCATTTGCGTAAATATACTTAACATTAACTTGATAATTATTAATTGTATAATTAGTTTTAATGGTTAAATCAGAATGAATATGATCAAATGCTTGATCCCATCCATTAAAGGTATAACCTTCACGAGCTAAATCTTTTGGTGCTTTTGCATCTTTGTTGTATTCAACTGTTTCTTGTTTTAATTCTTTATTATCAAAATCAACAAATGTGATATTAAATTTCTTAATCTCTTTTGTATAATATGCTTTGATATCTTGATCAATTTAAATACTTTCATCAAATGCATTTTCCTTGGATTGATTCATATATAACCAAGTGGATTGATTATATCCCTCTTCATTTTGAATGATAGGAAGTTTTGTAACGTTTTGATTCGCATATACGTTTTCAGCTGTTCCAGCTAATTCGATTCCCTTTTCATCAAAGTAACTAACGGTGAATACTTCTGGATATAAACCAATATAATTTGTTAA